>JAFRMB010000068.1 GCA_017430945.1 Clostridia bacterium | reverse complement strand
TGCCGCCGTACAGCTTCAGCGTCGAGTCGTTCACGTAGATCGCGCCGCCGCTGTCGCCCGCCTCGTTGCCGGTGAACGAGCCGCCCTCGATGGTGGTCGTGCCGTCCTTCACGCGGATCGCGCCGCCCGAATTGAACGAATAGTTGTTTTCGAATTTGGATGCGCCCTTGACGGTCAGCGTTCCTTTGGTATAAACGCCGCCGCCGTCGACGCCCTTGGCCGTATTGTTCGAAACAGTGCAGCCGTCCAGCGTCAGCTCGCAATCCTCCTGGTTGAAGAACCCGCCGCCGTTGCCATCGGCCGTGTTCCCCGTGATCACGCAGTTGATCAGCGTCGCCTTGCCGTCTTTATTGTTGTTGAAGCCGGCGCCGCCCTGCTCGGACGTGTTCTTGCTGATCGTCACGCCCGCGATCGTCACGCTCTTCGAGCCGCTGTTGTAGATGCCGCCGCAGTCGTCCGCCGTGTTCTCCGTCACGGTGCCGCCCGTGCAGTCCTGCACCTTGCCGTCGCTGCCGATGTGGATGCCGCCGCCGCTGTTGTTCGCATGGTTCTTCGCGATCACGCCGCCCTGCAGCTTCAGCGTGCCGTGCACGTAGATGCCGCCGCCCCACTTGGCTTTGTTGTCACGGATCGTGCCGCCCTTCAGGATCAGCGTCGCGTCCTTGGCAATGTTCACGCCGCCGCCGCGCTCCGCGTAGCCGCCTTTGATGGCGCCCTTGCCGCCTTTCGAGCTGTCCGTGACCGTCAGCACCGATTTGCCCAGCACCTCGATCACGTGGCCGTCGTCGTCCTGCTTGTCGCGGTTCCGGTCCAGCGTGTGGCCGTTCAGGTCCAGGGTGACGGTCTTCCCGTCCACCTTGATTCGGTCCCCGCCGTTCTTTGTGCACTTGATGTCCGCGCCCAGCCGGATCGTCTGCCCGGCCGAAGCCCTGTTCATCGCGTTCTGCAGCCCGCTCCAGTCGGTGACCGTCACGGCCGCCTCCGCGGCCGTTGCCGGGAACGGAATGCCTGCGAACATGCTCAGCACCATCACCGTGGTGAGCAGCACGCTCATGAACCGCCTGTTCTTCATCCTGCCTTTTCCTCCCTTTTCGCGCGTACGGATATATGCCTGTCCGTTCCTTATGTCCGTCTTATGCGGTCTATTCTATCATCCGATGTCCATCGATTGTCCACTGAAACTTCATGAAAACAGGCGGGCATCGGCATTTAACCGAAATATAACACTTCCGGCGGTCCCCCTGCCGGCGGCGCGCCCCATCCGATCCGCATCCCGAAAGGTCGCGTCAGCCGCTTGCCTTCTTCCACTTCAGGCCGAGTCGGCTGAACACCTTTGCCGCCCGCGGCAGGTACAGGACGATCACCAGGATGAATGCGAGCCCCCGGTACTGCGACTGGATCAGCGTGTTGAACAGCGCGTGTGTGATCACAGCGGCGATCAACAGCGAAAACGTACCGCAATAGAACAGCTTTCGCCGCTTGCGTACATACCCGATGCCCCTGCCGACCAGCGCGGTACAGACGCTGTGCATCCTCGCCGCGCCAAACCCGCGCACCAGCGCCCAGATGACCGTCACCTTCGCCACGTTGCCCGTCAGGATCACCATATTCTCCAGCAGCGCGAAGCCGATGCCGATGCCGTATGAGATGGATATGAGCGTGTTCTTGTCGTCGGAGAACATGATGGCGAAGTACAGCACCGGCAGCGCCTTCATAAGTTCTTCCGCAATAGGCGTGATGTTGGTATTCACATACAGCACGTCGCCGCCGAAAAAAACGAGCAGCCTGGTGTTGACCTCTGAGGCGATCAGGCACACGACCATGCCAAGCAGTAGAAACCCCAAAAACAGCCGGGAAGGCTTGTCCGGGATCAAAAACAACGCCGGGATCATCGGTACGGTCGAGCAAAGGAACAAAATGACGATCATGCTCTCCATGCCTTCACCCCCCGATCCATTATCGGCACCAGCAAAAGGGTTGTCGCGCTCAATCCGATGCCCGCAACGATCAAAAGCCACTCACTGTCATTTGCCAGCGCGACCAGCTCCAGCATGCTCATCACGGCAAGGCACAGCGCCGCCGCGTTGAATCTCCTCAGGCAGCGCACGATGCCGAAGTCCGCGTCCGGGATGAGAAAATGCTTCAGATGGTAGTAACACGCCGCCCCGATCATGGTGAATGCGATCCCGCTGCTGATCTTGAATGCGGGACTCGCCGGGCTTAAAAGGAGCTCTACAAAAGCCGCCGCAACAAGGGCCGGCGCGATCAGCGAGATCAGGCGATACTTTGCGAACGCCTTGTTACCGTTGTCCACGAGCGAATCGAACTGCCCGTAATTCGATGAGAAGAAAAATGAAAAAGCCCCTATGGTGCCCAGGATGCCGACCTGGAAGTCGTCTGTCAGCGTTCCGCCTGTCCACAGCCGCACACACTGATACAGCCGCCCCAGCAGGATGCATCCCACGCCCATGACGATCATCGACGCATACAGCGTTTTCTGATTCTTCAGATAGCGGATCCCTGATATGAATCCGATGCCTGTACACAGCAGTATCGCGGCGTTTTCGATCATAAGATACTTCATTTTAAATGCTCCTCGGAATGTGCCTTACAGGGAAGGCGGTGCGGCCTTCGCCTTTTACGGTCCGTTCCACTTTATATTTTTTATCTTATCAGCCGATGTCCATCGATTGTCCACTAAAATCCCGCGAAAACCAACGTTCGCCGGTCATTCGCCAACATTTAACATTATCAAAGCTGCGGTCACGAACGGTTGCCCTGCTTTCGCCAGGTCAGCAGGCTCTCCGTCATGCTCGCCCAGGAATAGGCATCCATGTACGCGCCCCGAAATGCCTGTACGGCATCCCGATCGCCCTCCAAAAAACGGTACAGGTCGCACACGAACGTCTCCGGCTTCACCCGCAGCGTGCCCCGACCCGTCTCCAGGATCTCTTCGATCCCATATTCCTTCAGCGTGTTTCGCAGTGCGCGCGCACAGTTGTCCAACTGCTTTTGCATGCTTCGGTCGTAGACGCGGTCTTCCCACACGGCGGCGACCATCTCCGCGCGCGTGACCGTGCCGCCCTGTTTGTCCACGAGAAAAGCCAGCATCTCCCTGCATTTCGCCGGCTTGAATTCGACGGCTCGCCCGTCCACCAGCACATCGAAGGCGCCGAAGGTGCGCACCACCACATGGCCCGTCAACGGCCTGTGCCTGCCGGACATCGCGTGGCGGACATCAGCTGCCAGCGCATCCGGCGTCACCGGTTTGAGCAGGTAGCCGGACGCCCGCACCGCAAAGGCCGATACGGCGTAGTTCGGATACGCCGTCAGGAATATGACCGCGGCGTCGGGCTGCTTTTCCTTGATGGCCGCCGCCAGCTCGATGCCCGTCATGCCCGGCATCTCCACGTCCAGCAGCGCCAGATCGACGGGATGGCAGGATACCCATTCCAGTGCCTCCCGGGGACGGGTGAACCCCGTCACCTCTTCCATGCCGGGAAGCTCCCTGCACAGCGAGACCGTTCGCTCCATCAGTGCCCGCTCGTCATCGACGCAGATCGCCCGCATGGCCCTCATCCTCTTTCACAAACGGAATGGTGATCGAGACCTTCGTTCCCTTGCCGCTCCCGCTTTCGATCTCCATCGCACCCGAGCACATGCGCTCCAGGCGCTCGCGCACGTTCCAGATCCCGATGTGGCGGCTGTCGCCTTCGCTCAACTTTCCCGGGTCGAACCCTTCGCCGTTGTCCCACACCTCGATCCGGTGCCCGGTCGCCGTCCGTTGCACGCTCACCCGAACGAGACCTTCCTCCCGCGTGAACGCGCCGTGGCGGATCGCGTTTTCCACGACGGGCTGAAGCGTCAGCGGCGGGACGGAAAAATCGACATCCCGGATATCATACTCGACGCGGATGGTCTCGAACCGCGTCATTTCGATGTCGGTATACGTTTGGGTATGTGCCAGCTCGTCCCTGAACGGGATCAGCCCCACCTTGCCCAGCGAGTCCAGATTCTGTCGAAGGTACAGACCGAAGCTGTCGGCGATGTGCCCGGCCTTCTGCGGGGCGGTGTAGCACAGCGCGCTGATGGTGGAAATGGTGTTGTACAGAAAATGGGGCTGGATCTGCGTCATCATGATCTGTATGCGTTGATCCGCCTCCAGAGCGCGCTCGTGCTGCCGCACGAACTGCATATGCAGCCAGATATAATACAGCACGCAGCAGCTGACGACCGCGATGGTCAGGAACGCCTCGGGCTGTTCCGCCTTCGTGACGCGGGAATCGAGATAATAGGATACGATGATCGCCGCCACGACGAATACGGGGATGACGAGCTCCTGCTTGCGGACGTGCCGGTACTCCCGAAGCGTGAGGTAGAAGAGATCCGCCAGCAGTAAGCCGCTGAAGATCATGCAGGCGTATCTCAGCGGGCCGCCCTGGTATCGGTTCTCGGTGCTGATCCTGAAACAGATGTCGGAAAACAGCGCCGTGGCATGGATCGCCGCGTTCAGCCCGACCACGACCCACGCCTTCCAGTGTTTCTCACGCGGGCTCACGATGCTGCAGAACAGCGCCAGGATCGCCGGGCGGATGGCATAGCCGACGATCGCCGCGATCGTCCTCGGATACCACAGGGATATGTGCAGCTGCAACCGGTATTCCAGGTAGTTGTCCACGACGAGCACGAACGTCAACGCGGTGGCGGTCAGCATCACGCGCTTTTGCCGCTTACCCATATAGGCATCCACGAGCACGGCAAACACGAGTCCCACCATCTGGATCAGGAGGGGCATCAGCGCCGTCAGCTCGTTGACCGATCGTTGTACCATGTGGAATCATCCTCACAGGCCGGCTTCGATCTCTGGCATCATTCGATATTGAGCAGGTCTGCGAAACCGGTGATCTCGAGGACATCCATGACATCCTCGCTGACATGGGTCAGCTTCACGCCGCCCTTGGTGCGCAGGGCCTTGTTGGCTGACAGCAGCACGCGCAGACCTGCGGAAGAGATATAATCCAGATCGCTGAGATCCATCGTCAGTGCGCTCAGGCCGTCCAGCCGCCCCTTCAAAGTCTGCTCCAGTTGAGGCGCAGTCACCGAATCGAGGCGCCCCTTCAGCGCGATGGTCATCTCCGTTCCATTCATCGTCGTATCGATCGTCATGATGATGCTCCCCTTTTCTTATTTATTTTGATCGTACGGAATGTCCCCGCCACCCGTTTTCAAAGGGAGTGACGGTCACCCGTGGGCCGGGCGCGCCGCTATTCCACCGTGACCACGTCCAGGAAGCCGACCATGTCAAAGATCTCCATGATGTGTTCGTTGACGTGGATGAGCTTCATCTCAGTGTCGTGGTCCTCCATGTACTGCTCCATGACCAGAAGGACCCTCAGGCCGGCGGAGGATATGTAACCCACCTTCTCAAAATCAACGATGAGATCGCCGACGCCCGGCAACCTCTGGCGAAGCTCCTCCTCAAACACCGGGGAGGACGTACTGTCCAGCTCGCCGACCGGCTTTGCGATCAGGGTCGTTCCGTTCATTTCAAATACCGTTTTCACCATATCGTCAACTCCTTTATCTGTAGCCGCATGGACTTGTCCCACATCATCATACGATCCGTCAGATCGCTGCGCCCGTCCCCTCCGGCGAAGCGGACGAAGGCGGTCCCGGACGCACGCTCTCTTTTTCGGCCGGGTTCCCCCGGTACTTAAAGGCGAGCATGGTGATGTCATCGAACTGCTCTGCCCCTTTGACGAAGGCTTCGACGGCGCTTCGGACATGGCCGATGAGCGCTTCCGGCTCAGCGTCCGGATCCGTGTTCAGGGCCGCTTCCAGTCTCTCGCTCCCCATCATCTCGCCCGCGCCGTTCTTTGCCTCCGGCACGCCGTCCGTATAGACGAACAGGCTTTGTCCGGGCGCCATCTCAAAGGGACGGTCGGTGAACCGCGCCTTCTTTGACACGCCCATGAACATATTGTGCCTGTATGCGATCAGTTCAAAGCGCCCGTCCGTCTGCCGGATGCCGGGACTCTCGTGCCCCGCGTTGCAGGCAAGGCCTCTGCCGGTGGAGATCTCCACTACGGCCGCCCAGACCGTGACGAACATCTTTGATTCGTTGCGCTCACACAGCTGCGCATTCACGTTGGCAAACGCCTCCGCGGGGCTGAGCCCCGCCATCAGCTGGTTCTTGATCAGCGTCTTGGAGACCATCATGAACAGCGCCGCGGGGATGCCCTTGCCGGAGACATCCGCGATGACCAGCGCCAGGTGATCCGGATCCACCAGGAAGAAGTCGTAGAAATCTCCGCCGACCTCCTTGGCGGCGTTCATGGACGCGTAGATGTCGAATTCGTGCCGATCCGGAAACGGCGGGAAGACCATCGGCAGGATGTGGGTCTGTATGTCCGATGCCAGCGCAAGCTCCTGGTCCAGCCGATCCAGCTCCGAGATCATGGACGCGATGCCCCGCATCTCGCCCCCGGCTTCTTTATCATCCATCACCGTTCGCACGAACGTGAACGCGTCCTCGTCGGCCGCCCGCATCCGGCAGCGCGCCGTGATCCGGACCCGCGCCTCCGGGTGAGCCGCGTTCTGCCGCTCCACCGCCTCATCCACCAGAGAGATCAGGTACTGGAGCGTGGAAAGGCTGGTCTCTCCGGAGAAGACCAGAAACTTCTTCTCTTCCATCCGGATCACGTCGCTGTCCCGATGCAGGATATCGCGCAGGATCCCGAAGCAGGCCGGCAGGTCCCCGTCCGCCTCCAGGATCAGCGCACTGTGGGTATCGTTCTTCCCCGCAAGCGCCATGTCGAACAGATACGCCAGATACCTCCTGTTATACATCTGAGATCCCTCGTCCACAAAGCGGAGTTCGCCGATCATTGAAAAATACAGCAGCGTAAGTCCCGTCACCTGGCCCAGGACCCCGATGTCATAGGGCGCGAAGAACTGCGTGCCGGAAGCCAGTATTATGGATAGGATCATGGGCGAGACCCGGATAAAGCGGACCTTCGTCGCCCTTCGGTCAAAGTACCTGACGGTGACCGCGGCGGAACAGAAGTCGATGAATTCCGCCACATGGATGATGTTCAGAAGCAGTTTCGATTCCAGCCGGTTCTCCGCCGAATAGGTAAAGAGGATGCCGGTGAACAGATTGACGATGATGAGCGCGAAGAAAACGCCGAAAGACGCAAAGACGAGTTTGAGCGCCCTTGGGTACCGACGCCTCTGCCCGTAGAGCATGTGGTCAACGTAGATGAGCCAGAGCGATATGACGGGAAGGACGAGGCATTCCCGGAGCGTCCTGAGGACGATCGCCGCGGTGTGGCACCACGGCGCGGTCTGCATGTACATCGCATTGTTGAGAAATGCCAGCAGACAATGCCACGCCACACACACGCTGAGCATGTGGAAAAGCCGCATGACGGCGCTGTTTCGCCTGCGGAGCCGCTCCGAGAGGAGCAGCAGCACGACCAACTCAAGAAAAGCGGCCGCTATCGCATAACAGGATACAATGGCTTCTCCAACGATCGGCTTCATGGCGTCTCCTCATTCAACATCGATCGGTTCATCACGTGGACGTGCGCACTCACGAGAAATATCGTATACATGAACGCCGTCGAAGAAATATCGATATACCAGATATCCCAGACGATCCTGGAAAGGATCAGCAGGACACCCAGAAGGGCCAGGCGCGGATTGATCCTGTACGCCCTGGTCAGCGCGACCAGGAAGTAGAAGAGTATCGGCACGAACACCAACTGGTCGACGGGGCCGGAGCGATAGGCGTTCTTCTGCGTGATCGAGAAGATCCAGCCGCTCTTCAGATTGACGATCAGAAGGATAAAGAACAGCGCGCAGGGGATCCCATACAGCAGCTTCAGCCGCCTGAGCCGCGCTCGATCATGATGGAGGCGATGATCCAGGTACAGCAGGAAGAGGTACGGGAAGAACACGACCATGGCGAAGAAGACCGTGTTTTCGGCATACATCAGTATCCTCGCAGCGGAGGCCGAGCCGGTCTCCAGCAGATATGAAGACAATTCCGAGACGGCCAGCGCGATGTTGACCAGGGCCATGCCGAAGAACAGCCTGTCATCCAGCCGGCCGCGCTTTCGGTAGGGCGACGTATAGATCAGGATGCCTCCCAGCAAAAACAGGGTCATGACATCCATGATGATCGTCCCCGACGCGCCCGCGGAGAGCACCTTTTCTTTGATGATCTGCCACGATGCCGTGACGCTCCCGCCCCCGACGGGGTCATCCGCCCGAATGACGAAGCGGTAGGTGCCCTCCCTCAGGTTCGTGTAGCTCACGGGCGCGAGCGCGCTGCGGCTGACCGTGATATCCGACGGATCGAGTCCATCCAGGCGGTATGAGACCTGGGGATCGTTCAGCGAAAAGCTGATCACATACGGAGAGATCGTCAGCTTTCGCGCATCGTGCGGGATCGAAAAACCACCCGAGTCGTCCGGATAGATCTGCCTCCCATCGACGTCTATGCCGGGCAGCGCGATCCACAGACTGCCGCCGCCTTTAAAGGTGTCCTCCGTATCCACCCTGACGACGCCCTTTAGGCCGGCGATATAAAGATCGCCATCGGAAGTCATCTCGCTGAAGGAATTGGATGTTGCGGTATAGGGCAGGCCGCTGCTGATCCCATAGTACTGAATATCGATCGGCCCGTCGGCGATCAGTGCCTCTGCGGAAGCCACGTAGACCCCGTTGCTGGAGAGCACCCAGACATCGCCCGCGTCGTTCTCATACAGATCGTAGTTGTTGGAATAAGGGAACTGCTCGATCGTGGTGACCCTGTGATCCGGCGTCATATACGCCAGGGAGTTGCTGGTGACGATCCAATACACATCGCGGCTGCGGCTCTTCCTGATGCGGAGGATGACCTCGGATTTGAGGCCTTCCCGGATCCCGATGTGCTTCGTTCCATCGGGCCCGACGACATAGATCCCGCCGCCGTCGGAGCCGAGGATCCACTCATGGTCGAAGCCCTCCTCGACGGTCAGGATCTCCGTGACGGCGATCCCCTCCGCTTCACCATATCCGGAGGTTATGCGGTCGTCCCGGATGACGCTGATGCCGCCGGTGTTGGCCACCAGGATGGTCCCGTCTTCACATTCGGCGACGATGCGCACCCGGTCGGAAAACAGCCCGTCCCCGGGGGTGAACACCACTATCTGTCCGTGGTCATAGCGGACCAGGCCATGCCTGTGCCAGGTGGAGATCCAGAGCCGCTCCCTGCTGTCGCAGATGATGGAGCGGATCCGCACCCCGTCCAGATACGCGAGCAGGTCGTCGGCTGCGATCGGCGTGCCGGCCACGGTCACGGCCCCGGTCAGCGGCAGCGCGTCGATCCGCTTTCCGTTCTCCACGACCATCAGCCCGTCATCGGTCCCGATATACAGCCGCCTCCCGGCGACACAGACGGCGTTGACGACGGCCTCGGGCAGATCATACTGGTTCGAGCAGTCGATGAAGCGGTTGGGCACGATCTTCATGACGCCCTGCTTGCTGGACGTGAACCAGAGGTTGCCCTCCAGATCGGTCATGACGTGCTCCACGCCGGAATTCATCGGGACGTTTTTCAGTCGATGGAAACCCTCGGCGTCCAGCCTGCCGATGCCGTTCCCGGCGCAGATCCATATATCCCCGTCGATGGGCTCGAGCCGCTCTACGCCGGACAGCGGGGAGACGTCCTTGACCCCCATCGCAGCCAGGTTTCGCGCCAGCTCGCCGTGACAGACCCGGGCGTCTTCCGTCCCGAGATAGACAAAGCCGGGCATGGCCGGGTCCGGAAGGATGGAAACGATGCCGCTGACCCGACATTCATCGCGGCTGATAAAGCTCTCCAGCGCGCCGTCCTTTGCGGTGAACAGATCCCCGTCCAGAGTGAGCCCGTAGATCAGGCCGTCGCTGCCGCTCCGGATCTCCCGGATCGTCTTCCCGGCGATCCTTTCGTCCCGAAGCACCGTGAGATCCATGTCGGCGTCGAAGTACCCGATGCCGGATGCCGCGCCGATCCAGACGTCGCCGTCCGCGCCTTCCGCGATGGATCTGATGCTGACAAGGCCCGAGTCGGCCGTCTGATCCAGCTTCCGGATCTCCTCCCGGGGCTTGAGGAACACGCCGGAATCATTGGTCCCGATCCACAGCTGTCCCCTGCTGTCTATAAACAGGCAGCGCACATTGGCGATCCCCGCGCCGGGATCCATGCGCTGAAAGGTATTTCCGTCATAGCGGATAAGGCCGGCATAGCTGCCGACCCATATGAAGCCGTCGTCGGTCTGCGCGATGGCATTGGCCTCCGATGTGGGCAGTCCGTTCAGGATATTGTACAGGATCGCGGAATAGCCTTCCACGCGCCGGATCGGATCGACACAGAGCCGGATATTCCGGTTGCCGGATGCGTTGATCGCCTGTTCTGCGGCCGCACAGAGGGCATGACCGGTCCATCCGACCGTGATCAGAACGGCGGACAGCAGCATGAGCAGGATCCTGCATATCGTTTGCCGGGTTCGGTCCATGATCATCCTCCTGAAAAAGACCGTCACATATCGCCGCGATGAAGACCTCGCCGAACGACCGGCGCCGTCACGCTTCCCTCCGTCGTCCGCCCGATGCCTTCATCGGCATCACGGGTCGACGATCTGCTTCCACGCCCCGCTTTCCCTGAACGCGGCGAGCAGTTCCCCGTCCAGCTTATGCTGCTGTACCATGCTATCCAGTATGGCCCAGGCTTTGGCGAGCGGGATGGGCGGCTTGTAGGGGCGGTCCCTGGCCGTCAGTGCTTCGAAGATATCCAGTATGGTCAGCAGCCTCTCCTCCCTGGAGATATCCTGCATGAAGATCCGGTTCGGATAACCGGTGCCGTCGAGCAATTCATGATGACAGGATGCCCAGACCGGAACGTTTTCATACTTTTTCGGAAAGCGCACCTGGCTGAGGATGTTCCACGTCGAGGCGGCGTGTCCCTGCATGACGGAGCGCTCCTGTGTCGTCAGGGTGCCCTTGCGGATGGACAGCATCGTGACCTCGTCTTCGCTCAGCAGGCGGTGGGTCTCGCCGTCCTCGTCCACGAAGGTCCTGGTCGACAGGCTCTTGATCCTTTCCAGATCCTCCTCCGGCAAAAAGCCCTCCTCGTTCACCTTGCTTATGAACGCGAGGATCTCTTCCTCCTCCGACCGTGCCCTGTCATAGTCCTCGGCGGAGAGGCGCCCCTCCAGGATCGCGATCCGGTCCAGGAGCTTCAGCCTCTTGAAACGCTCGCGGATCTTTTCCATCTTTGGACCGAGCCTCGTGGCCTTGTCCATGATCTCAAGCGGGACCGAGAGCTTTCCGACGTCGTGAAGGCTCACGCTCATGATGAACGCGTGCCGCTCGTCCTCGTCGTAATGCCAGGGATCCCCGTTATCCGCCATCCAGCTCAAAAAAGCTTCTGCCATCCGCACCATGTTCCGCGTGTGGTTCGCGTTGTAATGGGAACGCTCGTCGATGGCTGTGGACAGCGCCTTCACCAGCGAATCCATGAGCAAGGCGATGTCCTGGGCATAGCGTATCCGGAGCTCCGCCAGTTCCGTTATATCGCCGAAGACGACGATGGTCCCGATCTTCTGGCCCTCATGAAGCAGGAACGAGGTGACCATGTACAGCTGTTTGGTCTGCTCCCCGTCGTGATAGGGGACGATCGCCTCGTGCTTGGCCAGCGGATCATACATGGCGTCAAGAACGGCCTGGTTGAAGACATCGTTCGACCTGTCCCGTATAAACACGGTCGCATATCGACGCCCCAGCATTTCTTCCCTTTTCTTCCTCAATATACGCTCGGCCGCCGGGTTGAACGTTTCGATAACGCCGCTGAGCCCTATGGTGATGATCCCCTCGGACATATCCCGGATAATGCTCTCGTATATGAGTTCTCTGCGCTCGTTCATCGTTCTCTCTCCCGGCAGGATCCCGCTGCCGTCTTCCTGCATCACGTCTCCGCCTGCCTGTCCATCCTACCCCATTTCACTTTACCATAAATCCTTGGACGATGCAAGACCAAAGCAGGGCCATGCAGCAAAAAGCCGGCCTGTGCCGGGAGGACGAAGCGATCCGGGCGGGGCGGAACGACGAAAACGGCCGCCCTCATCGCTGAGAGCGGCCACAGTGATCGTTCCTGATCCGTAAGGCCCCTGTCCCCGTCATGGTCGGACGGCCGGAGAGAACGGCGCCGACCGTCAGCGGATCGGGCAGGAACAGTCGGGGATGTCGTCCCGGTCGCTGACGGACAGCCCGTCCTGCCCGCAGAACAGGCGCACCGCCGTCTCCGGCGGCTGCTATGCCGCCGGCTGCTCCTCGGCCATCTCCGCCAGGTTCTCCTCGCAGAACAGCGCGATGACGTTCCCGATCAGCTCCTCATCCGCATCCTCCGGCAGTCCCGCCGCCAGCCAGTATGCGTAAGGCCCTTCGTTGTACTTCGCCAGCTCGTCGACGTCGCTGCCGTAGCGGAACTCCAGATGGTAGGTGGACGCGGGGGTGTCGGGCATCATGTAGAAGTACCGGAACTCGCCGGCATCCGCATCTGACGTTTCATAGAGATAGCCTTCCATCATGCCTGCCAGCGAAAGCGGGCCGACATAAGCGTATTCGTGGCTGAACACCTGGCTGCCCTCGAACGCGCCGCTGATGGTCGTGCCGTCAAAGGTGATCCGATCCACGCCATTGATGAACAGGCAGTCGAACTGCGCGCCGTTCGATCCGTCTCCGAAGGCGTCGATGGCCTCCTGGCCGTAGACCGTGCCGTTGCAGGCGGCCTTGAGGGCCCCGGCGACCTCCTCTGCCGCCGCCTCGCCGACCGCTTCGATGCACGGATCGAGCCAGAGCTGATCGTACTCCGGCGCGGTGATCACCGGGAACAGCGCCACATAAGTGCCTTTTACGTCCTCGAGCAGCTGCGCGGCCGCTGAAGCGGCCTCGTCTTCGGCGGCCTCCGCTCTGCAATCCACCAGCTCATACCGGGTCGGCTGGTCGAAGGGCGCGCCGTTGGACTGGGCGACCTGCTCGTTATAGAAGCCCGCTCCCACGATGTCGCCGATGCCGTCGGCGTTTGCGCCTGCGTCAACAGTCACGTTCTTCGCGACGCAGTTCGTGAACACGGTCACGGGCATGCCGAAGCTCTCGTCGGGATAGCCGCCCGCGTAGCCGGTGATGCCGCCGATCCAGAAGCAGTCGTCGCCCGCGGTGATGGTCACGTTTTCCGCCGTGCAATCGGTGAACTGCTCCGCCGCGAAGCCGCAGCCGGACACGCCGCCCAGGCCGTAGCAGCCGTTGCCCGCGGTGACGGTCCCGTTGGCCGTGCAACCGATCACGCTGGTCATCTCCAGGCCGCCGCCCACGATGCCGGCGTTGGCGGTGCCGTCCGGGATCACGATGTCCGCCTCGGCGAAGCAATCCCGGACCGTGGAGCCCATGCCCGCGCCGACGATGCCGCCGTACATGCCCTCGGCGCTCATCTCGCCGAAGTGCGCGTTGACCCTGCCGTTTTTGAGCGTCACACCTGAGACGGTGGAGCAGTAGGCGTAGCCCACCACGTCGGCACTCATCAGCGCGGCGTCCACGGTGGCGTTCTCCAGGGTGAAGTTGGCGATCTCCGCGTTGGCGACGCAGCCGAACAGCCCCTGCGCCCACGCCTCGGGCTGATCGATCGCCAGGTTCGAGATCACGTGGCCCTGGCCATCGAAGGTGCCGGTGAAGGCGGTCTCGGCGGCGGGGATCTCCTGCTCCTCCTCGCTCTCGCCGGACGGCGCGTAGGCGCCGATCGGCGTCCACTCGACGCCCGACAGGTCGATATCGGCGGTCAGCACGTAGTGGCCGGACAGGTTTTCGTTGATCGCGGCCAGCGCCTCGACGGTGCCGATCCCGATGACATCCGCCGCCTCTGCAGGCTCCGCCAGCGCCATCGCGCCCAGCATCATCACCAGGACCAGCATCATACAAGTCTATCTCTTCATGAGGATCCCTCCCTGCGTGTATATTCTTCCTGGATGGAACTGAAAGTGAACAGGTGCGGCGCAGATCTTTCGTCCTGCCGCAGCGAGGCGACGGCAGCGCGAAAAAGACGCCCGCAGATGATCGCGATCCAGATCGGGATCGGTGTCAACCAAGCGCCTTCGCCAGCGCCTCCAGCGCGGCGTTGGCCTCGTCATCCGGCGCTTCATTGCAGATCACGCTCTCACAGGCCAGCGTCACGCCGTTGGCCCGGGCATCCGCTTCCCAATCGCGCATCCACTGGCCGTCGCCCCAGCCGTAGGAGCCGAACAGCGCCACCTTCTTCCCCGTCAGGCTGCCCTTGACGTCATCCCACATGGGCTGGAACGCCGTCTCCTCCAGCACCTCATCGCCCATCGCCGGGCACCCGAACGCGATGGCGTCATAATCCGCGGCCATCGCGGCGCTGAAATCGTCACACGCGATCTTGTCTGCGCCCAGGGCGTTCGCGACCACGTCCGCCATGGCCTCCGTATTGCCGGAACCGCTGTAGAAAACGACTGCCGTCTTGCTCATAGATACGTCCTCCTCGTGTCTTTCAATTATGCCGTTTTTCCCGCTACCGTAAGCCTTGAAAGCGGGCATCCCGACGCAAACAGCCTCTGATAGACTGTTTTGCACTTTTCATACCGGCGAAATGCCGCCAGTGCAGCACATTCATTGGAATAGACCTTCCAGCAGCCGCAGGACAGGCAGTTCCTGCCGCCGTTTTCGATGAAACCCAGCACATCCTCCAGCGGATACCCCAGGAACACGCCGATCTCGTGTGGGAAGGCATCGAGATCCCTCAGCCGTCTGCGCAGCGTTTCGATCGCCCCCGAGGCGTCGAATCGCCTGTACCCGCAGGTCTGCAGCAAGCCGCGCACGCCCCCGTCCGAAAGCGCCTTCTCCAGATCTCAGCGCGGTACAGGTAGATCAGCGCCTTTCCGCGGGCGACCTTCAGGACCGTCATCGTCACGCCCCTGTTCCTGAGTTGGGCGCGAAGGGCGGTGAATTCGGCCGGGTATCCCTCTCCTACAGGGTAGTTGAACAGGCTGCCAAGCTTCAGACGCGCCAGCGTCGGCGAGGCATGATCGATGATCGCGCGGTCCAGCATGATTTGCCCTCTCCATAAGTTAGCTTTATCTAATGTAGTTATAATACACTAACTTCAGGCGCTTGTCAACCGGTTTTCCTGAATTTCACATTTGATCCCGGGCCGGAAACGTTCTTCCTGAATGGCTGATCACTTAAAGGTACAGGACAAAAAAGGCCGAAGAAGGGGATCTGACTGGCAGTCGATCGGATCCATGGGAACTCTATGAGACGATCATCGTCGATAGCGGCACATGCGCGGGGCGCATCTGCCGCGTAAAATGGGCTGCTTTTTGCCGCCCATCATCCCGGGGCGCTGCTGCCCCGGGTCTTTTCCGGATCTTCGGGGGCCGACGACGCCTCTTCCTTCAGGACGCCGCTTTCCATGCGATAGATCCGTGTGCCGTACGGCAGCGCTTCGCTGTCATGTGTGATGATCAACACCGTTTTCCCGTTTTCCACGGCTGCGCTGCGCAGGATCGACAGGACCCTCGCCGTGTTTTCATCGTCCAGATCGCCGGTGGGTTCATCCGCCAGGATGATCTTGGGATCTGCTGCCAAAGCGCGGGCGAGCGCCACGCGCCGCAGTTCGCCGCCGGAGAGCTCGGCAGGGCGTGCGTTCCTGATGTCTGCGATACCGAGCCTGTCGAGCCACCGGACGGCCTCTTCTTCGTTCCCCTTTTCACCGCGAAGCTGCTGCGGCAAAAGCACGTTTTCCATCACCGTCAGCGTGTCCACGGCGCTTCTTCCCTGTGGGACAATGCCAAATATCGCGTTGCGAAGGCGCGACAATTCGCCGTCTGGCAGTGCATACAGGTCCTTCCCGTCCATCCGGACCTTGCCCCCGGTGGGCGTCAGCAACCCCGCCAGCATGTGCAAAAGCGTCGTCTTGCCGGATCCGGAACGGCCCGTGAGCAAAGCGACCTCGCCGGCTCGCAGCTCCAGGCTGGCGTCCCGTACCGCATAAAAGTGGCTGGCCTGCCCGGTCCTGCGCATGTAGCGCATGGAAAGGCATTCCGCTTGAAGCATGCTCACACCCCCTCTCTGAGCGTCGTGCCGGGATCGACGCGGCCTAATCGCGCCGCAGCCCAGGCCCCCGCGAGCAGCCCGACGAGCACGGTCGCCAGGATCGTGCCGCCCGCCAGCATCGCCAGCGTCCCGGCTGCGGGCGTCAGGTACGGCAGGCCCAGCTTCGTCTCGATCAACGTCGCAAACGGGAACACGCCCAGTGCCGCGATCCCGACGCCGAGCAGCGCGCCCGCGATGCCGCAAAGGGCAGTCTCTGCCAGTATCTCCGCACGAAGCCCCTTCCGGGAGACGCCCAACAGCCGCAGCACGGCAAATTCCCGCCGCCGTTCATGGATCATCATCGCGAAGACCACCAGCAAAATGATCAGTGCCAGCACCCACACTGCGCCGATCAGCGTCCAGGCCGCGCGGGCGATGCCGGAAAGACTGTCCGACACATCGGTGAACATGCTGCGCGCGCGCACGGCGGTGACTTTGCGGATGTGTCCGTTCAGCCAGTTGTTCACCTGCCCTGCGTCGTACCCTTCTTTCACCTTCACATAGACCGCGGAGATCCTGTCGTCCGCACCGCTGGTGATCCTGTGGCTGATGCCCTTGGCCTCTGCCGCAGCCAGCAGCTTTTTCATGGTTTGCAGGTCGCAGTATACCGCCGTGTCCAGCCCTGTGCCGGTCTCGGCCAGCTTCGCCACCACGTGGGTATTCTGATCGTAAATCTTCAGAGTTTCGCCCACGTTTGCAGTCACATTGCAGCCAACGGCGACATCCATGTCGCCAAGATCCCGGGAATAGCTCTCTTTGATCCATGGCCGCACCGTGAGATCCACGGCCGGATCGATGCCGATGATCTGTACCTTGACGGCGCAGCAGTCGGCCTTCAGCGAGGCCAGGAAGGTCTGCGGAGCGGCGATCGCCACACCCTGTGCCCCGCGCACTTCCTCCAGTACCGAGGCGTCCATATAGAACGCGCCGGTCGTGCCCTGCAGCAGCATATTTTTGAAGCTGACTTTGCTCTCAGCCTCGGCGGGCATCACGATGATGTCGGCGCCGAGCCGCGACTCCAGGCTCTGAAGGCCGCTGCGCAGAGAACCGATCACCACGGAGCCACCGAACACCGACGCCGCCAGCAGCGCCGTCAGCAGCAAAAGCGCGGCGGTACGCCCCGGCCTTCTGACTAGATTCCGTATCGGCAGACGACTGGCCATCATGCGTCACACTTCCTCCCTGCGCGCGATCAGCCAGCCGATCAGCGACGCCAACACCATCGCGCCGAAGAGGATCAGCATCGCGGGCTGCATCAGCATGCGGCAGCGCATGGTCGGGGCCTGGCACAGCGATATCAGCCTGCCGGGGATGAGCAGGCCGACCAGCGACGCGGGGATCATCGCCAGGTACAGACCTCTGCTTTCCCGCTTGAGCGACAGCGCCATCAGCGCCAGGATCGCCAAGAGGCCGCCGTCGCCCATGAGCGCCCTGGACGCCCAGTGGCACGCCCCGAGGCTGCCGCCGTCATGAACGCACGCGCCCAGAAAGCTCTGGCTGCCGACAGCTGCGATCAGCGCGATCAGGAGAATGATAAGCGCCGGGATCCTTGTCTTCTTCATGGAGATCTCCTCGTCAGTCCGTGAAATGCTCGTTGATGACCTCTTTTGCGACCTTGCCGTGCTCCAGCACGATGGTGCGCTGAGCGGCATCGGCGACCTCGGGGTCATGGGTGACGACGATCAGCGTCGTGCCTTCGCGATGCAGCTGGCGGAACAGGTCCAGCACGATATTCTCGTTGGCCTCGTCCAGGTTGCCGGTGGGTTCGTCGGCCAGGATCAATTCGGGATGATTGATCAGCGCCCGCGCCACGCACACGCGCTGCTGCTCGCCGCCGGACAGCTGGCTGGGCAGGTGCTTCGCGCGCTCCCGCAGACCGACGCGTCCCAATGCCTCCAGCGCTTCCTCCTCGTCCGGCATGGAGTGATAGTACTGAGAGACCATCACATTCTCCACAGCGGTCAGATAGGTCACCATGTGGAATTGCTGAAAGATCAGGCCGATCTTGTCGCGCCGGATGTCGGTGAGTTTTTTGCCGGGCAATTTGGAAATGTCCACGCCGTCCAGCAGCACCTCGCCCTTCGTGGGTCTGTCCATGCAGCCGATGATGTTCATCATCGTGGATT
>JAFRMB010000067.1 GCA_017430945.1 Clostridia bacterium | reverse complement strand
CCCCGGGCCGCAATGCTTTACTTCAGGCTCTGCTCCACTTCGTCGAGCCCAGGGATGGAGTCCGCCGCGCCCAGGCGCGTCACGCTGATGGCCGATGCCATGCTGGCGCGTCGCATGCATTCCTTGAGCGGCAGCCCCGCCATGAGAGCGGAGATGAAGTAGCCGGTGTAGGTGTCGCCCGCCGCCGTGGTGTCCAGGGCCTTCACCCTGAAGGCATCCTGTCGCGCCGTCTCGACGGCATCGCCGTTCACGCGATAGGCCACGCTGCCGGCGCCGCCCAGCGTGATCAGCACGCTGAGCCGGGGATAGCGCGCATGGAGCCATGTCCAGGCGGCTTCCGGGTCGTCGCTGCCGGCGATCTGCCCGGCTTCCACCTCGTTCACCAGCAGCCAGCTGAGCTTTGACAGGTCCACCGCTTCGAGCCGCTTGTCATAGGGCGACGGATTGAGCGCGATCACCATGCCCCCGGCGCTTGCCGTGTCCACGATCTCAGCAAGGCCGTTGATCTCGTTCTGCAGCACGAGCCAGTCGCCGGCTGTGTAGCCTGCCAGCGTTTCGCGGATCTGCGCTCCGGTCACGCACTGGTTCGAACCGCCGTAGAGCAGGATGCAGTTCTCACCGTGAGGGTCGACCTGTATGACGGTGTGTCCCTGCATCTCGTCAACCTTAAGCAGCATGGATGTGTCGACGCCGTCCTGCTCGAGCCGCGCCTTCAGCGCTTCGCCGCCCGCGCCGATACAGCCCGCGTGAGCGACGTCCGCGCCGGCCCGCGCCAGCGCGATGGACTGGTTCAGCCCCTTGCCGCCGAACTTCACCACGCGGGAAGCCGCGCTGAGCGTTTCGCCCGGCTGTACGAAATGATCCACCTGATAGACATAGTCCAGATTCAGCGACCCAAAATTCAGTACGCGCATCGACCCACCCCATTTCATGATCTCCGGCCATTCGCCGGATCCTGTGACCATATTATAGCATACCGCCGGATCGTTGTAAACGCCGTCGCCGGCGCGCGGATCGCAGACGAATGTTCGCGATCCCGATTGCATCACACCGCCGGTTATGTTATACTTATTGAGGAAGGGGCATCGGGGCGATGCGGCCCCGGCGCGGCGCGCTTGCTCCGGCGCGCGGCCGGGCACGCGCGCCGACCCACTATCGCACAAAGGAGACATCGATATGGCAGAGATCATGATCATGGGTGAACTGCTGGTGGAGATCATGCGCGCCAGGGAAGACGTGCAGCTGTTCGAAACGGGCGAATACTTCCGCGGGCCTTTCCCCAGCGGCGCGCCGGGCATATTCGCCAGCACGGCGGCGCGGCTGGGCCACAGCACCGGCATCATTTCCGGTGTGGGCAACGACGACTTCGGCAAAAACATACTGGACCGGCTGAATCAGGTGGGCGTGGACACGAGCCGGGTGCTGGTGAGCGACGCGGCGTCCACGGGCGCGGCGTTCGTGACCTACTTTGCCGACGGCGAGCGCAAGTTCATCTTCCACATCAACAACACGCCCGCCGTGATGGCCAAGGCGCCCGATATGGCAGACGACCTGAAGGACTGCCGGTTCTTCCATATCATGGGCTGCTCCCTGATGGCTTCGATCCCGTTTGGGCAGGAGATCCTGAAGACGATGCACATGCTGCGGGCCAACGGCGCGAAGGTCAGCTTCGATCCGAACGTGCGCCTGGAGATGCTGCGCGACCCGAAGGCGATGGACGTGGTGCAGGAGGTCTACAAAAACTGCAGCATCTTCATGCCGGGCCGTTCGGAGATCCGCATGATCACCGGCGAGGACGACCTGGAGAAGGCCATAGAGAAGGCGTTTGCCGACAACCCGAACCTCGAGCTCATCGTGTTGAAGGCCGGCAGCGAGGGCTCGCGGATCTACGACCGCAGCGGCCTTGCGGAGACGATGGGCGTTTACAAGGTCACCCAGGTGGACGCCACCGGCGCGGGCGACAGCTACGACGCGGCTTTCGTCTGCGGCCTCGCTGAGGGCAGAAGCCTAAAGGACGCGGCCCGGATGGGCGCGGCGGCAGGCGCGCTCAACGCGGCGGCATTCGGCCCCATGGAGGGCGACATCTCCCGCGCGACTGTCAAAAAGATGATCGACGAAAACGACCTGTGATGGGAGGCGACAGCGTGAAACATCCGATCCAACAGATGATCGAACAGCGTCAAAATGGTTCAAAGTGCGGCATCCCATCTTATTGCACCGCAAATGAGCTGGCGCTTGAGGCCGCCCTCATCCGCGCGAAGGCGCTGGGCAGGCCCGTGCTGATCGAGGCGACCGCCAACCAGGTCAATCAGTTCGGGGGCTATACCGGCATGAAGCCGGCGGACTTCTACAGGCTGGTGCTGGAGATGGCCGAAAGGATCGGGGTGCCGGAGGACCAGCTCATCCTCGCCGGCGACCACCTCGGCCCCCTCACCTGGCAAAACGAGCCTGAGGCCGCCGCCATGGAGAAGGCGGAGGTGCTGGTCTACGAATTCGTGCGTGCCGGCTTCACCAAGATCCACCTCGACACCAGCATGAAGCTGGCGGACGATCCCGAAGGTCCCTTGGCCACCCGGACCGTCGCCCGGCGCGGCATACGGCTCTACAGGGCCTGCATGGAGGCCTACGCAGCGCTGAAGGCCGAGAAGCCCGACGCCATGCGGCCGGTGTTCGTCATCGGCTCGGAGGTGCCGATCCCGGGCGGCGCGCAGGAGGCCGAGGACACGCTCGCCGTGACGAAGCCGGAGGCCTTCCGAGACACCGTGGACACCTACAAGCGCTGCTTTGCCGAAGCCGGACTTGCGGACGGCTGGAACGACGTCATCGCCGTCGTGGTGCAGCCGGGTGTGGAATTCGGCGACGACCAGGTGTTCCTGTACGACCGGGAGAAGGCCGCGGCGCTGCGTGCGGCGCTCTGCGATTACCCGGAGATCGTGTTTGAGGGACACTCCACCGACTACCAGACGGCGCGCTGCCTGAAGGAGATGGTCGAAGACGGCATCGCCATACTGAAGGTCGGTCCCGCGCTGACCTACGGCCTGCGCGAGGCGCTGTTCGCGCTGTCGTTCATGGAGCAGGAGCTGGTGCCCGAAGCGGAACGCGCCAACTTCCCCGAGGTGCTGGATCGCGTGATGCTGAAAGATCCGGGCAACTGGCGCAAGCACTACCACGGCGACGAGCGCGCGCTCAGGCTGGCGCGCCGCTACAGCTTCTCCGACCGCGCGCGCTACTACATCGGACAGCGCGAGGTGCAGGACGCCATGGAAAAGCTGTTCGACAACCTGCGCCGCAGCGGCATCCCCATGAACATGCTGCACCAATTCATGCCCATCGAATTCGAAGCGGTGCGCGAGGGCACGCTCGACAAGGATCCGCGCGCGCTCGCGCTCAACGGCATCGTCCGCTTCATGCGCGATTACGAGTTCGCCACAGAATGACCGCATGACCGAGCCGCGCCCGGCAGATCGCCGGCGCGGCTCCATCCGTATCACAAACGATCATGACAGGAGGGTCACACCATGCCGCTTACCACTTCGGAAAGAATGCTCAGGGACGCGCAGGCGCGCGGCTATGCCGTCGGCGCCTTCAACTGTGAGAACATGGAGATGGTCAAGGCCATCATCGCGGCTGCCGAGGCGCTCCGCGCGCCGGTGATGCTGCAGACCACGCCATCCACCATCCGCTACGCCAGTCTCGACATGTTCGCCGCGATGGTCGCCGCGGAGGCCAGGCACGCCACTGTGCCGGTCTGCCTGCACCTGGACCACGGCAGCAGCTTCGATCTAGCGGTCCAGGCCATCAAGGCCGGCTATACGTCGGTGATGATCGACGGCTCCAAGCTGCCCTTCGAACAGAACGTCGAGGTCAGCCGCCGCGTGGCCGACGTGGCCAGGGCCACCGGCATCCCCTGCGAGGCGGAGCTGGGCAAGGTGGGCGGCAAGGAGGACGACCTCGTCGCCGACGCCGACACCAACACCGATCCTCTCGAAGCGAAGGCCTTCGTCGAGCAGACGGGCGTGACGTCGCTCGCGGTCGCGATCGGCACCGCCCACGGGTTCTATGTGGGCACGCCGGTACTTGACAAGGCGCGCCTTTCACAGATCCGCGAGGTCGTGGACATCCCGCTGGTGCTGCACGGCGCCTCCGGCCTGACCGACGACGACGTCCGCGACTGCGTGTCCCGCGGCATCTGCAAGGTCAACTTCGCCACGGAACTGCGCAAGGCCTTCACCGACGCCTGCAGAGGCGTCGCCGAACAGGATCCGAAGGCTTTCGATCCCAAGGTGTTCTGCAAGGCCGGCATGGCTGCGGTCACGGCGCTGGTCAAGAGCCGCATGATCGTCTGCGGCTGTGACGGCAAGGCCGACGGCATGATCGTCTGATCTCGCCCTTTCGCGATCGCAGACAGACCCTTTGGGGTCCGAACACCCGTCGCCCGGAACAGCGCCGATCCGTCCGACGTTCCGGGTGGATCCGAAGGGCTTTCGCCGTTGCTCTCTGAAGGGATCACAGGCCCATACAAAACGAAGGCACACCCCCGACGCTCTATGCATCGGGGGTGTGTGCTGCTGTTGAAGTCTCTTCTGCCAAGGGGGATGGACGCGGAGATATCCTCACGAAGGCGACTCTCCGGTATCGACATAGCGCAGCGCATCGTGTATGCGCAGATAGCGCGCGTACCGCTCGCGGTACAGCGACGCCAGTCCGGGATCCGGATCAAATCCCTTTGCGACCGCCAGACTGCCTGCCGTCAGCGACTCCGGCCGCACGTCCGGGTGATCGGCTGCGCACGCCAGAAGCGCGATGCCGAATGCCGGCCCGACGGCGCCGCTCAGTCGCTCCACGCGAACGTTCAGCACGTTGGCCAGCGTCTGCAGCCACAGATCGCTCTTTGCGCCACCGCCGACCACCTTCAGCACCGGCAGTGCCGACAGATCCAGATGCATGCCCTCGGCCAGCTGCCGGAAGGCAAGGCAAAGCCCCTCCAGCACGGCGTAATACATGCCCTCAGGCCCGGTGTCGCTGCTCAGGCCGATGAACGCACCGCGCAGCGTCGGGTCCGCGTAGAGCGTCTTGTCACCGTTGATATGCGGATAGAAGAGCACGCGGGATTCGCGGATCATCGCATCGGTGATCGCACCGTCCATGGCGCCGAAGTCACGCGCGCCCAGCACCTTCCGCGTCCACCAGTTGATGCTCTCGCCGGTGCTCTGCACCACGCCCTGTACCAGGTACGAGAAGCGCCTGCCGTCCAGCGAACATAGGATCGTCTTTCCCTTCGCATCGGCGCGCAGATCCGGCGTCGGGAACATCAGGACCCCGGAGGTGCCGAGCGACAGCACCGGATAGCCGCCGCCCAGACAACCCGTGGAGATGGCCGTGGCCGGGTTGTCGCCGGTGCCCGCGATGACGCGGACATCCGGCCCCAGCCCCAGCGCCACCGCGATGTCCGAAAGCACGCAGCCCACGACCTCACCGCTGCCGCGCACCTCGGGATAGGCCGCCTCCGGCAGCCCGATGAGCGTGCGCATATCATCCAGCCAGGCGCGCCGGGTCGGGCTGTACAGGCTGGACGTGGATGCCTCCACGTAGTCCGTGCCCGCTTGGCCGGTCAGCCGGTAGACCAGGTAGTCCGGACCGATCAGGAATCGGCGCACGCGCCGGAACAGATCCGGCTCCTCCCGGCTCATCCAGTAAAGGTTCGCCGCCGGGCTGCCGGTCGATACGATGCCCGACAGATAGGCACCGTCCGGCCCTTGAGCAAGCGTGCGGCGCAGCACAGGGATACAGTCGCCGGTGCGCTTGTCGTTCCACATGAGCGCGGGCCGGACGCTCTGTCCCGCCTCATCCAGCAGCACGACCGTGTGCATCTGCCCGGTGACGCCGATCGCGCCGACCTGCCGGCCATCCTGACCCGCCAGCAATCGCTTCAATCCCGCCATCATGGCGTCGTACCAGATCTGCGGATCGATCTGGGACCAGCCCGCCCGGGGATGCGCGACCTCATACTCCTGGCTGCTCTGCGCCAGCGTCTGCCGCGAAGCGTCGATCAGCAGGAGCTTGATGCCGGACGTGCCCATATCGATGCCGATATACGTCTTATCCATGGAAGACCCGCCTTTGGTTTGTTTTTCCATCCAGTCCGCCCAGGACAAAGCTGTCGGCAGGGCATCCATCGCCCTGCCGACAGCCACCGTCAATGCTCGTTGATCATCGTCACCAGCTCGCAGGCCTTTTGGGCCACGGCGTCGACCGCCTTCATGCTCAGTCGGAACAGGTCGAATTCGCCGTGATTCTTCTCATAGGCCTCGCCGAACGTGCGAATGAACTCGCGCCGCAGGTCCGAGCCGTAATTGATCTTGACCAGGTTGTGCTTCTTGCACTCCCAGATGATCTCCTTGGGGATGCCGGAGCCGCCGTGCAGCACCAGGGGCACGCGGCTGACCTTGCGGATCTCCTCCAGCAGCGGGATGTCGATCTGCGGTGTCATGCCCAGCCCGTGCACGTTGCCGATGGCCACCGCCAGCGTGTCGCAGCCGGTGCCCTCCACGAAGATCGGCACCTGCGCGGGATCCGTCTTGCCGTCGTCCTCGTTGACGATGTCGTCCTCCTTGCCCGCCAGCGCGCCGAGCTCCACTTCCACGGGGATGCCGTACATGTGGCAGTATGCCGCGGCCCGCTTGCTCTCCCGCATGTTCTCCTCGAAGGGCAGGTGGGACATGTCGATCATGATCGACGTGAAACCGGCGTCGATGCAGGCCTTGACGTCTTCGAACGACTTGCCGTGATCCAGGTGCAGGCCGATGGGCGTCTCCTTGCCCTTGACGGCGTCGCGCACCAGATCCGCGATGACGTAAGGGTTCGACAGGCGCAGATTGTTCGATGAGATCTGCACATAGCCGGGCAGCTGCGCCTGGCAAAGTCCGCGAACGATGCCGTAGGTCATCTCCATGTTGGTCGTGTTGAAGGCCGGAAGGATATATCCGCGCTCCTTCGCGTACGCCATCAATTCAAATCCGTTGATCAGTTTCATATCAAACCTCCGCTCATGCCTCGCCGGTATTGAAATCGTACATCAGCTCGTAAAGCCGCGCGTAGCGCCTGAATTTTCGCATATAGGCGGCGTGCCTGTCCGGATCCGGCAGATACGTTCTGCCGATCTGTATCGCGCGGCCGAACGCCTCCTCGACGGAGGCGTAGGCGCCATCCGCGACCGCGGCCATCATCATACAGCCCAGCGTGCCGGACTCGTCGTTCTTGAGCGTCTTCACCGGCATGTCGAACACATCCGCGCGGATCTGCAATGCCAGCTCAGAAGCCGCGCCGCCGCCGGTTACGACCAGCGTCTGCATCTGCGTGCCCAGCGGCTTCAGCTTCTCGTACGCCAGATAGCTCTGGAAGGCCATGCCCTCCAGGATCGCCCGGTAGATCTCCTCCGGCCGCGTGTGGATGCTGAGCCCGGCGATGACGCCGCGCGCATCCATGGACAGGTGGGGATTTCCGGATGAGCCGAACTGCGGCAGCAGGAGCACCTCGGTGTCGATATCCGCCGCCCGACGGTCCATCGTCTGGAAGAAGTTCTCCCCCGCCGCCTCGCACCCGGCGCGCACATCCGCGAACAGCGTGTCCCGCGCCCAGTTTTTGAGGATCCCGCAGGTGGTGATCTCTATGCTGGACAGATAGGTGTCCGGGAGCACATAGGGGATGCATGTGAAGTCGCAGCCCAGCATGTAGGGCGTCATCTTCGGCTCCGGCAGCATGACGAACATGAATTCGCACGTGCCCATGCCGCATTCGCCGGTGGACATGCCCGACAGGCCGCTTCCGAATGCCGCGCAGCTTTGATCGTGGCCGCCCACGACCACCTTCATATCCTTCGGCAGGCACAGCGCCTCTGCCATCTCAGGCAGTATGGTGCCGATCACGGTGAAGGGCGGCACAGGCTCCGAGAGCATGTCTGCGCGGATCCCCGCCATGTCCAGCAGCTCCTGCGACCACGCCTTCCTGCCGATGTCGAACGCCAGGCTGCGCGCCGCGCTGAAGTAGCTGACCTTGCGCTCGCCGGTGAGCATATACCCCACCCAGTCTTCAAAGAAGAGGATGCGCTCGGTACTGCTGAATACGTCCGTCTCCTCGTTGATCCACATCCACTTGGGCAGGCTGTACAGTTCATTGGGCGGCAGGCCCGTCACCTCGAAGATGTGCTGCGCGCCCTTGGCCTCGATCAGCCGCTTCGTCTGCGGGATGCCGCGGCAGTCGCCGGTGAGCATCGCGTTCATGAGCGGCCGGTCTTCCGCGTCCAGGCACACCACCGTCTCGCCGATGCTGGCCACCGCCAGCGCCCGGATCGGCTGAGGACAATGCAGCCCCGCGTCTCTGAGCGTCTCGCGGACGGCCCGGAGCACCACCGTGGGATCCAGCTCCCGGTAGCCGTCGCTCCCCGTCTCGGCGTAGCGCCTGGAGGCCGCGTAGATCCCGCGGCCCTCAAGGTCGTACGCGATGAGCTTGCAGCCGCTCGTGCCTACATCCAAACCGGCATATACCATCGTACCTTCCCCCGCATTCCAAATGATGGCCCGTCAGTCCTTGACCGCCTTGCGCTTGCGCATGACGTCGAAGATGACCGCCGCCATGATGATGACGCCCTTCAGCACGTCCTGCCAGAAGGCGTTGATGCCGATCAGGTTGAGGCCGTTGGTGATGACGCCCATGATCAGCACGCCGATCAGCGTGCCGCCGACGGTGCCGACGCCGCCGGACATACTGGTGCCGCCGATGACCACAGCCGCGATGGCGTCCATCTCAAAGCCGTTGCCCAGCATGGCCGCCGCAGAGCCCAGGCGCGCGGACCAGATCATGCCGCCCAGACCGCTGAACAGGCCGATCAGCACGTACGGGAACATGTTGAAGAAGCGCACGTTGACGCCGGAGTACTGAGCCGCCAGCTTGTTGCCGCCCAGCGCGTAGACATAGTAGCCGAAGCGCGTGCGGTTCAGCAGGAACCACGTCAGTATGAGGATGACGATCGCATAGAATATCGTGATCGATACGCCGCCGAAGGCCTTGTTGCCCAGGGAGGTGTAGAAGTCGTCGCGGATGCGGATGGTCACGCCGCCCGTCAGGATCTCCGTAAGTCCGCGGCCGATGCACTGGGTGGCCAGCGTTGCCACGAAGGCCGGCACATGCAGATAGGAGATGGAAAAGCCGTTGACGACGCCCACCAAGCCGCCGGTCAGTATCGTGCACAGCACCACCAACGGGATCGGGAAGCCGAACTTCGTCAGCGTCATGGCCGCGATCACGGCGGACAGGCCGACGGAGGAGCCGACGGAAATGTCGATCTCACCCATCAGGATCGCCATCAGCATGCCGCAGCTTATGATGGCGTTGACCGAATTGGCCTTGAACACATTGAGCATGTTGGATTTGGTCAGAAACTTCGGCGTCGACACGGACGCGATGATGATCAATACCGCCAGGCCGATGAGGGTGCCGATGTTTCTCTTGAAATAGCTGACAACGGGTGAAGCCTTTTTGTTGGACATGGTCTTATCCTCCTCACTGCCTGGTGGTCATCATGTGCATCATGGTCTCCTGGTCGAAATCCTCTTCGCTCAGCTCACCCGTGATCCTGCCTTCACACATCATGTAGCAGCGGTTGCACATGTTGATGATCTCGGGCAGCTCGGATGAGACCATGATGATCGAAACGCCTCTCGACGCCAGTTCATCGATGATCGCGTAGATCTCGGCCTTTGCGCCGACATCGATGCCTCGCGTCGGTTCGTCCAGTATGATGACCTTGGGTTCCTCCGCCAGCCATTTGCTCAGCACGACCTTCTGCTGATTGCCGCCGCTGAGGTTGCCGGCGAGCTGTTGGGGAGAGGTGATGCGGATGGAGAACTTTTTCCGGTAGCGCTCCACCATCTCATCCCATTTGTCGTTTTGAACGCGTATGCCGCTCACAAAGTCCCTCAGGCATACGAGGCCCATATTGAATTTGACGTCGTTTTTCAGGATCAGGCCCTCGCCGCGCCGGTCCTCCGACACGTAGGCGATGCCGCGCTGGATCGCGTCCTGGGGGCTTCGGATGTCGACCTTCTCCCCGTCCAGCCAGATCTCTCCGCCGGAGCTCGGGTAGGCGCCGAATATGGTCTTCATGAGCTCGGTACGCCCTGCGCCGACCAGGCCGGCGAAGCCCACGATCTCGCCGTAGCGGGCGTGGAACGAGGCGTCCTTGAAGAATTTCACATGGCTCAGGCCCCTGATATCCAGGGAAGTGCCCTTGATCTCGTGTTTGTTGCGGGTATAGAAGCTCGACAGCTCGCGGCCGACCATCAGGCGGATCAGATCCTCGCGCTGCGCTTCCGCCGTGGGAACGTCGCCCACCATGACGCCGTCCCGCAGCACCACGACGCGGTCCGTGATCTCAAAGAGTTCCTCCAGGCGGTGGGAAATGTAGATGATGCCCACGCCCTTTTGCTTCAGGATCCGAATGATCCCGAACAGGATCTCCACCTCGCCCTGGGACAGCGAAGAGGTCGGCTCGTCCATGACCACGATGCGGGCATCGGCAGAGACCACCTTGATGATCTCCACCAGCTGCTGCATGCCCATGGTCAGGTCGCGCACCATGCTATCCGCGCGCAGATCCAGGTGCAGCTCGTCGATGACCTTCTGCGTCTCCCGCTCCATGGCTTTGGCATCCACCGTGCCGATCTTCGTGCGCAGCTCGCGGCCGAGGAACACGTTCGCCGCGATCGTCCGATCGGGGACCAGTATGATCTCCTGGTGGATGATCTGTATGCCGTGATCTGCGGCCACCCTGGCTGTCGGGATGCTCTTTACCTCTCCATCGATCCTGATCTCGCCGGCGTCGGCCTTGTAGATGCCGCCCAGGATCTTGATCAGGGTGGATTTTCCGGCGCCGTTCTCACCCAGTATGGCGACGACCTCGCCTCTGTCTATCGACATGTCGACGCCGCTGAGCACGACGTTGGTGCCGAAGGACTTGGTGATGCCGGTCATTTCCAGTAATTTTGCATTATTCATCGCATTTCTCCGTCTATGGGAAACGTCCTGTTCTGCCATCATTGCCCGTCGATCGTACCGCGCGGGAGATACATGGCAAAGGGCCAGCTCATCAGCCGGGCTGGCCCTTGCACGATGCAAAGCTTCAGATCTCAGTCCCCTGAGGGATCGGAAGGGAGCTCAGCAGTTGTGGTTCCTCTGTGGGATCATTCCTCTTCGATGGCATCCCAGGCGTCCAGATCGAACTCGTCGATGTTCTCGGCGGTGATGCTGTAGGACGGGATCAGGGTCTTGAACTCGACTTCCTCGCCATTGAGGATCTTGAGCGCGGTCACGACCGCCTGATAGCCCATGTAGGTGGGACGCTGGGCGGAAGACTGGACCTCCTTGCCCTCCTTGATGTTGTGCTTGCCGGTGGGCGCGCCGTCCTTGCCCAGAACGTCGACCTTGCCGGTCAGGCCCGCATCCTCGACAGCCTGGATGGCGCCGTAGGCGGAGGGGTCATTGATGCAGTAGATGACGTCGATGTCCGGATGCGCTTCCAGAACGTCGCGGATGGCGGAGAAGGTGACCTCGGTGTCGCCGCCGCCTTCAACGACCTGGACCTCTTCGTACGCGTCGGGATTCGCGGCGGTATCCTTGATGCCCTGCCAGAAGCCCTCGACGTTGATGATGCAGCTCTCAGCCACCTGCAGGTGCGCGATGGCGATCTTGGCGCCGTCCGGATGATGCTCCGCGACCCACTCGCCGGCCAGATGGCCCAGCATCAGGTTGTCGGAAGAGATGATGGCGTCGACCAGGTCATAGTCGCCCTCTTCGACGACAGTGTCGATGTTCACGACCACCACATTGTTGTCCTTCATGGTCTGCAGCACGGTGCGGCAGGTGCCGGAGTCATAGGGCAGATACACGATGGCGTCAGCGCCGCGGGCGATCATGTCATCGATCTGGGAAGCCTGGGTGGTGGGGTCGTTCTGGGGATCGAGCGCGATGGGCTCAACGCCATATTTCTCGCAGGCCCTCAGGAAGCCATCCTGCACAGCGGTGAAATACTCATTGGTCAGGGTGTAGGGCTCGAAACCGATGGTGTACTTCTTCTCGCCTTCCGCGGAAGCAGCCATGCACAGCGCGAGCACCAGGGTCAGTACCAGAGCGATGGAAACGATCTTCTTCATACCAAAACCTCCTCTTGTCTTTCGATCGCCGAATACCCTTATCGTTGCGACCATAGATATGATAGCGCAAAAAGCGGTATCCGTCAACCATTTTTTTATGCAGATTGGGATTTTTGTTACATATTCGCGAAATCCTGCCCCGAGCTGCCGGGCGGACAAAACGCCCCGGCGCGCCTCGGAGCACGCGGTCTCACATCCTGCAAAGCTGCATCTTCTGGCGCAGATAGTCCATCAGCGCGGCCTGGACGGTGGTTTGGATGTCGAAGATGTCTTCGTGATCCGCACAATAGGCCTTGACGGTCTGATAGTACAGGTAGAAGTACTCCGTGCCCACGTTGAACTTGTTGATGCCCATGGTGAAGGCCTTCACCAGCTGATCGTCCGGCACGCCGCTGCCGCCGTGCAGCACCAGCGGGGTCTCGGTGGCGGCGTTGATGGCCTGCAGGCGCTCGAGGTCCAGCTTGGGCGTCTTCTTGTAGAAGCCGTGCGCGGTGCCGATGGCGACAGCCACGGAATCACAGCCGCTCTCCTCGCAGAAGCGGGCGGCGACCTCCGGCTTGGTGTACAGATCCAGGTCGTCCTGATCGGTCTCGTTGGCCGCGAAGCCCACGTGTCCGAGCTCGGCCTCCACGTCGGTGCCCATGGCGTGCGCCACGCGGACCACCTCGCGGGTGTTCTTCATGTTCTCCTCGTAGGAGAGCATGGATCCGTCGTACATGACCGACGGGAAGCCCGCCTTGATGGCGCGCATGATGAAGTCGAAGTCCATGCAGTGGTCCAGATGGAAGCTCACGGGCACCTTGACCTTGGCGGCTTCCTCAATGCACATCTTTGCGTAGATCTCTGGGGTGCCCCAGCCCCACAGGCGGGCGTGGCGGGGATCCAGCATCACCAGAGCGGGCTTGTTCAGCTCCTCCGCCACGGTGAACACCGAGTGGATCATGTTGAAATCCGAGCTGTTGAATGCGATGACCGAAGTGTTGGCCTTGTCTGCCATTTTCAGGATCTCGCTGACTCTAACCAATGCCATAGATCTTTCCTCCTCATTATGACCGGTTCATTTGCCGGCCTGTCGATCTGATAAACCCTTGCGCAGTCCGCCCATCAGCACGGATACGGAGACTGCCCCCGGATCCGGCCAGCCCAGCGCGCTTTCGCGGAAGCCCTTGGACCGGCCCAGCCTGGGCAGCATGTCCTTGCTGAGCGCCACGCCCTCCAGCGCGCCTTCCTCGGCGGCCTGCATGATCTTGTCGATGTCCCGCGTGCCCTCGAGCGCTGCCAGCATATGCGCTTTCGCGGGCAGCAGCGCATCGACCATCGTCTTGTCGCCTGCCTTGGCCCTGCCGCGGCGGACCACGGCGTCGATGCCGCCGCACAGGAAGGCGCACATATCGCCGCCGTCGAGGCTGTCGAGCCCCTTGATGGCTTCAAGACCGCCGATGAGCAGCGTCCCGAACAGCACGCCGGAAGAGCCGCCCATGCTCTTGACCAGGCACAGTCCGCAGGCGTGGAACAGCGCATAGGGCGACGGATAGTCCGTGCGCTCCAGCTCGCGCCTGATGGCGCTGAAGCCTGTCTGCATGCCGATGCCGTGGTCGCCGTCGCCGATGATCATGTCGATGCGCGTCAGCTCCGGCTCGGCGGCGATGATCGCGTCGGCCGCGGTGATCATCGCTGCCTTCAGCGCAGCCGTATCGGCTCTCTTCATCCGTATCTCACTCCTTGCCATTCGATCGCTCATCGGCGAACAGTACGGTACACGTCCCCTTGAGCCAGTCGTAATCGTAGTCCTTCAGGCGGGTGTCCGTGATCACGCAGTCACAGCGCTCGTTCAGCCTTGCCATGTACACCCTGCCTAACTTGCTGTGGTCCGCCAGCACGATGGACTGACGCGAGGCCCGCATCATCTCGCACTTCAGGTCGATCTCGATCAGCCGAGGGAAAGAGAATCCGAAGGACTGGTCGATGCCGTTGATGCCGATGAAGCACTTGTCGGCGCGCATGTTGCGGATGGATTCCGTGGCGAGCGTGCCCTCGACGTGGCCCAGGTGATAGTTCACCTCGCCGCCCAGCATGATGACCGACGCACTGGTGCTCTCGGCCAGTACGTTCAATACCGTCAGTGACGGCGTGATGACGTACAGCCGCTTGTCGCTCTCGCGCACGATGATCCGCGCCAGCTCGTTCACGGTGGAGGACCCGTCCATAAAGATGGTGTCCTTGTCGTTGATCATGTCGTAGGCGACCTGCGCGATCGCCCGCTTTTCATCCAGGTGCCGCTGGCTTCGGATCAGCTCCGGCGCGGTGATCTCGACGCCCACCGAGTTCGGGGAGATCGCGCCGCCGTGGACACGCTGCAGGCGGTTCTCCTTCGCCAGCAGTTCGAGATCCCTGCGGATCGTCACCTCGCTGACGTCCATCAGCTTGCTGAGTTCCGTGACCCGCACGGTCCCCCTTTCATTGACCAGATCGCATATGCGCTGAAGGCGCTCGTTGGAAAACATGGGCACCCCCTGTCCCCGACTACAACAGGAAGCCGTCGCCACAGAGCGTGCCGTCCAGGCAGGCGGCCAGTTCATCGTCGGCGCACAGCAGCGTCACCGTATAGCCGTAGCGGTCCATGACCTGCATGTAGCCGCCCACGCTCATCCGCGCGACAGGCGCGCGGCGCGACAGCGCGGCATGCAGCTTTCCGGCCATGACATAGCTGTCGGAATAGCTCGTCATGCGCATGCGATTCACCAGCAGATAGATGCGCTCGCCGGGTTGCGGATCCACATCCCCGTACAGGAAGCGGATGGTCTCCTCTGCGGTGCTCCCGATGCTCGCGCCCTCGCGCGTCAAAAATCCCGGTTCATCCGAAAAACCGGTCCCGTAGGTGACGCGGTCCTTTTCCGGTTCGACCGTCACGCACAGCGTGCTGACGCGGCTCATGGCCTTGCGCGCCAGCCGCGCCACTTCATGCAGCGGGTCGCCGCGCCGCGCCGACTCGGCGCAGATCCGGATCGCGTAGGCGATGCCGATCCGGCCGCCGCGGTTCTCCTTCGGTTCGCCGATCGCCATGCCCATGTCGTCGTAGCAGATCGCCTGCTCCACCGCATAGCCGTCCAGCTGGAGAAGCTCCGCGGCCATGTCGTTGTTCAGGTAATCGCCCATGAAGTTGTTATACAGAAGCAATACGCCCTTTTCCCGTCCGATGGCCTTTCCGGCCTCGTAGATGGCGTAGGCGCTGGGGGCCGTGTAGGGCGGCCCGACCACAGCGGCATCGGCCAGGCCCTCACCCACGAAGCCCGGGATGAACGGGCCGTTGGAGCCGCCGCCGCTGATGATGACCGCAACCCGATCCGGCGTCAGCGTGCGCTTGAGCAGCACAGCGCTGGGCGCCTGACCTTCCATGGCGCACCAGCGCTCCGGGAAGGCCAGGGCCATCGCATCGAACCAGTCCGGACAGTAGTTCTCTCTCGTTTCACCAAACCAATGCATATGCGCACCTCGCCGTCAGACGGCACCATCGTCAATTCTTCTTCTTTTTCTGCGCCATGTCGAGTATGACGGCGAAGAGGATGATCGCGCCGATGACGACCTTCTGCCAGTAGGAGTCGATGTGCATGAGGTTCATGCCGTTGTTGATGACGGCGATGACCGCCACGCCGATCATGGCGCGGGCGACCGAGCCGCTGCCGCCCGTGAGCGACGTGCCGCCCAGCACCGTCGCGGCGATGGCGTACATCTCGTATCCGTCCAGAGCCGCCGGCTGGCCGCTGTTCAGCTTGGAGGCGTTCAGCACGCCCGCCAGCGCCGCCATGATGGAGCAGATCACGTGTCCGATGAACACCACGTTCTTGGTGTTGACGCCGGCCAAGTGGGCCACCTGCTGGTTGCTGCCGGTGGCGTACACGTGGCGGCCGAACACGGTCTTCGACAGCAGGATGTGCACGATAATCACCATGACGACCACGAAGATGGTGATGTTGGGGATCCAGCCGTTGGGGTTGCCCTCGGTGGCCAGCCAGCGGCCCGCGCCCACGAAGCCGTAGGGCTTCGGGATGCCGGAGACGGCGGTGCCGCCGGAGAAGATGAAGCACAGGCCGCGCCCGATGGTCTGCATGGCCAGCGTCGCGATCATGGGCACGACGTTCATCCGGCTGATCATGAAGCCGATGAAGCCGCCGCACACGAGACCCACGACGATGGCCGGGAGGATCAGGATCGGGATGGAGCCAAACTTCGACAGCCCGGGGATCTGCGCGGCGATCAGCGTGCTGATGACGCCGGCCAGAGCGCCGACGGAACCGACGGAGATGTCGATGCCGCCCAGGATGATGACGTAGGTCAGGCCGGCGGACAGCATGGCGTTGATGGCCATCTGGGTGGTCAGGTTGACCAGGTTGTTCGCAGCAAAGAACTTGCCGCTGGTGCCCAGGCCAAAGCCGAGGACCAGCACGACCAGGATCACGACCACCATGTTTTTGACAATGAAGTCCTTCGGGCTGAAGCCCTTGGACCGCAAACTCTTTTCTGCCATTTGTTTACACCTCTCTACATTGCTTCACAAAGTGGGATCGCTCATCAGTCCACCTGGCTGGCCAGGTACATGATCTTCTGTTCCGTCGCCTCTTCGCGGCTGAGCTCGCCCGTGACGCGGCCCTCGCACATCACGATGATGCGGTCCGCGACGCCCAGCACCTCCGGAAGCTCTGAGGATACCATGACGATGGTGCCGCCCTGGTCCACGAAGTCGTTCATCAGCGTGTAGAACTCAGACTTGGCGTTGACGTCGATACCGCGGGTGGGCTCGTCCAGGATCAGGATCTCGGACTGCGCGATCAGCCACTTTGCAAGCACGACCTTCTGCTGGTTGCCGCCGGACAGGTTGCCGATGATCGTCTCCACGCTGGGGGTCTTGACGCTGAGCTTGCTCACGTATTCCCGGCTGACGGCGTCGATCCACTTCTGGTCGGCAAAGCCCATGCCCTTCATATGATAGATCAGGCTCGGAAGCACCTCGTTGTCCTTGATCATGGCCTTCAGCATCAGGCCCGTGGTGCGCCTGTCCTCGGTGACCATGCCGATCTTGTGTGCGATGGCGTCCTTCGGGCTCTTGAAGTGGACCTCCTTGCCATTGACGAAGACCTTGCCGCTGTCGGCATGGCGCGCGCCGAAGACGGTCTCCATGGTCTCGGTGCGGCCGGCGCCCACCAGCCCCGCGATGCCCAGGATCTCACCCGTGTAAGCGGTGAAGGAAACGTTTTTGAACTCTCTGCCGTGGCTCAGGTTCTCCACGCGCAGCGTCTCCTCGCCGCGGGTGTGCTCGGTGTGTACGAAGTAGTCGTTGATCTCGCGGCCGACCATGCTGGCCACGAGGTCGTGCTCGGTGATGTCCTTGATGAGATCCGTACGCACGAAGCAACCGTCACGCAGCACGGTGGAACGGTCGCAAATCTCGAAGATCTCCTTCATGCGGTGGCTGATGTAAGCGATGGCCACGCCCTTGTCGCGCAGGATGCGGATCTGCTCGAACAGCGCGTCGATCTCGTGGTCCGACAGCGACGAGGTGGGCTCGTCCATGATGACCACCTTGGCGTTTTTATTGATGACGCGCGCGATCTCCACCATCTGTTGCTGGGCGGCGGTCAGGTTGCCTGCCACATCGGTGGGCTTTATGATGGCGTCCATTTTCATTTGCTTGAGAAGCTCACCGGCCCGCGCGTTCATGCTGCGGTTGTCGAGGAACCAGCCGCTCGTCTTCTCCTCGCCCAGGAAGATGTTTTCCGCCACGGTCAGGTCCTTGGCGATCGACAGCTCCTGGTGGATGACCGAGATGCCCTTGTCCATGGCATCCCTGGGTCCCTTGAATTCGATCTTCTGGCCATCCAGAAGGATCTCGCCCTCCGTAGCCGTGTACACGCCGGAGAGAATCTTGATCAGGGTGGATTTGCCCGCGCCGTTCTCGCCCATCAGGGCGTGCACCTCGCCGGGATAGAAATCCACCGATACGTCTGACAGGGCCCTGACGCCCGGAAAGACCTTTGTGATGTGAACTGCCTGCAAGCAGGGCTGCACTTTCGTCACCCCTTTACTCATTGGTCGTACGGGTTCTGCCGTTTTGATTCAAAAAAGGCATCCGACGCGGTATGACCCGCGTCGGATGCCTATTGTTTCTTTGGTGTGATCCGACGCCGACTGTCCGGATTATTCCGGCTTCACAGCGTTGGAGGCATCCACCAGGTAGGGAGCGATCAGGATGGTCTGCTCGTCCACGGTGCCCTCGGTCAGGTACTTGACCATTTCCTCGGCGATCTTGTAGCCGATCTGATAGGGATCCTGCGCAACGTCGCCGACCCAGATCTGGCCGTCTTCGGGATCCAGAATCGCCTCGTGGGCTTCGGGGTTGGCGTCAAAGCCGATCATCTTGGTGGAAGCACCGGCGGTCTTGATGGCAGCCAGCGCGCCGATGCAGGCGGGATCGCCCACGGTGAAGATCACGGCCATCTCGGGGTTGGCGGTCAGGGCAGCCTCCATGAGCTCCTGCGCCTTGCCGGCGTCGCCCTGGTAGTTGCCGATGTTGATGATGTTCAGGTTGTACTCTTCCTTCTTGGCGTTCATGACTTCCATCCAGCCGTTCTCACGGTCGATGCAGCTCTGCGGCTCGGGATAGCCGATGATGCCGACGGTCGCGCCGTCCTTCAGGCCCAGCTCGTCCAGCCAGGCGATGGTGGCCTCGCCGCCGACGACGCCGCCCTGATAGTTGTCAGTGCCCACGAAGCACTTGATGACGTCCGTCTCAGTGGAGGTGCAGTCGAAGGTGAACATCGGCACGCCGGCCTTGTCCGCCTCTTCGATGGCGGTGGTGCAGGCGGCGGGCTCGTTGCAGGCCAGGGAGATGGCGTCCATGCCATCGGTCACCATGTTCTCGATGCGCTGGGTGGCGATGGCGCCCTCCAGGTTGCTCTCGTCGACGATGGCGGTGAAGCCCATATCGGCGGCAGCGGCGTTGATGCCCTCTTCGATCTTCAGGTAGAACGCGTGCTCACGGGAGCCCAGGATGAAGCCCAGGCGCAGGTCCTTGACGTCCTTGGCTTCGGCGACGGCAGCGCCCATAGCCAGCACCAGGATGGCGACGAGCAGGATGGAGACGATCTTCTTCATGACAGATAACCTCTCTTTCTATTTTTTGCGGCCCGGTGACCCGCGCCGTCAAAATCGATCAAAACAGCACAATCCGGCTGAACTCTGGGTTAATACTATCACATCTTCTTAATGATGTCAACCGCCGATTTCGCTTCGCCCACTTTCGGTTTCCGGGATCGGCGCCATTCTCGAAAGCCGCTCTGTGGACGCCAGGCCCCTCATTTTACGCGATTTCTGACCAATCCCATACAAAATGCCCCATTACGGGATCACATTTTGACAGACGGGTTTTCGACCCGGCCAGACGGACGCGGCCGGGACGTTCGGCGAATACGTGGGTGATCGTTTTTCGTTCATACATTCACTTTCGATCATTTTCGAAACCCGGATGCGAAGTGTCCCGGCGCGCTGCAGACCGCTTTGACGCGCCGGGACACACCGGGGAACGATTTGGTTTTGTCCGGGGATCCGCGATGGCAGCGAACGCAGATCGGCCCGGGATCACAGGATCGCCGATCCGTCGCCGCCGCATACGCACAGGGCACCGCCCCGGCTCATCCTCTGAAACGCCGGTCGAACGCCGCCAGCGCGGCATCGATCTCGGCCTGGCCGTCCAGCACCGTGAAGGTGAGCACGTTCGTCTCGCTGGCAAAAGGCGCCAGACGGTGCACGCTGTTTTGCGCCTCGTGCCACGGACGGCCATACACGCTGGAGTTGGCCGGCTCGAGCCCGATGACGTAGTCGCCGGACGCGGTGGACTTCCACTCCATGAAGCGGGGCAGGTTTTTCACGTTCCAGGCGATCCTGAGCCCCAGACCCAGCGCTTCGTTCACCGCGACGGCGCAGGTATCGCCCGCCTCGTCGGCCATGATGTCGTGGATGAACACGTATTCCGGCTCGTTGTCCTTCGGCGGATCCATTCGGTCGTACGCCGCCTCGTGGCCCTCGGCCTCGGCGTCGCGCGCCGTCACGCTGCGGGTGGGGATGTACAGCCGGAGATGCTCGTCCAGGAAGGGCCAGCCCAGATTGATGTGGTACAGCAGCATCAGCGGCTCGTCCCGGTAGCTCTCGTTGGTGAACGTGTCGGTCAGGGTGATCGTCTTCTGCCCGTACACCGTGTCGATCGAGCGGCGCAGCACCATGTTCTCTCCGAACAGCGATGCCTCGCGCATCTCGGCGCCGGCGCGGAGGTGGTAGCCGTCCTCGTCCCAGAAGGCGTCGGCAGACAGGTGTTCGCCGGGCGTCGTGCGCATGCGTCCGTGCATGGGATAGTCCACGCCCGCCACGTTGCACGGCGCGCAGATGCTCTCCACGCCACAGGTGAAGAACATGCCGCCCATGATGCTGCGCTGCGCCTCCGCCCCGGCGGTATCGTAGGCGTTCCTGCCCTGAAGGCCGGGCTTCGACAGGAAGCTGAAGTTCACGCCCTTGTAGGACAGCTCGCTCATATCCAGGCATTTATCCGCCATGAGCTTGTAGCACAGCGGACCGTTCTTGACCTCATATGCCTTCAGCGCGGTGCTGCGCCCCTCGGCGTAGGTCAGCGGGCGTATGTAGGCCGCCTGCTGCATGGAGCCCATGTATTTCATGATGTCATATCGCTTGTTCATGCGCTTCGTCCCCGTCACTCAAGATTCGCGTGGTACTGCCACAGCCCCTTCATATCCAGCTGCCGCTCCTCGATGATCATCTTCGCGAGCACGTCGCCCAGCAGCAACACGCTCTGCTCGAACAGCGAGGTCATGGGCTGGCACGAATCGATCTCGTCGTCCAGGTAGAACTTGGTGCGCACGGGGATGCGGACCATAAAGTCGGCGATCTCCCGCATCTCGCTGTTGGGGTTGGAGCCCACGTGGACGATGGTGCAGTCAACCGCGGCCCGCGCCTTCTTCGCGATGCCCAGCGGGAAGAGCGAGCCGCCCGAGCCGGAGCCGACGATCAGCAGGTCTTCCTTTTTGATGGCGGGCTCGGTGATCTCACCGACATAGTGCGCCTTGATGCCAAGATGCGCCAGTCGCTTGCAGACACACTGAAGCGCCAGCATCACGCGTCCGACGCCCACGAAGAAGACCTGATCCGCCTTCAGGATCTCGTCGCGCAGCCGCTCGATCTGAGCGGGGTCTATGCTGGCCAGCGTCCTGTCGAGCTCGGCGATCACGTCCGCCCGGGCCTTCGCGTACTCCTCAGCAAATGTCATGGGACCTCCTCCTTTCAACCGAGTACCTGCGCCCGGAGCGCGTTCAGGCGGGCAAAGCTGCCGGGCAGGTCATTTCTGTCAAGGCACGTGGAGCCGGTGACGAATACATCCGCCGCGCCGCCGCCCCAGTCTTCGATGTTCTTCGTGCTGATGCGGCCGTCGAGCTCGATCCGGGTGTCCAGGCCGCGCCGGTCGATCATTTCGCGCAGCTCGCGGATCTTCCGGTCGGCGTAGTCCACCTGCTTCTCGCCCTTCACGAAGGCATAGCCGGGATTGATGAGCATGAGCAGCACCGCATCGCACTTGTCCAGCACGTATTCCAGCGTGCTCAGAGGCGTCGCGGGCTTCAGAGCCACGCCGGCGCGCACGCCCCGCGCGTGGATGCGGTTCAGCATGCCGTCCACGTGGGGCTGGGTCTCGCCGTGGAACACGATCTGCTGAACGCCGATGTCCAGCAATTCATCCACAAAATAGTCCTGCGCCGTCACCATGACGTGGCAGTCGAAGGGCATATCCGTCTTTGCGCGAAGCTGGCGCACCGTATCCAGCCCCAACGGCATGCTGGGACTGAAATGCCCGTCCAGGATGTCCACATGAAGGAGCCCGACGCCGCACTGCTCCAGCACGCGCATCTGGTTCTCCAGATTGCACATGTCCAGGCAGATGAGCGACGGAGACAGGATGCACTTCTCATTCCAGATCGACATGGTCATTTCTCGCTTTCCAGGTATTTTTCGATCTGCTCCCGGGTGGGGATGGATGCAATGGCGCCCTTGGTCTGCACGCAGATGCAGCCGGAGACGTTGCCGTAGGCCAGCGCATCGGCGATGTTTTCGCGCGTGAGGTCGGCCGCTGAGCTGACGCCCAGGATCCTGAGCCTCGACAGGAACGCGCCCCAGAACGCGTCGCCCGCGCCGGTCGCGTCCACGGCCTTCACCTTGCGGCCCGGCACGTCAAAGGAGCTGCCGCCGAAGTAGGCCCGCGCGCCGTGGGCGCCCAGCGTCTGCACGACGAGCGCGATGTCGTTGTCGCGCATCATTGCCGGGATGGCGTCCTCACCGCCCAGCATATCGACCTCCTCCTCGGAGATCTTCAGAAGATCGACGTACTTCAGGATGTCTCTGACCGCCGCCGTGCAGGCATCCACATCGTCCTTCCACATGACGTTGCGGTAGTTCACGTCGAAGCTGACCAGCTTGCCCATCTCGTGCCCCAGCCGCAGCGCGCGCACCGTGGCCGCCGCTTCGGGCTGCGCCGACAGTGAGCAGGAACCGGCGTGGATGAAAGCGGAATCGCGGATATCCTCCTCCCGCACGTCCGCCTCCGAGAGCAGCATGTCCGCGCCGGGCTTGCGCGCAAAGGTGAACTTGCGCTCGCCGTCCTCGGCAAGCGTCACGAAGGCCATGGTGGTGATGGCTTCCGCACAAAGCTCCGGACAGGCGACAGTCACGTTGTACTCGCGGAGGGTGTCCATCAGGAAGCGCCCGAAATCGTCGTCGCCCACCTTGCAGCACATCGCCGCGTCCAGGCCGTTCTTGGAAACGGCGATCGCAACGTTCGCCGGCGCTCCGCCGGCCTTGCGGATGTAGCTCGCCGGCTCGCTGCCGGGGATGAAATCGATCACCATCTCGCCGATACTGTAGATATCTCTCATGATTGTCCCTCTCCTTTTCTCTTCATGGATCGAAGCGACCTATCCTCATTACTAAATATACACTCAAAAGCCTTGACTGTCAATGTGAAATCTGGCTGATCTTCCTCGTTCGGGGACGCACCGCTTCCGGAAAATGTTTGCAGAAAAAACTCACATTTGACTATTGTGCGTTAAGCACAATGGCATTACGCGCTTGAAATTTCACAAAATGGGTGTATAATGGACGGATCCTGGGGCATACCCTCCGGGAAGAACGATGCGAATGCCTTCCTCTGCATTTGCAGGACAGGATGGAAGTGAAATATATGTCTACAAATGAAACCATGATGCAGTATTTTGAATGGTATCTGCCGAACGATGGCCTTTGGTGGCGGCGATGCGGCGCCAAGGCGCAGAACCTGCGCGACCTGGGCATCACCCAGGTGTGGCTGCCGCCCGCCTACAAGGGCACCTGCCAGTCCGACGTCGGCTACGGCGTCTACGATATGTACGATCTGGGCGAATTCGACCAGAAGGGCACTGTGCGGACCAAGTACGGCACCAAGGACGAATACCTGTCGGCCATCAGCGCTTTTCACAAGGCCGGCATACAGGTGTTCGGCGATATCGTGCTGAACCACCGCATGGGCGGCGATGCCACGGAGGACGTCGTCGCCGTCAGCGACTCGCCCGAAGATCGAAACGTGCAGATCGACGACGAACAGCGCGTGAAGGTGTGGTCCAGGTTCCTCTTCCCCGGCCGCAAGGGAAAATACAGCACTTTCAAGTGGAACCACACCCACTTTACGGGAACGGACTGGGACGAAAACACCCAGACCATGGACCGGATCTATCGCTTCACCGGCAAGCGCTGGGACCCGGATGTCGATCCTGAAAAGGGCAACTTCGACTATCTGATGGGCATGAACGTCGATATGGAGAACCCGGTCGTCGTCCGCGAGACCGAAAAATGGCTCGCCTGGTATATCCGCACGACGCACATCGACGGACTGCGCCTGGACGCGGTGAAGCACATATGCTTCCCCTTCTACGGAAACCTCATGCGCTTTATCCGGCAGGAGACCGGCATGGCCATCCCGGCCGTGGGCGAATACTGGAGCGGCGAGCTGGACAGGCTGCTCTACTATCTGGACATGGTCGACAACCAGATGTCGCTGTTCGATGTGGCGCTGCACTACAATTTCTACAACGCCTCACTGGGACAAGGCAGCCTCAACCACATACTGGACAATTCGCTGGTACAGGCGCGCCCAGACCATGCCGTCACCTTCGTGGACAACCACGACACCCAGTACGGCCAGAGCCTGCAGTCCTTTGTGGAAGACTGGTTCAAGCCGCTGGCCTACGCCCTGATCCTGCTGCGCAGAGAGGGCGTGCCCTGTGTGTTCTACTCGGACTACTACGGCAATCCCGTCCGCGAACGTCCGCTGATCCCGGAGCTGGGCAAGCTCATCAAGGCCAGGCGCTGGTACGCCTACGGCGAGCAGGCTGACTTCTTTGACGACGAGCACATCATCGGCTGGGTGCGCCGCGGCGACATCGAGCACGAGAACTCCGGCATGGCCGTCCTCATGAGCGACGGCGAAGGGGGCAGCCTGCCCATGTCGATCGGCGCTCAGTACGCCGGCGAGCGCTTTTACGACGTGCTCGGAAAGTGTCCGGAACCCGTGACGATCGATGAAAACGGCGTCGGAGAATTCAGAACATGCGCACGCAGCGTATCGGTATGGGTGCGCCGCAGCGCTTTCGAGGACCTGATCATCAACGAATGACCCTCCGGACGCAAGATGGCCCCGGTATCGCCGATGCGGCGGGACCGGGGCCCTTTCATCGATGTCAGCGGACCATGTAGCGCGTGGTGCCCTTCTCGAGCAGCTCCTCCAGATAACCTGCCACCATCTCCGGGGCCTTGTGGAAGCAGTTGAGCGTATCCCCGCCGCGATGGTTTGTCAGGGTGACGTTGTCCAGGCTGAGGACCTTATAGTCTTTGGGCAGCGGCTCCATCGGGAACACATCCAGCGCCGCGCCCATGATGCGCCGTTCAGCCAGCGCGTCGTACAGCGCGTCCATGTCCACGAGGACCGCGCGCGCGGTGTTGATCAGATAGGCGCTGGGCTTCATCAGCCGAAGCTCCGCCGCGCCGATCACCGGCGGATCGTTGGGCCCGATGCGCCCGTGCAGCGTGACGAAATCGCTCTCGCGCAGCAGCGTCGCCTTGTCGACGGCGCGAAGGCCGTCGCGCTCGATGGCCTCGTCCGCCACGAAGGGATCGTGCGCGATGATGTCGGCGCCAAAGGGCTTGAGCCGCTCCGCCACCAGGCGGCCGATCGTGCCGTAGCCGATGATGCCGACGGTCGAGCCGCGCAGCTCGGGGATCGCGGCGGAGTTCGGATAGCGCTCGATCCATTGGCCGTTGACCAGCCCCATGTGCGAGCGGGCCAGGTTCCGGGACTCCACCATCATGAGCGCTATGGCCATCTCCGCGACGGCATAGGCGTTGTGGGCCGGGCAGTGCAGCACCGTCACACCGTATTCGCGGGCGGCGTCCAGGTCGATGTTTTCCAGGCCGCCGCGGCAGCTGACGACGTATTTGAGCTTCGGCGCGGCGTCGAAGACTTCATTGGGCACACAGTACATGTGCGTCATCAGCACTTCGGCGTCCTTCACCCAGGCCAGCTCCTCCTCGGTCGGCAGGTAGGCGCGGGAACCCAGGGTCTCCATCCTGCGGATGACCGTCCTCGACGCGTCCCGCGTGATGTTCGCGGTCACATACCAGTCATGGGATTCATACGCCGTGACCCAGGAGCGCCCCGGGATGCTCGCGTCAAACACGGCGGCGGGCAGAAGCATATCGCCGATAGCCACACATTTCATAGCAATCACCCTTTCCTGTCGATATGGGCGCTATACTGGCGCGCCCGCATTTCATCCACCAGCCGGAACGTTTCCCGGCAGCCCTCATAGTATCGCTTGAAGAGGCCGAACTGCTCCTTGTAGCGCTCGACCCAGCGGCGCTCAGGCTCGATGACCCGAACGACCTCAAACTTGGCCTTCGCCGCCTCCTGGATGGAGGCATAGTCGCCCAGTGCCGCCGCGATCATCGCCAGCACGCCGCCCGGCGCGCCCATGTTGTGCCGCGGGATCTCGATGGGCATATCGATGACGGAGGCCTTGATCTTCATCCATATATCGCTGTGGGTGGAGCCGCCCACCGCGCGCATCTTGTGGACCTTGGCGCCCGTTTTGTAGACCTCCGACAGGTTGTCCATCAATGCGAACGCCGCGCCCTCCTGTATGGCGCGGACCAGCTCCGCCTCACAGGTGTTCAGCGTGATGCCCAGGAAGGCCCCCTTGGCATGGGAGTCCCAGATCGGGGCGCGCTCGCCGGCTAGATAAGGCAGATAGATCAGCGACGTCGGCTCCGGGCACTGCGTCTCGATCATGCGGTTCAGGTTGTCGTAGGCGTTCCCCGGGCCGCCTTTGTACAGGTTGTTGCGGTACCATTTGAGGCTGGCGCCCGTGGTGCTCATGCTGCAGACCAGATAGTGCTGGCCGGGATAGGAACCATACATATATGTCAGCTTCTTGCTGATGTACTTCTGCGTGGTGCCCACGATCACCACGGAGGACGTGCCTGACATCTCCACGACGCTGCCGTCCTCGAACACACCGCCCTCAAGGCCGGCGCCGTTGGCATCCACATAGCCGCCGAGCACCGGGGTGCCCTCAGGGATGCCAGTCTCGGCCGACACCTGCGCGGTGACGCCGCCGATGACCTCCGTGCATTCGACCACCCTGGGCATCAGCGATACCGGGACGCCGTAGTGGTCCATGATCTCGCGGCTCCAATCGCCCCGGTTCACGTCGTAGCACTGCGTCAGGCTGGCGTGCGCGCGGTCGATGGTCATCTCTCCGCAGAATTTGAAATTCACATAGCCGTTGCACTGCAGTATACAGTGGGTGCGCTCATACTTTTCGGGCTCGTTCTCCCTGTACCACAGCAGTTCGCCGAACGTATAGTAGGGATCGGCGGCGCTGCCGGTGATGCCGAACACTCTGTCCTCCCCCAGCTGCGCGTTCATATCGCGGCACTGCCGCTCGCTGCGGCGGTCCATCCATATGAGTGCCGGGCGCAGCGGTTTGCCGTCAGCGTCCACCGGCAGCATCGTCGGCGCCTGGGAACTGACGGCGATGGCGACCACGCTGGACGGAGACGCGCCCGCCTGCTTCAGCGCGCCGGCCAGCGCCAGCTTGCTGTGCAGCCACCAGTCCTCGCTGTCCTGTTCGAAGCGCGCGATGCCCACGCAGTGGGTCTCATACTCGCTCTGGCTCTCGCCCAGTATGCGCAGGCTGCGGTCCGCGGCCACGCACTTGACGTTCGTTGTTCCTATGTCGATGGCGATGATGATATCCTGCATCGTGTTCTCCTGCCCCTCGTTTCGTTTTTCGCGGATCGCCGATCGCGGCGGCATCAGCCGCTCAACGACCGGTCATGCTGTGAAAGCGGCCCGCCGGACCCAGGGCGATATCGGTCCGGCGGGTGGATGGGTGCTGTCGGTCGGAACGCGCGTCAGAACTTGAAGGCCACCTTGAAGTCGCCGTACTTGCCGGTCGCCCGGTCGAACGCTTCCTTCCAGTCCTTCAGTTCATACAGGCTGCTCACGACGCCGTCGGTCTTCAGCGTGCCGTTGGTGATGTTCTCGATGACATAGGGGAAGCAGTACGGGCTCAGGTGAGAGCCGAGCACGTCCAGCTCCTTGCGGTCGCCGATGATGGACCAGTCGAGCGTGGTCGTGGTGCCGAACACGGAGAACTCCACGAAGCGGCCCAGCTTGCGGATCATCTTCATGCCCTGGATGACAGAGGAAGGATGGCCGGTCGCCTCGATGTAGGTATCGCAGCCGTAGTCCTCGGTGAGCTTCATGATCTCGGCGGTCACATCCACCTTGGAGGGGTTCCACACGATGTCCGCGCCGAAGGCCTTGGCCTTCTCCAGACGATTGTCCTGCATATCCAGCGCGATCAACAGCTTCGGGTTGCGCGTGCGGGCATAGGTGATCATGCCCAGGCCCAGCGTGCCGGCGCCGGAGATGACCACGACGTCCTCTGCGTGGATGTCCGCGCGGTCGACGGCGTGCTTGGAGCAGCCGTAGGGCTCGATGCAGATGGCCTGCTCGAGCGTCAGGGACTCGGGCACGCGATGGATGACGGCGTGCTTGGTGCGGATGCGCACGTACTCGGCCATGCCGCCGCAGAAGTCCTTGAAGAAGCCGTACATCTGATGCGGCTGGCACATCCAGTACTGGCCGCTCTTGCAGAAGCGGCACTTGCCGCAGGGAGCGATCTGATCCACGCAGATGCGGTCGCCCTCGGCATAGCCTTCCACGTTCTCGCCGACGAACGCCACGCGGCCCAGGAACTCATGGCCCGGGATGAACGGCGGCTGGACCCAGGAGGGCTGGGTGCCGTCTTCGGAGCCCCAGAACATGTCCGCGCCGTGCTGGCACTTCAGGTCGCCGGCGCAGATGCCGCAGCCTTCGGTCTTGATGAGGATGTCGTCCGGTCCGCACTCCGGCACCGGGAAATTCTCCTCGTACCTGTAATCGGTCTTGCTGTATGCGACCAACGCCTTCATTGTCTTTGGGATACTCATGTGGGATCCTCCTTTGAACAGGTATTGTTATTCCCATGGCCTGACGGCCAATACTGGCTCTACTGAAGCACTTCCTTGTTGAAGACGTACTGCAGGGGCTCGCCCTTGACGAACCGCTCGACGTCGCCGATGATCATGATGGACTGATGGAGCGCCACATCCTTGGACGAACCGGCGATATGCGGGGTGATGACCACGTTGTCCATCTTCAGCAGCGGATGGTTGGCGGGCAGGGGCTCCTCCCAGAACACATCGAGCACCGCGCCGCTGATCTTCTTCTGTTCGAGCGCGTCCATCAGCGCCTTCTGCTGCACGACGATGCCCCTGGCGGTATTGATGAACACGGCGCCGGTCTTCATGAGCGCGAACTCCTTCGCGCCGAACATGCCCTTGGTCTCCTCGGTCACCTTGCAGTGCAGCGATACGAAGTCGCACTGGGGCAGCATCTCCTCAAGCGACATCATCTCCACGCCCTCCGCTTCGGCGACGGACGCCGGCAGATAGGGATCGTAGATGAGCACGCGCACATCCAGGGCCTTCAGGAACCTCGCCAGCCGGCGGCCGACGGCGCCATAGCCGATCATGCCAAAGGTCTTGTGGAACATCTCGCAGCCTTCATACACGATGAAAGGCGATTCGCCGCCGCCCATGTTGAAGCCCCATACGATATCGTCCCGATCCGGCACCTGATAGATGTCATCCTTGGGTGCGCCCAGAAAGCGGCCCTCTTTCAGTTCGTGATAGCTGAGGGGGATGTGGCGGATGAGCCCGAGGGTGGCGCCCAGCAGGAACTCCGCCACCGAATTGGCGTTGCGGCCCGGGCTGTACACCACCGGGATGCCCAGGTCGGTCGCCGCTGCCCGGTCCACGTTCACGGGATTGCCCCGGCAGCAGGCGATCAGCTTGAGATCGGGGCAGGCTTCCATCACCCGCCGGGTGATCAGATCGTAATTCGTGATGATGATGTCCGCGTCACGGAAGGCCTCGATGCTCTCCTCCTCGCCGTAGATGAGCCCGTCCTGGATAGACCAGCCGCAATAGGTGACGTCGCAGACCGCTTCGAGTCTGGCCAGATAAGCCGCATCCAGCGGCGCGGAAACAAATGCCCTGTACTTTGCCATGCTGTTCACCTCTGGCCGTATTTATTCTGGAAGAAATCGTACATCGCGTCGACGTCCGCCTGGCTCAATTCGACCGGACCGCCGAGCGCCAGCGTGCCGATGTAGACCTGCGCGGTCTTCTCCAGCACCTGCGAGCCCACCAGCGCCTCGTCGAGCGTGCGGCCGATGGTCACCGCGCCGTGGTTTGGGATCAGCACGCCCGCGCGGCCCCGCATGTTGTCGGCGATGGTCCTGGCCATCTCCATCGTTCCGGGGAACGCGTAGTCCGCCACCCGGATGTCGCCGCCCAGGATCTGCACCTGGTCGTCGCACACCGGCGGGATGGGCTTGCGCGCGGTGGCCATCATCAGCGCATACGTGGAATGGGTGTGCACCACGGCATTGGCCCCCGGATTTTCGAGCAGCAGCACCGCGTGCATGAAGTATTCGATGCTCGGCTTCAGGCTGCCGCGATAGGAATAGTCGTGCATGTTCATGATGACCATGTCCGACGGGTCCAGGGTGTCGTATTTCATGCCGGAAGGCGTGACGACCATGTGATCGTCGTCGATGCGCGCAGACAGGTTGCCCCATGTGCCGGCGACCAGCCCGCTCGTATACATTTTTTTCGCGGTCCGGCACAGCTCCGCCTGCATCTGTTTCGCCTTTAGCTCATCCATATCAAGCGTCCTCCTCTTCCTCGGTGTGTACGAGCGCCGTGCGCCTGCGCCAGAAATCTCCCATGCATCCCTGCAGCGATTTGAACAGCTCGTAGACCTGCATATAGGTCTCGTGACGCGCCGCGTCCGGCGCGAATTCCGTCGCCTTCTGATCCTCAAAAGCCTCAAAGGAGGCGACCATGCCCAGCGCGACCTCGACGATGCGCGCCACGCCCAGCGTGCCAAGCTCCTTTGCCTCGACGCGGCGGCAGTTCATGCCGATCATATCGCTGAACATCTGGCAGACCGTCGGGCTGACGGAAGCGCCGCCGGAGAGATAGATCCCCTCATAGCGCCCCTCGAACACCTGATAGCAGTCGTAGAAGGAGCATGCGAGTCCCTCAAAGACGGCGCGCATCATGTGCAGCGTGGTGTGGTTCTGCGTCAGGCCGAAGAAGCCCGCCGTGGCAAACGGGTTCTTGATCGGCGCGCGTTCGCCGCAGATATAGGGATGATAGATCAGGCCGTCGCTGCCGATCGGCAGCGTCTCCAGCCGCCGCTCCAGCGCCGGGTATTTTTCATCCGGGAAGAACAGGCCCTTGGCATAGTCCATCGTCGACGCGCCGGAGAGCGTCGGGACGACCCGCATGTACACGTGCGGCATCGCGTGGTGCACCAGAAGGCCTCTGCTCTCGTCATAATTGATCTGGTCCTTGCGCAGCGCGATCTCGCAGGACAGCGTGGTCCCGATGATCGTACAGGTGCGCCCGGGGCTCGTGACGTCGCTGCCCACCGCCACCGCGCAGACGTCCACGCAGCCCTCGATGACGCGCATGCCCTCGGGGATCGCGGTGAGCGCCGCGGCCGCCGCGGTCACGCTGCCCATCACCTCGGTGCTGGGGATGATCTGGGGCATGCGGTCGAACGCCTCGGGGATGCCCGCGAGCTCGAACATCTTCCGGATGTAGCGGCCGTTCATATGGTCGTAGACACAGGTGGAGGCGTCGCTGTTGTCGGTGCAGACCCGGCCGGTGAGCTTGAAGTTCAGCCAGTCCTTGCAGTGCAGCGCCCAGCGGATCCGGTCGTAAGCCTCCTGTCGGTTCTGTTTGAGCCACGCAAAGAGCGCGCAGACCGAGCCGGCGTAGATGGGGTTGGCGTGGTTCTCGCGTATGGTATCGGCCATGCCGGGTACCGCGTCGAAATCGATGTTCTTGGAGCGGGTGTCGTTCCACAGCATCGCTCGACCCACAGGCTCGCCCGAGGCGTCGATGGGCCACAGGCCGTCGCCCTGGCCGGTGATGCCCACGCCGATCAGCGCGCCCCATGCCTCAGGATTGCGCGCCGCCAGCTCCTGCGTGATCTCGCAGAAGCTCTGCCAGATCTCGGTCATGTCCGCTTCGCTGGCGCCGGGGAATGGGCAGTACACCGTCACGGGCCGCTTCGCCTCGTCGACCGGCTTAAAGTCAATATCTGTCAACGTCGCCTTGATGATCGTCGTGCCGCAATCCACGCACAACATACACGGCCTGCTCACTACACACCCTCCTAACATCGTTCAGACATATCATAAGTCGGCGCAGCTTCCCTATAAAGGGAAGCGCGTCGACTTATGAAGCGGATCACATCAGCTCGATCATGGCATCCGCCATGGTCTGCAGGATGAGGTTGCAACTGGTCGCGCCGGCGTCCAGAACGCCCCTGGAGCGTTCGCCCAGGCGGCTGGCGCGGCCGATCTTGGCGACCAGGTCCTTCGTGGACAGCCAGCCCTTCTCGGCGGCGGCCTTCATGTCCTCGAGGCTCGCCTTGAAGTCCTTGTCGGCCGCGACGGCAGCCTTGTAGGCTTCGTCCGCCGGGATCAGCACGTCCATCAGGGTCTTGTCGCCGACCTTGGCACTGCCGAGCTCGGATACGCCGGCCACCGCGTCGGAAAGCATCTTGCCGAACATGTCGCGGCCGATGGCTTCCTCGCTCTTGCAGGCGCGCGCCATCTTGTTGAACAGGGTGCCGTACAGCGGGCCCATCGAGCCGCCGATCTCCATCATCAGCACGCGGCCCAGCGTCTTGAGCGATTCGGACAGGCTCATGCCGTCCTCAAGGCGCTCGGCGCACATGGTGAAGCCCTTGTTCATGTTGATGCCGTGGTCACCGTCGCCGATCAGGCCGTCGATGTCCGACAGGTAGGTCTTGTTGTCCTGGATGGCCTTGATCAGTTTTTCTACGATGACCTTGCCGTCTTTATTCAGAAATTCACTCATAGCCGTTATTCCTTTCCGGTCACGGTCAAGCCCATGGATTCGCAGGGCAGGTCCAGAAGCGCCTTGAGCTCGTCGTCCAGCTTCATGGCGGTAAACGTGGCGCCCATCATCTCCAGAGACGTGAAGTAGTTGCCGACGAGGGGCAGATAGACCTTGATGCCCTTTTCGGCGAGCAGCTCCTCGATCTTGTTGTACAGGATGTACAGCTCCATGACCGGGGTCGCGCCCAGGCCGGACACGATCACGGCGACCTCGTCGCCCTCGACGAAGGGCAGGTCCGGCACGACGATGTCCACCATGGTCTTTGCCATCTCATCAGCCGTCTGCAGATCGCTGACCGAAACGCCGGGCTCGCCGTGATGGCCGATGCCGACCTCCATGGTGCCGGGCTTGATCTCGAAGTTCGGATGGCCCACGGCGGGAATGGTGCAGGGCGTCAGGCCGATGCCGACCGAGCGGGTGTTGTCGATGGCCTTCTGGGCCGTCGCGATGACCTCGTCCAGCGTGCCGCCCATGGCCGCCTTCGCAGAGGCGGTCTTCCACATGAAGATCTCGCCCGCCACGCCGCGGCGCTTCTGGCGCTCGGTGTTGGGTGCGGAAGCCACGTCGTCGTTGGCGATGACGCGCTTGACCTCGATGTCATCGTCCTCGGCCAGCTCGATGGCCATCTTGACGTTCATGTTGTCGCCGGCGTAGTTGCCGTACAGGCAGGCCACGCCCGCGCCGCCGTCCGCCTCGCGGAAGGCATCGTAGAAGGCCTTGGCGGTCGGAGAGGAGAAGACCTCGCCCACGGCGACGGCGTCGCACATATTCCTGCCGCAATAGCCGATGAAGGCGGGCTTGTGGCCGGAGCCGCCACCGGTGACGATGCCGACGCGGCCCTTCTGGCCGGCCCAGTTGCTCTTGACCACGCGCGGGTTGTCGGTGGGCTTCACGATGTCGGCATGTGCCTTCACATAGCCCTTCAGCATATCCTCCACGACCATATCGGGGACATTGATGATTCTCTGCATACTAACCTCCTGAGACAATGAAGGGTGGGATCGAAGCGCTGCCGGCAGCTGCGCGGGCAGCGCTTCGTCACAGGGTCTAGTTGTGGGTCTTTTCGTCGTACTCGCGATAGGCGGCGACCTTGGGCGCGGAGGCGCACTCCGGGTCGAAGGTCAGGGACAGGAACGTCTTCAAGAGCTCCTGCGCCAGCTTGTCGCCGACCGTGAAAGCGCCCATGCACGCGATGTTCGCGTTGTTGCTGAGTATCGCCCGCTGCGCGGAATACACATCGGACAGCAGGGCCGCATAAGCGCCCTTGACCTTGTTGGCAGCGATGGTCATGCCCAGGCCCGTACCGCAGACCAGCACGCCCCTGTCGGCCTCCCCTGCCGCCACGGCCTCGGCGACCCTGAATGCGGTGTGCGCGTAGATCGGATCGTCGCTGCCCATGTCGACGCACTCGTGGCCCAGCTTTTCGGCCGTGGCCATGAGGCTCAGCTTCATGGCGGCCGCGTTGGGATCACATCCAAATAGAAGCTTCATATTGGCCTCCTTACGGTATCAGCGCCACCTTGAAGGAATTGTCCTTGCCGGTCGCAGCATACTCAAAGCCGGTCTGCCAGTCATCCAGCGAGAACTTGTGGGACACGACGCCGTCGGTGGGCATCGTGCCGTCGCCGATCCACGCGATGACGGAGTCGTAGCTGTAGGGGCTCAGGTGGACGCCCAGCAGATCCAGCTCCTTGCGGTCGGAGATGATGGACCAGTCGACCGTGACGGGGGAGCCGAACACGGAGAACTCGACGAAGCGGCCCATCTTGCGGATCATATCCAGGCCCTGCTGCACGCTGGACGGATGGCCGGACGCCTCGACGTAGATGTCGCAGCCGTAGCCGCCGGTGAGCTCCTTGACCTTGGCGACGACGTTCTCCTTGCCTGGGTTCATCACGAGGTCCGCGCCGAAGGCCTTCGCCTTGGCCAGGCGGACGTCGTTCATGTCGAGCGCGATCAGCAGCTTGGGGTTGCGCTTCCTGAGGCCGCCGACCATGCCCAGGCCCAGGGTGCCGCAGCCGGAGAGCACGACGACATCCTCGTTGGTGGGTGCTGCGCGGTCCACGCAGTGCTTGGAGCAGCTGTAGGGCTCGATCAGCAGCGCCTGCTCGATGGGCATGTCAGCCGGCACCTTGTAGGGGCGCGCCTCCTTGGTCAGGCGCACATACTCGGCCATGCCGCCGTTGACGTTGTTCTGGAAGCCGAACAGGTCGTGCTTCTCGCACATCCAGTAGCGGCCGGTCTTGCAGAACATGCACTCGCCGCAGGGCACGATCTGCTCGGGGCAGATCCTGTCGCCGATCTTCCAGTCGCCCTTGACGCCGGGGCCGATCTCGACGACCTTGCCGACGAACTCGTGTCCGGGGATCATGGGCTCCTTGATGTACTTGGGCTGGCCCTCGAGGCCCCAGAAGCTGGGTGCGCCGTGCAGCGCCTTGACGTCGCCCGCGCAGATGCCGCAGGCCTCGACCTTCAGGATCATCTCGCCTTCTCCGGCGCGGGGCACTTCGACCTGCTCCAGCCGGTAATCTCCGGGCGCGTACGCTACCAGTGCTTTCATCATCTTCGGAAGATTGCTCATAATGATTTGCCTCCTATCATTATTCCGTTTCTTGTGGGACAGGGACGCGCCCTGTCCCATGGTCTTCGTTTAGCCGGACAGTCACTTGTCCGAGCGGATGCGGTCGCCGGTCTCGATGTCGAACAGATGGGTCTTCTCCTCGTTGACTTCCAGGCGGATGACGTCGCCCTGGTTGTACCGGGTCTCATCCTCAGTGATCAGCATGAGCAGGTTGTCGCCGACGCGCACGCCGATGCGGCGCTCGTCGCCCAGGTTCTCGAACATGGCCACGCGCTCCGGCGTGCCCTTGGAATCCGGACCGCCGATGTACAGGTCCATCGGGCGGACGCCCATCTTGACCAGCATGCCGTCGCTCACCTTGTTGTAGTAGCGCTTCGGCACCAGGATGCGCAGTTCGCTCTCATCGAAGGTGAAGAAGAACTCGCCCTCATGCTTGATGACCTTGGTCTTCAGGATGTTCATCGGAGGCTCGCCGATGAAGGCGGCGACGAATTCGTTCACCGGGTCGTCGTAGACCTCCATGGGGGTGCCGAACTGCTGCAGCACGCCCAGATCCATGATGGCGATGCGGTCCGCGAGGCTCATGGCCTCCAGCTGGTCGTGCGTGACGTACACGGACGTGCACTCGATCTCGTTGTGCAGGCGCTTGATCTCCACGCGCATGGCCTGGCGCATCTTGCCGTCCAGGTGAGACAGCGGCTCGTCCATGAGCAGCAGCTCCGGGCGGCGCACGATGGCGCGGGCGATGTTGACGCGCTGCTTCTGGCCGCCGGAGAGCTTCACCGGCATCATGTCCAGCAGCTCCTCGCACCGCAGCAGGTGCGCGATCTCGCGAACGCGGCGGTCGATCTCGCTCTTGTCCACGTTCTTGGCGCGGAGGTTGAAGGCGATGTTCTCATAGACCGTCAGCGGCGGATACATCGCGTAGTCCTCGAAGGCCAGGCCGATGTGGCGGTCCTTGGGATGGAGATTGTTCACCAGCCGGTCGCCGATGTAGATCTCGCCCTTGGTGATGTCCTCGAGGCCGGCGATCATGCGCAGCGTCGTGGTCTTGCCGCAGCCGGACGGACCCAGCAGCGCGACGAACTCGCCGTCGCGGCAGTCAAGATTCAGATCGTTGACGGCGAAGTTGTTCACCGTCTTGTGCTTCTTGCCGCTGTTGTCATAGCGCTTGTACAGGTTTTTCAGTGTCAGTTTTGCCATGCTTACACCTCCTTGGCCTGGCTCGCCGCGGCCAGCTCGCGCACCGCCGCCTCGTCAAAGCGCCCGATGTACTCGGCAGACTCGGCGTTGAAGAAGATGGCACGGTCGATGTCGAAGGTGACCCAGACATCCTGGTCCAGTTTGACCGGCAGGCCGTTGGGGGCGATCATGCGCAGGTGCTTGTCGCCGATCTTCGCCGTCAGCACCGACTTGTTGCCGATGGTCTCGAAGGCGTACACCGTGCCCTTGATGGCGCCGGGCGTCGGCTCAAAGAAGTAGTGCGCATTCTGCGGGCGGATGCCCATGTGGATGTCGGCCCCGGAGAGCTGGTTGAAGCGCTGGAACAGGTCCGCGTTGGCAGGCAGCTTCATCCGCTCTTCAGGCGCTTCGACCCAGATGACGCTGTAGCCGTCCGGTTCCTTCGCCAGCCTGCACTCGAGCAGATTGATCTCGGGATCGCCCATCAGCTGCGCCACGAACTCGTTGCACGGCATGTAGTAGATCTCGTCGCCGGTGCCGATCTGCACGATCTCGCCGTTGTTGATGATGGCGATGCGGTCGCCGAGGCTCATGGCCTCCATGAAGTCGTGGGTGACGTAGATGGAGGTGGTCGCGAAGGCGGCCTGCATCTCCTTCAGCTCGCTGCGCATGTGGTTGCGGAGCTTGGCGTCCAGGTGGGCGAGCGGCTCGTCCATCAGGAACACGTTGGGCTCGCGCACCAACGCGCGCCCCAGCGCCACGCGCTGGCGCTGGCCGTTGGAGAGCTGGCTGGGCAGGCGCTCCAGCAGCATGTCGATCCTCATGAGCTCGGCCACGCGCTGCACTGCGTCCTTGATGTAGGCCTCGTCCTTCTTGTAGCGCGGAGAGCGCAGCGGAGAGGCTATGTTGTCGTAGACCGTCATGTGGGGATACAGCGCGTAATTCTCGAACACCATGGCCACGTTGCGCTCGGCGGGGTCGACCTGGTTGACGATCTCACCGCCGATCTTTACCATGCCCTCCTCGGGGATCTGGATGCCGGCGATGTTGTTCAGAAGCGTGGTCTTGCCGGCGCCCGCGGGCCCGAACAGCACGAAGAACTCCTTGTCGTGGACCTCCAGCGTCACGTTGTTCAGCGCCGTGGTCTTGCCAAAGCGCTTGGTTACGCCAATCAATTCAATCTTTGCCATACGATCACCTTAACCCTTCACAGCGCCGAAGCTCAGGCCGCGCACGAGATGCTTCTGGATGCAGATGGCGAAGATGATGGACGGCAGCGCCGAGAAGGTCGCCGCGACGGCCATCTGGCCATAGTGCACGGTGTTCTGCGCCAGGTACTTGGTCGCCGCAACGGTGATCGGCTCGACCTTGATGCCGGCCAGAAGCAGCGGGAAAGTGAAGCTGTTCCATGCGAAGATGAAGCACAGCAGCGCCGACGCGACGAGGCCGGGCCGGATCAGCGGCACCAGGATCTTGAAGAAGATCTGCCACCAGGAGTAGCCGTCCACCTGCGCAGCGTGCTCGATCTCGACGGAAATATCTTCGAAGTAGCCGCGCACGACCCAAATGATCAGCGGCATGGAGATCAGCTGATACACCCAGATGAGTCCGAAGTAGGTGTCGTACAGACCCAGCTTGTCGTAGATCATGTACAGGGGCAGCACGACCAGGATCTCAGGCGCGAACTTGAAGGAAAGGATCTGGAACGCGATGTCTTCCTTTTTCTTGAAGTTGTAGCGCGCCAGGGCGTAGGCCGCGGGGACGCCCGCCAGCACCGAGATGATCACGGCGCCGCCGGCGACGATGATCGAATCCTTGATGTAGCGGAAATAGTCGGTCTTCAGAAGCACTTCCTCATAGTTGACGAGCGTGGGATGGAACACGAACGTGGTGGTCAGCATCTCCGCGTCCGACTTGAAGGTCAGCAGGACCATCCACAGCAGCGGGAACAGCGCGAATATGGCATAGATCGCAAGTCCCGCATTCTTCAGGATCGAATACAGTCTTCTCTGTGCCGTCATGCCGCCTTACCTCCCTTCAGGAGTTTCTTGATGAGGCCGTCCTTCTTCTCAGGCTCCTCGATGTCCTTGCCGGTGGCCTGGTACTGGCTCTTGCGCCAGGACGTGACGATGCGCTTGGCGCAGAAGTTGACGATGAACCACAGAACGAGGATGAACGGCAGGGCGCCGGAGAACTTCTGATACAGGAAGGCGCGGGTATAGGCCGTGACCGACAGGCTCATCAGCGTGTCGCCGGGGCCGCCTTTGGTCAGGGCGAATATGATGCCGAACTCCTGCAGGGCCGCCATCAGGCGGAACAGCAGGGCGATCAGGATCGTGGGCTTCAGCATGGGCAGCGTCAGCGTGCGGAAGTTGAACCAGCCGCTGCCGCCGTCGATCTTGGCCGACTCAAACGGCGACTTGGGCAGGCTCTGGATGCCGGCCAGCACCAGTATGATCACGAACGGACAGTTGACCCACACGTCGATCATGACCACCGTGAGCATGGCCGTCTTCGAAGACGCGCCCCATTGCATGCCGTAGATGCCCAGTGTGTTCAGGAATTTGTCGATGATGCCGACGCCGCTTCGGAGCATCAGCTGCCAGATCAGCGTACCGATGACGGGCGCGACCATCAGCGGGAAGATCAGCGCCACGCGCAGGATGCGCGAGAAGCGGTTGTCGGTGTTGCCCAGCAGCATCGCGATGCCGAGGCCCAGCAGCAGCTCGATCAGCGTGGACCAGAACGCATAGCGCACGGTGACCCATACCGCATTCCAGAACTGGCTGTCCTGGAACATGCGGATCCAGTTCCTGAAGCCGATGAACGTGGGGTCAGGGTTGCGGAACGTATATCCCGTCAGCGAATAGTAGATGGCCATCGCGAACGGGATCAGTATACCGATGGTGATGAGCAGCGCGGGCGCTACGATCAGATAAGGCCGGATGCGCCTGCTCAGCGGAGCGACGTTCAGATCCGTGGAGCCGGCCGCACCGCCGTTTTTCGTACTGTTATTTGAAATCAAGCCTATCCATCTCCCTCTTCGGCGCCGAGGCGCCGTTCATGAAATGCTGTCTGAGCAGCAATCCGGTCGATGAGCCACTTCAAACCCTGGATTTGCCGGGCGCCGGACCGAACAGGCCTGCGCCCGTCATGTCGCGCCGCGGATCGGTCGCGGAGTGAGTCCCCTGACGACACTCGCACTTTCCAGCGATTGTCCGTATCCCGGGGGCTGTCTTAGGATGCCGTCGCCCGCCCGGGCGGACGGCGTCTGCGAGAGATGCCCTTTCATCAGACAGGGTGTGTCCCAGTAGATGAAACACACCCTGCAGCATGGGAAGGGCCGAAGCCCTTCCCGAGCCGGTCTACCTAATGCTCATTCACACAGCAGCCTGCGGGATTATTCGCAAACCAGGTCCTCAACAGCGATGTCCAGCTTCGCCTTCAGGGCCTTCATAGCGCCCTCGGTGTCGCAGGTGCCCTTCTCGCGATACTCCTGCACCAGATCCTGCAGCGTCGCAGCCCACTCGGTCGTGGTCTCGAAGAAGTAGGGCTGGGGCGTGAACTGGATGGTGGCGTTGGGCAGCAGCGCGTCCAGGGACTCCAGATAGTTGTACTGCTGGCCGACGATGGCCTTGTACTCCTCGGACTCGGCGACGGAAGCACGCGGGCTGTCAGCGCAGGCGCCCTCGGTGCCGGAGAACAGCATGAACTCGGGGCCGGTGAAGTACTTCAGGAACAGCCAGGCAGCGCCCTTGTTGTCGGAGTTGGCGTTCATGCCCATGGACCACACCCAGACGTTGGACTTGATGTCGTTCTCGGTCAGACCGGAGTCGTCCGGCACAACACCGGGGATCCAGCCGAAGTTGCCCGCCTCAGCGGAGGCACCGGCCGGATAGCTCTGGAAGTAGGCGTTGCAGGTGGCGTCATACAGGATGGCGGCCACGCCGGCGCCGAAGTTCGCGCCAGCCTCATACCAGGTGAAGGTCGCCCACTGCGGGGAGGAGCCTTCGACGATCAGCTTTACCCAGTAATCGGTCATCGCGATGGCCTCTGCGCTGTCCAGCTTGCAGACCAGCTTGCCGTCCTCGACCTCGAAGTCCTTGGCGCCCCAGGTGGCGAACAGGCTCATGTAGCCGGGATGGATGGTGGCCCAGTTACGGGTGCCGCGCACGGCGATGCCGTAGTCGTTCTCGTCGCCATGCCAGCCCTTCAGGCTCTTGGACAGCTCCAGCAGCTCGCCGGTGGTCTTCGGAACGGCGATGTTGTTCTCGTCGAAATACTTCTTGTTGTAGGCGATGTCGTTCAGCTCATAGCCCATGGGCAGCGCCCACTGATGGCCGGAGCCAACGGGATGGCCGGGGATGCAGTCCCACGCCAGGGTGCCGGCAACTCCGGGATAGAAGTCGGCGAAATTGAAGTCGGGATCAGTGATGTACTCATCCAGCGGCTCCATGTAGCCAGCGGAGGCATAGTCCCAAACCTGATAGGCGCCGGTCATGAAGATGTCCGGATCGCCGCCCTTGGAGGACAGTGCGATGCTCAGCTTGTCGAAATAGTTCTCCTCGGGGGTGACCGAGAACTCGACCTCGATGCCGGTCAGCTCTTTGAACTCGTCCAGCTTGCCGTAGTCGGTGATAGCCTTCTGATAGTTATGCTGGTTGAACATGACCTGGATCTTGGTGCCCTCGAACTCACGCCAGTTGAACTCGGACTCGGCGGAGCCGATGCCCACGAACAGCGTGGCCATCAGGGTGACGACCAGAAGAAGCGCAAAAACTTTCTTCATGATGTTTCCTCCTAATAATCTGTCGTTGGTGTTAACGCTTTCGATCGAATGCGCGGCTGCCGCCGAATAACCGTTTCCCTCCCTGTCCCCGGCTTGATTGGAACCGCAGTTTCCTCTTGGAAAAGCGCTGAAATTCCGGATCCCACCGGAATCATAGCCTTGGCCTTCCTTCCAAAAAAGATAAGCGCCCGTCCTGCGTCAATTAATGGAAAACAAACAATATCAGCAAAACTGTGGCATACCATTGTTGGAATTGCTTGAATCATATAACATATTGCGCTTGATTTCCGCTAAAACATTAATTTGGTAGTGAATATCTTTCGTTCTTCAAATACATATGTAAATTATTTAACAAAATTCTATTTCTGCATCTATAAAATGCTTGATCGATTTCATCTTTTTTCTATTGTCTTTTCGTTTTCTATATGTTATGCTTGACGTGTGTTATGCTCGTCATATGTTCGATCTGATATGTAAAGAGGAAAAGCCATGCGAGGGATCCACAGTTTTGCGCTGCCGCTGCAGCAGGACGCGGCTCTGGAAAGTCTCATCCGCGCCAACTCGACCATCCGCACCGTCCCGGCAAAGCAGGTGCTGCTGGATGCCGGTGAAAGCCCGGAGGGCGTGTATTACATCCTGAACGGGCGCACCCGGCACTATATGCTCGGAGAGGACGGCTCGGAGAAGATCCTGTTCATACTGGCGAACGGCTGGTTCTTCTCGGAGGGATCGTGCATCCTGCACAGGCCGCTCCAGATGTATGTCATAACCGAAGAAAAGACGGACCTGTGCTTCATCCCCATGGAGCGCTTCGAAGCGCTGCTGGCCGGGGAGCCGAGCTTCAACGCCGCACTCATGGATTGCTTTGCCCGCAAGACGCTCATCCTCTGCAACGAGATCGAGAACCTCACCTTTTTTTCCGCCAAGGACAGGCTGCTGCAGTTCTTCTATTCAAATGCCGACCCCGCGTTCGACTTTGACGACCGGTGGTACCCGCTCAAGCACAACTACACCCAGCAGGAGCTGGCCACGATCCTCGGGGTATCCCGCGTGTCGATCAGCAAATTCATCAACGAATTCTGCAACGACGGCATCATCCGCATCGTCAACCGGCGCATACAGCTCAACATCCGGAACTACAACGAGCTGGACAAGCGCTTCAACGACAGCGTGTTCTGACCGCATCAAAGCAGCGCCGCCCGGCTGCGTCATCCATGCACATGCGTGGATGACGCAGCCGGGCGGCCTTTTGTCCCGTTCGTCCGGAATGGATCTCTCAGCTCTCCGCCAGATCCTCGTTGCAGCAGATGACGCCCTTTACGCCCTCGCCGCGCAGGAACATGTCGAAAGCCTCGCGCCAGTTCTCCAGCGTGACGATCTTGCTGACGATCCGCTCCGGCACGACGGTGCCCTTTCCCAGCAGGTCGATGGAGATGCGCCAGGAGCTGGGCTTCTGGCTTCGGGAGCCAATGTAGTTGAGCTCCCTGTGGAGGATGAGGTCGGTCCAGATGAGCGCCTTGGGCTCTGAGAACACGCCCATCTGTACGATGGTGCCCTTGCGCCGTGTGACCTCCAGCGCCTTGTTGGCCGCCACGACCGAGCCGGAGCACTCGAACGCGATGTCCACGCCCTCGTTGTTCGTGCGCTCCATGATGATCTGCTTGAGATCCTCGGTGAGCTGATCCACGGCGATATCCGCGCCGTTGGCCACGGCCATGTCCAGCCGCGAGCGGCCGGAGGTGATGTCCGCCACGATGACCGTCGCGCCCTGTGACTTGCACACCTGCGCGACCATCTGGCCGATGGCGCCCGCGCCGAACACGCACACCACGTCGCCCGCCTTGACGTGGCCCTTTTCGATGCTGGCGTGCACGCCGCAGGCCAGCGGCTCGGTCAGCGAAGCGGACAGCAGGCTCACGTGCGGGGGCAGGAGGTGCACGCTCTCCTCGCGGCTGACGATGTACTGCGCCATGCTGCCGTTGATCTGCGTGCCCAGGCCCTTGCGGTTGCCGCAGAGATTGTAGTCCTTCGAAGCGCAGCAGGCGCAGTGGCCGCAGGTGGCGAACGTGGTCTCGCTGGTCACGCGGTCCCCGACTTTGATGTTTTTGACGTCGGGCCCCACCGCCGTGACGATGCCGGAGAATTCATGGCCCAGCACCACCGGCGGCTTCGTGCTGGTGTAGGTGCCCCGAAACGCGTGCAGATCCGTGCCGCAGATGCCGGAATACGCCACCTTGATCTTGACGAGGTCGCCCGTCGCTTCGGGTTCCGGGATATCCTGATATACCATATTGTCGTAACCGACCGCAGTTTTGACCACTGCCTTCATGATGTCCGACTCCTTTCGCGCTTGTGATGGCCAAACCGTTTCCCATCCCAGTTTCCATGGACTGATTATACCCGCCCGCCGGCCAATTGTCAAATGCCGCCGGACCGGCGCGTCAAACTGTTCCGCCGGGCGCTATTGACAATCGCCGCCGGCAAAATTATAATTGAAACGTGATGATATGATGGATCGCATCGCACAGTGTGACGCAGATGACAGACCCCGGTCGGTCCCCTGTCGGTGCCCCTCAAGCCCAAGAAAGGAGAGCGTATTCACCATGCCGAAAACCACCTACACAAATGAGGAGATCGCCAGAGCCGCTCACAACGTGCGCAAGCGCGTGCTCGGCCTGTGTATCGACAGAGGCGGCTGCTATCTGGCCCAGGCATGCTCCTCGGCCGAGATCCTCAACACCCTGTACATGCGGATCCTGAACCTCGGCCCGAGCCTCGGCGATCCCGACGCGCAGCACTTCCCGGGGGTGCCCGGGCCCGACAACATGGACTATCCCAAAGGCTCCCTTTACAACGGCTTCAGCTACGCAGACCCCGATTACACGAAGGACCGCCTGTTCTTCTCCTGCTGCCACTACGCGGTGGTGCTGTACTGCACGCTCGTGGAGTGCGGCCGTCTGAGCGAAAAGGCCATCGAGAAATTCAACGTGGACGGCTGGAACCTCGAGATGATCGGCGCGGAGCACTCTCCCGGATTTGAAAACACCGCGGGTTCCCTGGGGCAGACGGTCAGCATCGCCGCCGGCACCGCCCACGCCTATAAAATGAAGGGACACACCGGCCGCGTGTTCTGCATGCTCTCCGACGGCGAGCTTCAGGAGGGCCAGGACTGGGAGTGCTTCAACATGGCCGCCTACTACAAGCTCGACAACTTCATCGTCGTCGCCGACTTCAACGGCCAGCAGCTCGAGGGCTGGACCAAGGACCAGATGGCGCTTGAGCCCATGGCCGACCGCCTGCGTGCCTTCGGCTGGGAGGTCGCCGAGTGCGACGGCCACGACATCGACGCACTCACCGCGGCGGCGGCCACCCCCCACCCCGGCAAGCCGCTCTTCATCATTTGCCGGACGCACCCGGATCAGGGCATGCCGATCATCTCTTCGCTGATGCCCAAGCACTTCGTGCAGGTCACCGACAAGGTCCGCGAAGAGTACACCAAGTTCTACGAGAGCATGTGAGCAGGGAGGGAAAGTGCATGAAACTGGAAGTCAACCGGCATAACGCGAATATCCTGCGCATGGCGGAGGAACACCCTGAGATCCTGGTGCTCTCCGCCGACCTGGGCACCTCCTGCGAGGTCAAGGAATTCCGCCAGAAATACCCCGATCGCTACATCACCACCGGCATCGCCGAGCAGAACATGGTCTCCTGGGCAGCCGGCCTCGCCCGCGAGGGCTTCAGGCCCTTCCTGCACACCTTCTCGGTGTTCCTGTACCGCCACGTGCTGGATCAGGTGGAGATGAGCATCGCCTACCCGAACCTGCCCGTGGTGTTCTGCGGCTTCGTGCCCGGCATCACCACGCCCGGCGGCGTGACGCACCAGTCCACGAACGACATCGGCGTGATCCGCACGGTGCCCAACTTCGCCATCTTCGACGTCGGCGACGCCACCGAGATCGACAGCGTGCTGGACATCGCCTACGATTATAATGGCCCCGTCTACATCCGCCAGCTGCGCAAGAACGTCCCGAGGCTGTTCCCCGCCGACCAGCCGATGGAATTCAACAGGGCGCGCGTCCTCCACAGCGAACCCGATGCCGACCTGACCATCTTCTCCTCCTCCATCTGCACGGAAGAGGCCATGAAGGCCACGGCGGCGCTGCTGGCGAAGGGCGTGAAGGTCAACCATCTGCACATCTCCACGCTGAAGCCCTTCACCGATCCCCAGGTGGTCGAAGCCTGCCGGAACGCGAAGCACGGTGTTCTGACCATCGAGAACGGCATCGTCATCGGCGGTCTGGGCAGCTGTGTGGCCGAGGTCATGGCAGAGAACGGCATCGGCAAGCCCCTCGTCAAAGTCGGCCTGCAGGACAGCTACGCCCACGGTGCGTCCAAGATGTTCCTGCTCAAGTACTACAACATGGATGCCATGACGCTCGTCAAGGGCGCCGAGAAGCTGATGGGCAAGCCCCTGGGCATCACCGACGAGGACATCGGCGAGATCCGCTTCGAGGACTTCTCGGCGGTCTGACCGTACAAAAGCAAATCGATCGAAGGAGTGTTCCCCCATGTTTGAAGCACAAAAGCTCGAAATCATCAAGGCCGGCATGAAGCTGGACCGCTACGGCCTCATCTCGCTGGCCGGCGGCAATCTCAGCATGCGCATGCCCAGCGGCGAGATCCTGGTCACCCCCTCGGGCATGATCTATGAGGAAATGGTCGCCGACGACATGATCGTCATGGACCTGCAGGGCAACCGCATCGAGGGCGAGCGCAAGTCCTCCTCCGATACCGCGGCCATACTCTACATCTTCAACCATCGCCCTGACGTCAACGCCATCATCCACACCCATCAGCCCTACGCCACGGCCATCAGCCTGCTGGAGGGCGAGACGGAGTTCCGCGCCGATCTGACCACCCTCGGCAACGCCTGCGGCGGCAACGTGCCGATCACGCCCTACAGCTCCGCCGGCAGCGAGGATATGGGCCGGGATACCGTTGAATACCTGGGCAAGGGCCACGCCGTGATACTGGCGCATCACGGGGTCATGACCACCGGCGACAGCCTCAAGCAGGCGCTGAACGCCGCGGTCTATCTGGAGGAATGCGCGAAGGGCTATCTGGCTGCCCGCGCCGTCGGCCCCATCCGCCACCTCACCGACGCCCAGATCCAGCAGACCGTCGAGATCTACAAGTTCGTCGGCCAGGGGCACGGCGAGATCCCCAAGGAGCTGCTCGGCCGCGAAGGCCTGTGATCAACGTCAGGACGCCATGCCAAAACCAAGTGGGGCCGCCTCGTCTGAGGCGGCCCCCACCGCTTTGTATGTGTCAGATATCTTCCAGCGTCTCGCTTTCGAACATGTCCTCCCAGTCGGACAGGAACGCCGCGCTGTCCGCGCCGCCATCCTGGCCCGCCTCCGGCAGCATGTCCGCGCCGGGCTGCTGATCCGCACCGGACTGGTCAAAGCCCCGCATGCCGCGCATCCCTCGGCCGCCGCGGCCGCCGCGGTCGCCGTTCATGCGGCCGCCCCGACCAAAGCCGCTGCCGTCGCCGAACTGATACCCGCAGCTCGGGCAGGTGCCGCTGCGCAGTGCCTGGCGATCCTTTTGGTACTTCAGGATCAGATCCGCCTGCTCCTGCGTCAGCTTGCCGGACGACACGAACCCGTTCAGCTCATCCTCGAGCGCCTGTTCGCGGCTGGCCTGGCGCGCCTCGTTATAGGCGCGAAGCGCATCCTGGAGCGCCGCATCGTCGTCGGTCGACGCCTGAGGCGCCTCGTCCGCGGGCGCTGCGGGCTGCTGCTGCCCGACAACAGGGGCCTGCGCATCGCCGGGCCCGATGGTCTCCGCCAGAGCCGCGACGCCCAGCACGATAACCAGGACCAGCGCCAGCATGATCATCAGTCCTGAAAAAAACTGTTTCATCTCTCACATCTCCTCGTGTGTTATTCTGTCCTTTCCCTCGGACAGCTGCATTATCACACGACAAGCTTGAATAAAGCTGAAACAGCTTTGAACGATCTGTGAACGATCCGCGGCCTGCCGCAACGCAGTCAGCGCGTCAGCAGCATCCTGTCGTTGTCGAGCGCGTGGCCGCTGGCTTCGCGGAACCTGCCGATCAGGCTGTCCACCGTGAGGCCGGATCGCGCCTCGCCCGCGGCGTCGAACACGATGCGCCCGCCGTCCATCATGATGGTGCGGTTGCCCAGTTCCAGCGCGGACTGCATGTTGTGGGTGATCATGAGGCAGGTGAGCCGGTTCTCCGACACGATCTGCGTGGTCAGCTCCAGCACCTTCTCGGCGGTGCCCGGGTCCAGCGCCGCCGTGTGCTCGTCCAGCAGCAGCAGCTTGGGCATGCTCAGCGTCGCCATCATCAGCGTCAATGCCTGGCGCTGGCCGCCGGAGAGCAGGCCCACCGGCTGCTTCATGCGGTCCTCCAGGCCCATATCCAGCAGCGCCAGCCGGTCGCGGAACGCCTGCCTCTCCCTGCGCGACGCGACGCTCGCCCAGCCGCCGGTGCCGGCCGCCAGCACCAGGTTCTCCTCGATGCTCATGTTGGGCGCGCTGCCCCGCAGCGGATCCTGGAACAGCCGGCCGATCACCTTCGCCCGGCGGTGCTCCGGCAGCATCGTCACATCCCGCCCGTCCAGGAATATGGCGCCCGAATCCACGAAGAAGCTGCCGCAGATGGCGTTGAACAGCGTGGACTTGCCCGCGCCGTTGGCGCCGATGATGGTGATGAAGTCGCCGGCTTCCACGTGCAGCGTCATGTCCCGAAGCGCCATCCTGGCGTCGGGCGTGCCCGGGTTGAAGGTCTTGCAGACATGCTCGAGCCTCAGCATCGCTCACACACCTGCCCTTCCAAAGCGCGCCGAAAGCCGGCGTTTGATCGTCGGGAACTGCTTTTTGAGATACGGCCCGGAGATGGCGATCACCACGATGACCGAGGAGATCAGCTTCAGCATGAACGCCGGCAGGTCGAAGCGCAGCGCGATGGTATACACCAGCCGGAACACGAACGCGCCGAGCACCGCGCCGACGGCCCGCACGGGGATCGATCGCCTGCCCATGAACACGCCGCCGATCAGCAGCGAGGCCAGCGCCACCGTGACCATGCCCGAGCCGATGTCCACCGTCGCCGACTTCTGGCTCTGCGCCATCAGGCACCCGGACAGCGCCGTGAAGCTGCCGGAGATGCAAAGACCGACGGTCGTGGTAAAGGCCGGGTTGATGGAGGAGGACCGCACCATGTCCGGATTGTCGCCCGTCGCGCGGATGGACAGCCCAAGCTTCGTGCGCAGGAACCGCGACTGGAACGCGATCACCAGCGCCACGGCCGCCGCACCGATGATCAGCGCGTAAAACGGCGCAAAGGGCGTGTCCTGCAGCGCGCCCTTGAGCAGGGAAAACACGGTCACGGTCTTGTTCATGTTCAAAAGCGACGCGCCGCCCATGATCCATATGTTCACGGAGTAGAGCCCCGTGTTGACGATGATGCCGGCGAGCAGGCTGTTCACGCCCATGCGGGTCTGCAGCACCGCCGTGACCAGGCCGGACAGCATGCCCGCCCCCATCGCCGCCGGCAGCGACAGCCAGGGATGCCCGCCGATGGCCACCACCGCCACGACCGCCGCGCCCAGCGCGTAACAGCCGTCGGTGGACAGGTCGCACACGTTCAGCATGGAATAGCTCAAAAACAGCGCCAGCACCGTCAGGCTGTTGAACAGCGCAAGCTCCAGCGCGGTCTGGCCAAGTCCCAAAAGCGAATTCAGTGTCATTCGATGATCCCCTCAGTTGATCAGATCGCACAGGCCGGGGCCGCGGGGCCCCGGGCGCAGTGCCCGGGCTCCGCGGCCCGCATCGGCCCATGTGTCAGAAGGATTCCGCGGTCACGATCTCATGGATGGCGGTGCAGTACGGCGCGAACGCCTCCGAGACGGCGGCGAAATCCAGCCCGATGGCCGCGCATGTCTCGGTGTTGATGGTCGCCGTGCCGTTGTCGAAGGTCATGACCGGCGTGGTCGCCGGGTCGTTGCCGTCCACCAGGATGCCCGCGATCATGTTCGCGGTCTCCACGCCGAGATTGGCGTAGTCCACGCCGTAGCCCAGGAAGGCGCCGTTCAGGGCGAAGGAATCCGCGCCGGTGTAGTGGGGGATGCCGGCCTCCTGGAGCATCTCATAGATGGAGAGCTCGGCGGTCATGATGGTGTTGTCCGTGGGGGTGAACACGGCGTCCACGCCGTCCGCGATCAGCGCCTGCGTGGCCTGGATGACCTCGGAGACGTTGGTGCCGGTGTATTCCTTGTACGCGACGCCCTTTTCGTCGAGGAACGCCCGGGCCTCCGCGATCGGCGTCGTCGAGGCATCCTGGCCCACGTCGTACAGCAACGCGATATTGCTCGCCTCGGGGTCGGCGGCGAAGATCAGGTTCAGCACCGCCGCGGTGTTGAGATAGTCCGAGGTGCCCGTGAGGTTGGCGCCCGGCGCCTCCAGAGACGCCACGAGCTCGGTGGCCAGCGGGTCGGACACCGCGGCGAACACCACGGGGATCCGGTCGTCCTCGGTCATGGCCTGCATGGTCATGGCCACCGGCGTCGCCACGGCCACCATCAGGTCGACGTCGTCGGCGATGAAGTTGGCCACGATCTGCTGCATCACACTGGCGTCCGCGTTGCAGTTCTGATAGTCGATCTCGAAGCGCACGCCCCGCTCGTCGGCGATGGCCTGCAGGCGGTCCTGTATGTTTTCCACGATCTGGTTCAGGGAAGCGTCGTCCACATAGTTGCAGATGCCCACCCGGAAGGCGGGGGTCTCGGCGGCGGCACACAGGCCGAGGGTCAAAAGCGCGGTCAGCAGCAGTGCGATGATCTTCTTCATGTTCTTGTCCTTCCTTTCTCGTCGTCTCATGGGTCCGTTTGAACGTCGGGACATCGACATCCTGTGCCCTGTGCGCACAAAAAAGCCCTGTCCCCTGCTTTGCTGGGACAGGACATGATCATCCTGCGGTGCCACCCGGCTTGACGCGATCGCTCGCGCCCACTCAGCGCATACGTTCATATGCCGGCCTTTGTTGACGGAGCGCCCGCTCCGGCGTTCATACTTGGAAACGGATGTTTCCGTTCAGTCCGCTCTCAGGGGCCCATTCGCCATGTCGCTCCCTGCCGCGTCGCAGCATACCGCAGCTCTCTGTGAGGGTCTCCGGCGTGGTTACTTGCTCCCCGTCATCGATTTACGGGTATTCTATACGATTTGCGGCGCTTTGTCAACCCCTGTCCGACGATTTTTTCTCCGGTCCTGCCGCGCCGTGCGGGGCCGATCCCGGATCGCGCGCCGCGCTGTCACGCGGTGCGGCGGCTCACCGCGGGCTCAGGATGTCCTCCATCGTCACCTGGTCCAGGCCGCTGTCGGCGGGGCTGCGCCTTGCGCGACGGCCGCGTTCGGAGCCCAGCTTGTCCAGGCGCCGCTGCTGTTCGTCGACGAGGTCCTGAAGCGCCGCCTCCCTGGCCTGCGCGTCCCGCAGCGCCTGCCGGCTGTCCGCCAGCTGCCGCTCCAGCTGCTCCAGCTTCATGCGGTTGGCGCTCTCCTCCTTCTCCGCCAGGATCCGCAGGCCGCTTTCGCGAAACAGGTTCACGTTGAGCTCGGAGGCGCGGTCCTCGAGCGCCTGAGCGTCGGCCTCGTACTGCCGGACCTTGCCGCGCAGCCGCCGGATCTCCGCGTCGCGCGCGCTGAGGATCTGCTCGAGGTTGTGGCGGATGGCGTTGTCCTTGCGCATGGCCCGGCATTCCTGCTCTGCCCGGCGCCGGGCCTGCAGGGCAGCGCGAAGCCGCCAGGCCAGGATGCCCAACGCCGCGACCGCCAAAACCAGGGCGATGATTAGATAAACCATACCACGCACCACACCACGATCCTGCCGGTCCGACAGGGGCCGGCAGATAGTATCCTGATTCATTATACCACACAACGTTGCGCCAATGATGACCGCAACGCGAAAATTTGCGTCCTGCCGCGCGATTTTCCCGTGAACCGCCGCAGCCGGTTAACTTCTTTGAAAAACGCGGCGTCACGCAGGAATCCGGGGCGCGCATGTAGAATAAAAGCATCACAGATTAGCCAATCCAAACCGGCGATCTCAAAGACCACGCCGACGATACGGCGATGCGATCGGCGCCGGCGCGTCCGCACCCACGCGGATACGCTGTCGCGCAGCCCGCATATATTCTCAGACGGGAGGGCTGACCATGAAAAGAATGAAACGCGTTGTCGTGATCGTGCTCGACGGCGCAGGCGCCGGCTGGCAGCACGACGCCGCCAAATACGGCGACGAAGGCGCCAACACCCTGAAGCACGTGTTCGAACAGGCGCACCCCGACATCCCCAACCTGACCGATCTCGGGCTAATGAAGCTGGTCGGGATGCATCCTGAAGATGCCGACGACCCCATCGGCTGCTACGGCACGATGCTGGAGCAGGCCGCCGGCAAGGACACCACCACCGGCCACTGGGAGATCGCGGGGCTCACGCTGCGCAAGCCCTTCCCCACCTATCCCAACGGCTTCCCGCCGGAGGTGATCGAGGCCTTCGAACGGGAGACCGGCATGGGCACCATCGGCAACAAGGTGGCCTCCGGCACGGAGATCATCAAGGAGCTGGGCGCGGAGCACCTGCGCACCGGCAAGCTGATCGTCTACACCTCCGCCGACAGCGTGTTCCAGATCGCCGCGCATGAGGCGATCATACCGCCGAAGACGCTACACGACTTCTGCCGCGACGCCCGCCGCATCCTGAAGGGCGAGCACTGCGTCGGCCGCGTCATCGCCCGCCCGTTCGAGGGCGAGGTCGGCTCGTTCGTGCGCACCGCCAACCGGCGCGACTTCTCCGTGGATCCCACCGGCCGGACGATGCTGGACGCCGTGAAGGACATGGGGCTGGATACGCTGGGCGTGGGCAAGATCGAGGACATCTTCAACCACCGCGGGCTCACCCAGTCCAACCACGCCGCCGGCAACCCTGCCTGCATCGACGCGACCATCGAATACCTGAAGAAGGACCGCTGGAAGGGCCTCATGTTCGTCAACCTCGTCGACACCGACATGCTCTTCGGCCACCGGCGCGACGTGCCTGGCTTTGCGCGTTCCCTCGAGGAATTCGACCGGCGCCTGCCGGAGATCATGAAGCTGCTGGGCGATGACGGCATGCTCATCATCACCGCCGATCACGGCTGCGACCCCGCCTTCACGAAGCACACCGACCACACCCGCGAACGCGTGCCGCTGCTGGTGTGGGGGCTGGGCCTCGAGGAGGGGCTGGACCTGGGCGAGCGGGCGAGCTTCGCCGACGTGTCCGCCACCGCGCTGGAAGCGCTGGGGTGCCAGGAGAAGCTGGACGGCACGTCCTTCTACCGCCAGATCGCGCTGGATTGAGCGCGCGGCCCGCATATGCCGGCGCGATCCTCACAAAGTCGCCGCCGCGCCGGGATTTTAACAAAAAAAGGCTTTTCATCCCCTGTGGCATAGGGTAAAATGTAGATGTATCCTTATGGGTATGGGGCAATGCGCCATGCCCTCAAAGAACACATGATTTTAGGAGGTAGATTCCAATGGCTGTTAAAGTTGCTATCAATGGTTTCGGTCGTATCGGCCGCCTGGCTTTCCGTCAGATGTTCGGCGCTGAGGGCTATGAGATCGTCGCTATCAACGACCTGACCACCCCCAAGATGCTGGCCCATCTGCTGAAGTATGACTCCACTCAGGGCAACTACGCGAACGATCACAAGGTCGAAGCCACCGAGAATTCCATCATCGTGGACGGCCATGAGATCCGCATCTATGCCGAGAAGGACGCGGCTGCCTGCCCCTGGGGCGAGCTGAAGGTGGACGTCGTGCTGGAGTGCACCGGCTTCTACACCTCCAAGGCCAAGAGCCAGGCGCACATCGACGCCGGCGCCCGCAAGGTCGTCATCTCCGCTCCGGCCGGCAACGACCTGCCCACCATCGTCTACAACGTGAACCATGAGACCCTGAAGCCCGAAGATACCATCATCTCCGCCGCTTCCTGCACCACCAACTGCCTGGCTCCCATGACCAAGGCTCTGAATGACACCTATCCGATCGTCAGCGGCATCATGACCACCGTGCATGCCTACACCGGCGACCAGATGAT
>JAFRMB010000066.1 GCA_017430945.1 Clostridia bacterium | reverse complement strand
GCGCGGGTCAAAAACCTGAACCGCGCGCTGGAGACGCTCAAACAGGCCGGCGTGTGGATCATCGGCACCGCCCTGCGCGGCGAGGACGCCCAGTCCGCCGACCTGACCGGACCCGTCGCGCTGGTGATCGGCTCGGAGGGCGACGGCATCTCCCGCCTGACGCTGGAAAAGTGCGACCGCACCGTGTCGCTGCCCATGAAGGGGCACATCGATTCGCTGAACGCCTCGGTGGCCGCGGGCATCCTCATGTACGAGGTCGTCCGCCAGCGCGCGAAGTGACCGCGCGGGGCAAGCCGCCGCGCAGGCTGCTGATCGTGGACGGCTACAACATCATCAACGCCCGCCGCGAGGGCGGCTTCTCGGCGGCCTCGCTGGCCGACGCGCGGGAGCGGCTCGTGGACGAGCTCATGGACTACGCGGGCTGGTCCAACCAGCAGGTGACGGTGGTGTTCGACGCCTGGATGTCCGACCGTACGGTGCGCACCGAGGACACGCGCGGCGCGGTGACGGTGGTCTACACCCAGAAGGGCGAGATCGCCGACCGCTACATCGAGCGGCTGTGCGACGCGCTCGCCCGCGACATCGAATACCGGAAGGTGGAGGTGCGCGTGGCCTCCTCTGACGCGCTGGAGCAGACGATCATACTGGGCCGCGGCGCGACCCGCATGTCCGCTCGGGAGCTGATGGCCGAGATGCAGCAGCTGCGCGCCGACGGCATCCGCCGCGTCGCGCCGTCGAAGCCCGCCGGCCGGCGCACGCCGATCGGCGACCGGCTGCCGGAGGACGTGCGCAGAAAGCTGGACGCGCTGAAAAAACAGATCGAGTGACATAGCCGGAGGGGCCCTCCCCGCCGGCACATCCGGGGGTATCTTCATGAAGACTGTGGATTACGACGCCATGGCGGACGAGCAGGTCGTCCGGCTGGCCCAGGGCAGCGGCGAACAGGCGCCCGACGCCCAGGCGCTGGATCACCTGCTGAACAAGTACAAGAATTTCGTGCGCACGAAGGCGCGCAGCTATTTCCTGATCGGCGCGGATCACGAGGACATCGTGCAGGAAGGCATGATCGGCCTCTACAAGGCCATCCGCGACTACCGGGAGGAAAAGCTGTCGTCGTTCCGGGCGTTCGCGGAGCTGTGCATCACCCGCCAGATCATCACCGCCATCAAGACCGCCACCCGCCAGAAGCACATCCCACTCAACAGCTATATCTCCCTGAACAAGTCCATCTACGAGGAGGATTCCGACCGCACGCTGCTGGACGTGATGACCGACGAGGGCATGACCAATCCCGAGGAGATGCTCATCGACCGGGAGGACCTTTCCATCATCGAGGGCCGCATCGGCCAGATGCTCTCCGGCCTTGAAAAGGAAGTGCTCGTGCGCTACATGGAGGGCAAGAGCTACGTGGAGATCGCCGGCGAGATGCACCGCCACGTCAAGAGCATCGACAACGCGCTGCAGCGCATCAAGCGCAAGCTGCTCAAGTACATCGAAAACAAATAGTCCGAACCGTCCGACAGATACGGCGCCCCCGGAGCGCATCAGGCGCTCCGGGGGCGTTCGATTCGTTGAAAAACCCTGTTTTTCAACGAGAAAGGGCAACGCGAAAATCCGTGCACTGCGCACACGGATCTTCTGACAGGCAGGTATTCATTTTCCTCCGGAAACGCCGGCGTTTCCTCCCGGAAAATGCAGCTTTGACGTACACGCCGCCAAATCTGATCGAAAATGGGGAGGTTTGCGAACCTCCCCATGCCCCTCCTTGGAGTTTGTCAATAGTCTGGACGACCCGTCCGGTCAGAGGACCGGCCCGGGCGCGCTCCGCCGGATCCCGAAGCGTCGGCGGATCCGGTCCGCCAGGGCGGCCATGTCGATCTGCGGGGGGATCACGGCCGGATCGCTGTAGAACATCATATCTTTCATCATCATCATGGTTGCCTCCTCTTTTCGTCCGCCGGGGCGCTTCGCTGTTGTCAGCCGTATCATACCATCCCGCCTGTCACAGCACTGTCACACGCGCGGATCCTTCGTTCTGCCAGAGTCGGTCGGAGGAGGGCGACGCGGCGCATCGTCGGCCGCGGCGAGGCGACGGCAGGGGAAAAAGATGGCGCAGATGGTTGCAATCAGGGTCTGGATTGGTATAAAATAGGGTCGTGACGGGCATTTGACGGGAGCCGGATCGCGTGGCGCGCCTTTTCGCTCAGACCGCCGGCAAGAGCTGCACCGACCCGCACCCTTCGGCCCGGCGCATGCCGGCCGCGCGCAAAGGAGGCTCTGACGATGGAGAACTATCCCGACCGGGTCACGCTGTTCGACGACGGCGTGTACCGCTGGTCCTACGTGATGGACATGTGGCGCAACCGCTTCCTGTTCCATCTGATGCTGAAGGTCATCGCCGTCGTCTGCGGGGGCGCCGTCGCGTTCGTCTTGGTCGCCCTCGGCCCGTCGCTTACGCCCGCGGCCGTCGGCTGGTGCGCGCTGGGCGTCGCGGGCGTGATGGCGCTGGCGGCGGGCATCTACGCCATCTGCGCCTGCGTCATGCACGGCGCCTACCGCCTGTGCTTCGAGATGGACGGCGAAATGGTCGAGCTCGTACGGTCGGCTGCCACGCGCCAGCGCAACGAGGCGATGGCCGCCATCGCCGTCGCGATCGGCCTCGCCGTCAACCGGCCCGGCGAGGCGCTGCGCACCGGCCTCACGATGAACGCCGTCAACGCCGCGGGCCGCACGTTCTTCTCCTCCGTCACGCGCATGCGGGTGCATCCTGAATACCAGGTGATCGACCTGCGCGAATGGTTCGGCATGAACCAGATCTACGTATGCGACGAGGACTTCGCCTTCGTGCGCGACTTCATCCGCGACCACATCTCCGAAAAGGCCAGGGCCCGCAGCGCGCTGTGAGTCCCGGACCGCACACGACAGATGCCCCGCCGCAGCGCCTGATCAGAGGCTCTGCGGCGGGGCATCGTTTCGGTCGCGCGTCACGGGGCGCCGTCAATACCCCCGCTTCCGGTCGACCAGCCGCTTCATCGGCCGGCCCTCGCAGTAGTTTTCGAAATCCTCCAGGAACATCGCGACGATGCGGTCCAGCGTATAGGGCAGCGTCATGTTGCCCGCGCAGTGCGGCGTGATGAGCAGCCGCGGACAGCTCCACAGCGTGTCCTCCGGCGGCAGCGGCTCGGTCACGAACACGTCCAGCGCCGCACCGGCGAGGTGACCTTCGCGCATCAGCCGCTCCAGCGCCTTCTGGTCGATGGCGCTGCCCCGGCCCACGTTGACGATGAAGGCATCCGCCGGCAGGGACCTCAGCCGGCGCTCGTCCATGAGCCCGGCGGTCTCGGGGGTGCCGGGCAGGGACATCACCAGGAGGTCGGTCTCCGGCAGCAGCGCGTCCAGCCCGCTCAGCGGCACCACGCGGTCGAAGCCGCCCGGGTCGCGGCCGCTGCGGTTGACGCCCACGATGCGCGCCGGCCGGAAGGGGCGCAGACGCGCGCACACCTCGCGCCCGATGTCGCCGGTGCCCAGCAGGGTCACCCGGCTGCCGATGATGCCGTGGACGGGCAGCTGGCGCTCCCAGCTGCGCCGGTCGACGATATCGGTGTATTCCATCTGGCGGCGCATGAGCTCCAGCGCCACCATGACGGTGTGCTCGGCGATGGTGACGCCATAGGCGCCGGACGAGTTGGTCAGCACGGCGTCGGGGTTCGCGTACACGTCGTCGGCCACGCAGTAGTCCACGCCCGCGCTGGGCACGCACAGCCACCTGAGCTGCGGCGCCGCTTTGGGCAGCGACATACGCATGCCGAATATGATCTCAGCGTCCGCGCTGGCGGCCACGGCCTCGGCGCGGTCCCCCGGAAACACCGCTTCATAGCCCCGCGCCTTCGCCGCGGCTGCGATGGCTTCGCGGTGCGCGGCGGTCATCTCGGGCACGTCGGCAACGATCTTCTTGCTCATCGTCATCCCTCCATAAGTCCTGTTTGGTCGATGCTGCTTCCATTATAGAGGCAATCGCCGACGGATGCAAGCAAAAATCGCCGCGACGACGGATGCAAGCAAAAATCGCCGCGTTCCTTGACACCGTCCATCCCACACTCTATAATAAGAATGATAAAATATGCGATCCTCCGGGAGGTGCCCTTTATGACACGCGTTCGATCCTTCCATGCGGTCCTGTGCGCCGCAGCGCTGCTGGCGCTCACGCTGATCCTTGCGCCGGCGGGCCTCTGCGCGCCGGTCGAGGCGACGTTCACCGCTTCGTCCGAGGCCGTCTTCATCGAAGACGATCCCTTCGCGGGCGTGGACCTTGCCGCCGGCTACATCGCCAGCCGCATGCCCGGCACCGACGACGACCTGCCCCTGCTGACCCCCAGGAACCTGGGCGAGGATCTGGGGGGACTGGAGAAGAGGATCTACGATTGGATGCGGCCTGAGATCATCAAGGTGGCCAAAGGCGAGCGGGCGTCCACCGAGTTTCTGATACCCGTGGAAGATGTCCTCGACAAGCTCTCTTATACTGCGGCGGATGCAGGCGTCGATTCCCTCTACGATTATGAGAGCGGTGAATGGAACCAGGCTGCCATCGATTTCATATTTGCACAGCAGACTTACGATTTTAAAGCAGTCGTCAAAGCACTGCGTCACGATCTGCCCTATGAAATGTACTGGTTCGACCCCACAAAAACCGGCGGCTATTCCGTGGCCCCATCCGGCTTGGACGTTGATTATGACGATGACGATGAATTGATCCTCATCGTTAATGGATCCCTGTCCTTCTACCTGTGCGTCTCACGGGATTATGCTGCCGAAAACAGCTTTGCTTACAATGAGACGTTTAAAAAAGACGTCAGCTTCACGATGGATACCAGCCTGGGCCAGGCCGTCACCGCCGCCGCCGATAACGCCCAGGCCATCGTCACCCAATATGCGAACGCGAGCGACCTGGACAAGCTGACCGGCTACAAGGACACCATCTGCGATCGGACTTCCTACAACCATGAGGCTGCCGACGACGACGATACGCCCTACGGCGACCCCTGGCAGCTGGTGTGGGTGTTCGACGGCGATGCGGATACCCAGGTGGTCTGCGAGGGCTACTCCAAGGCCTTTCAGTACCTGTGCGACCTCACCGACTTTGACGACGACGCCATCACCGTCATCACCGTCACCGGCGATATGGTGGGCGCTACCGGCGCAGGAAGACACATGTGGAACATCGCGCACATGGACGACGGCGAGAACTACCTGATCGACGTCACCAACTGCGACAGCAGCAGCATCGGCCACCCCGACCTGCTGTTCCTGAAGGGCCATGCCCCGTACAGCAGCGTCATCATCAGGACCGGGACGTCCTCCGACGGCACCGTCGTCGAGGAGGAGCACGAGGTCGACAACAGCGTCGCCGGGGGTTACGTGTTCGACTGCGACGGCGCCGCCGTCTCGTTTGTCTACGATGACGACCTCCCCTTCTCCCCGGCGGAGCTGACCCTGTCCGCCACGGACTACGCCGGGGCGGTACGCCCGTCCGTCTCCATCGACGAAACGAACTTCCCGGACGACTTCTTCCGCACATGGGTGCTTCAGAACGCCGACCTCGACAACGAAGGCGATGAGGGTTACGGCGAGCTCAGCTACGCGGAGATCTGTGCCATGACCGATATGGATGTGTCCGGCCTGGCCATCGCGGATCTGACGGGTCTTGGATACTTCAGCCGCCTTCAGAGCCTCGACGCCTCCGACAACCACCTGACGGCGCTCGACCTGTCCGGCTTTGAAGACCTGGCTGCCGATGACGTGGATCTGTCCGGCCAGACCATCGATGACTCCGTGACCGTGGTCTACGCAGACGGAAGCTATGCCGCGGATCTTTCGAGCCTTTCCCTGGACCTTGAACGCACCGTCCTGCCCGATGACGCGGATTTCGACGAGGCGACCTGCACGCTGATCTACGACTTCCTGCCCGACGCCATCACCTGGTACTATGACACCGGGCTGGAAGATGTCCTCATGGATGTCACCTGCGGCGTCGCTTACACCCCGGTCGTCGTGGCGGCGATCGATGAAGATCACTTCCCGGACGCGGCATTCCTGGCGTGGGTGCTGGAATACGTCGACGACGGTAATGCGGTGCTCAGCGACGCTGAAGCCGCCGCCGTGACCGATATGGATGTGTCCGGCCTGGGCATCGCGGATCTGACGGGCCTTGAATACTTCAGCCGCCTTCAGAGCCTCGACGCCTCCGACAACCACCTGACGGCGCTCGACCTGTCCGGCTTTGAAGACCTGGCTGCCGATGACGTGGATCTGTCCGGCCAGACCATCCCCGGCGCGGGATCCGTGTCGATCGAGCTGATCGGCGGTCGCTATGTGGCCGATGTCGCGCCCGTCGTCCAATGCTTTGACGGCTTGTCCGGGATCGAATTCGTCGGCGCGGTCCTCGATCCCGAAACGAACAAGGCGACCTACACCAGGCTGCCCGAAGCCGTGACCGTCCAGCGCGGGACCGGCCTTGCCGGCGCAAAACTCGGGATCGACTTCCCCGTGGCTTACACAGCGCCGGACCGCTACTGCGGCGAGCTGGACGTGCCTTTGGACATACAGGCGGCCATGCACATCGGATACATCCCCGAAGGCGACAGTTATGTCGTCACCGTGTTCGGTCCCAATGCCTACGACGGGACGGACCCGATCTATGAAGGCGCGAACGGCGTTATACGGTTCACGCCGAAGCAGCCCGGTCTGACCACGTTCGGGATCCGCGCGAACGGAAGCGGAGAAGCGGACACCGTCAATGTCCGCGTGTTCGCCACCGGCGCGGGCGCCTTCCGGCTGCCGGACGGCATGACGGCGATCGGCGGATCCGCCTTCGCGGACGACGAATCGATCGAGGAGGTCCTCGTACCGAACGGCCAGACGGCGATCGGCGCGAACGCCTTCGCGGGCTGCGCGGGCCTGCGGCTCGTGTGGATGCCTGAGGACGTGGCTGCGATCGACGACGCCGCCTTCGGCAGCTTTGACGCGAACGGCAAGCCGACTGAGTGCCCGGATCTGACGTTCTGCTGCCCGAACGGCGGGACCGCCGCCGCGTGGGCCGATGCACACAAAGTACCGCACTTCTTCCTTGATCCCGAGTCATGAGCGCGCCCGGGCGGCAGTACATCGCCATCGACCTCAAGTCCTTCTACGCCTCGGTGGAGTGCCGCGCCCGGGGCCTGGACCCGCTGACCACGAACCTCGTGGTGGCGGACGAGAGCCGCACCGAAAAGACCATCTGCCTGGCGGTCACCCCCTCGCTGAAGGCGCGGGGCGTGCCGGGCCGGCCGCGGCTGTTCGAGGTGGTCGAGAAGGTCCGTCAGATCAACCGGGAGCGCCGCAGGGCCGCTCCCGGCGGCGTTCTTGCGGGCAAGTCGTGGGACGATACCGCGCTGCAGGCCGATCCCGCCCTGGCGGTGGATTACCTGGTGGCTCCGCCGCGCATGGCGCTGTACATGGCGACGAGCACCCGCATCTACGACATCTACACCCGCTTCGTCGCGCCGGAGGACATCCACGTGTACTCGATCGACGAGGTGTTCATGGATGTCACCCACTATCTCAAGAATTCCGGCCTGACCGCCCGCCAGCTCACCCGCCGCATCATCGACGAGGTGCTCTACACCACCGGCATCACCGCCACGGCGGGCATCGGCACGAACCTGTACCTTTGCAAGATCGCGATGGACATCGTGGCCAAGCGCATCCCCGCGGACAAGGACGGCGTGCGCATCGCCGAGCTCGATGAGGCCGGCTACCGGCGCACGATGTGGACGCACCGGCCGCTGACGGACTTCTGGCGCGTGGGCCGCGGCACCGCCCGCAGGCTCGAGGCCGAGGGGCTCTACACGATGGGCGACATCGCCCGCTGCTCTGCGGGTGGGAAGTCGGACTACTACAACGAGGACCTGCTCTACCGGCTGTTCGGCGTGAACGCCGAGCTGCTGATCGACCACGCCTGGGGCTGGGAGGGCTGCACCATCGCGGACATCAAGGCCTACCGGCCCGAGTCCAGCAGCCTGAGCGAGGGCCAGGTGCTCCAGCAGCCCTATCCCGCGGACAAGGCGCGGCTCGTGGTGCGCGAGATGACCGACCAGCTGGCGCTGGCCATGGTGGCGAAGAAGCTCGTGTGCGACCAGGTGGTGCTCACCGTGTGCTACGACGCCGTCAACCTCCAGGGCGGAGACGGCCGGCCGCGCTACCGCGGGGCGACCATGACCGACTTCTACGGCCGCGAGGTGCCCCAGCACGCGCACGGCAGCGAGAACCTCCCCGCGCCCACCTCCTCATCGCGGCAGATCACCGGGGCCATGCTCGCGCTGTTCGACCGCATCGTGGACCCCGCGCTGCTCGTCCGCAGGATCTATGTGGTCGCCAACCACGTGATCGACGAGGACGAGGCGGCCAGACGGCAGCAGAGCGCCGCCGTGCAGCTGGACATGTTCACCGACTACGCTGCCGAGGAGCGCCGCCAGGCCGAGGCGGACGCTCAGCGCGCAAAGGAGCGTCGGCAGCAGGAGGTCGTACTGGCCATCAAGGACAAGTACGGCAAGAACGCGATCCTGCGCGGCATGGACCTGGAGGAGGGCGCCACCGCGCGCCTGCGGAACGACCAGATCGGCGGGCACAAGGCATAGCCACGGGAGGGTATATCATGCGCGTTCCAGACGCGGATCGGGACGATCCGCACCGCTACGACGACCTGCTGGACCTGCCCCGGCACGTCTCCCCCACCCGCCCGCGCATGTCGAGCCGCGAACGGGCGGCGCAGTTCGCGCCCTTCGCGGCGCTGACGGGCTACGGCTCGGCCATCGAGGAGGCCCAGCGGCGCACCGACCAGCGCATCGAACTCGGCGAGGCCGAGCGGGAGTCGCTGGACCGGCGCATGCGCGCGCTGGCCGAACACCTTGACGAGCGGCCGGAGGTGTCCGTCATCCACTTCATCCCCGACCGGCTCAAGGCCGGCGGGCGCTACGAGACCGCGCTCGGCGTGGTGCGCCGCCTGCAGCCGGAGCTGGGCACGCTGCAGCTGGAGGACGGCATGACGCTGGAGCTGGACGACATCATCGGCGTCGAGAGCGCGCTGTTCGACCGGCTGGGGCTCACCTGACCGCCCGGCCGGCGCGCGCCCCCGCGAGCATCGGCGCGCCGCCCCGGGCGGCGCGGATCGGAGGCAATCATGATCGCAGAGATCCTCTCCGTGGGCACGGAGCTGCTGATGGGGCAGATCGCCAACACGGACGCGCAGTTCGTCTCCCGGCGGCTGTCCGAGCTCGGGATATCGCTGTACCGCCACACGGCGGTCGGCGACAACCCCGCCAGGATCCGGACGGCGCTGGGCGAGGCGCTCGCGCGCGCGGACATCGTCATCACCACCGGCGGGCTCGGCCCGACCGGCGACGACTTGACCCGCGACGCGGTCGCCGCGCACTTCGGGCTTGCGCTCGTCGAGGACGCGGCGAGCCTCGATCGCATCGCGGCCTTCCTCGGGCGCGTCCCGGAGGACGCCGCGCAGCGCCGCCAGGCCCTGTTCCCGGAGGGCGCGACCATACTGCCCAACCGAGTCGGCACCGCGCCCGGCTGCATCGTAGAGGCGGGCGGCAAGGCCGTGGCCATGCTGCCCGGGCCGCCGCGCGAGCTGCGCGACATGTTCGACGGGGCGCTCGCGCCCTGGCTCGCTCGGCGCAGCGGCGCGCACATCGTGTCCCGCTTCCTGCACGTGTTCGGCATGGGCGAGCCTCAGGTGGATGCCGCGCTGGCGGACCTGTTCGATTCGGACG
>JAFRMB010000065.1 GCA_017430945.1 Clostridia bacterium | reverse complement strand
GTGCGCTGGCGACCAATCCGCGCGTGCTGCTGTGCGACGAGGCCACCAGCGCGCTGGACCCGAAGACCACGCAGTCGATCCTGGAGCTGATCCGCCAGATCAACCGCGATACGGGCATCACGGTCATCGTGATCACCCACCAGATGAGCGTGGTGCAGGAGATCTGCAACCGCGTGGCCATACTGGAGCACGGGCACGTGGTGGAGGAGGGCGACGTGAGCCAGGTGTTCTCCCGCCCGAAGGCGGCGGCGACCCGCGCGCTGGTGTTCCCGGATATGTCCGAGGGCCCGACGGGCTCCGGCTACGGGCAGCTGGTGCGGCTGATCTTCGAGGGCTCCGTGACGATCGACAAGCCGCTGATCGGTTCGATGGCCATCGAGTGCGGCATCGCGCCGAACATACTGGGCGCGTCCACCCGCACGGTGGGGCAGCGGGAGTACGGCTACATGCTGCTGGAGATCCCCGGGGGGCCGGATGAGATGGCCCGGGCGATCAAGTACCTCTCCGCCGTGCCCAATGTGACCGTGATGGCGGAGATGGCCTATGAGGCGAAGGAGGCGGCGCAATGAATCAGTTCTTAAAGGCGTTTACCGCCGAAAAGCTGGCCGAAGCCTGGGAGATCGCCGTGCGCGAATTCCCGCTGGGTCTGTGGGAGACGGTCTATGTGACGGTGCTGTCCACGTTCTTCGCCATCGTGATCGGTCTACCGCTGGGGATCCTGCTGGTGTCGGGCGACGAGCACGGCATACGGCCAATGCCGAAGGGGCTCATGAAGGTCATCAATGTGATCATCAACTTCCTGCGCTCGGTGCCCTTCCTGATCCTGATCGTCATGGTCATCCCGCTCACGCGCGCCATCATCGGCACGTCCATCGGCTCGGTGGCCTCCATCGTGCCGCTGGTCGTGGCGGCGTTTCCGTTCGTGGCGCGCCTGGTGGAGTCCTCGCTGCGCGAGCTCGACCCCAACATCATCGAGATGGCGCAGAGCATGGGCAGTTCGACCTGGCAGATCATATTCTACGTGATGCTGCCGGAGTCCGTGCCGTCGCTGGTGACGAACTTCACGCTGGCCATCACCACCATCCTCGGCTACACCGCCATGTCCGGCGCCATCGGCGGCGGCGGGCTGGGCAAGATCGCCATCGCCACCGGGTATTCCCGCTACAAGTACGCGGTGCTGTACATGGCGGTGATCGTGCTGGTCGTGCTGGTGCAGCTGTTCCAGACCATCGGCACCCGCCTGGCCGCGCGGCTGGACAAGCGGATCAAGAAGTGAATGGATGGCTGCTTCGGCCGGAGCCTTCTCCCCGCCCGCGCAGGGAGAAGGCTCCGGCTTTTTTTAAACAGAGGATCACCGGCCTGGCCGACGGTCCTCTGTTTTACGACAACATCCGGCCGAGCGCCATAGAGCACCCGGCCGGACGCGGAATTTGGAGTTATTTTGATCTCCCGGTCCCCAGTATCTTGTGTAGTATCGTGTACAACGTCATGGCCTCGCCGGGCTCCAGGGGGATGCAGGCGGCCATTTTGCCGGGGATATCCGAGGCGGGTTCGCGCAGCGCAGCGCCGGCGTCGGTGATGGTGATCATCAGGTTGCGCTCGTCATCGGGACAGCGGCTGCGGGTGAGATAGCCCTTCTCCTCCAGCTTTTTGAGCACCGGCGTCAGCGTGCCGGAATCGAGGAACAGCTTTTCACCCAGGGCCTTCGAGGTGATCCGGCGGTGCTCCCAGAGCACCATCATGGTGATGTACTGCGTATAGGTGAGGCCGATGTCGTCCAGAAAGGGCTTGTAGGCCTTCACGATCTCCCTGGCGCAGGCGTAGAGGGGGAAGCACAGCTGGCTGTCGAGCCTCAGCGCATCGTACTTGTCAGATCCCATGACATCGTCCCCTCACTGAAGCTGCGCCCTGGCAAACTCGGCCGCGCGGCGGCAGTCGTCCGCATTGGGACGGCCCTTGTGGAACAGCGTCCAGGCGCCGGGGCAGTGGAAGAAGGCATCCGACACGGGGATGCCCGCGTCGCCGGCGACGGCGCGGATCCTGCCTTGGGTGGACTTGCCGGAGGCCGAGGTGGACAGCACCACGATCCTGCCGATGCTCTGGGCGTTGCGGCGGATGTACTCGGTCACGGCCTTGTCCGGCCCGCCGGCGTAGACGCTGGCGCACAGGAATACGGTGTCGGCTTTTTCTGCCATGGGTTCGGTGACCGCCGTGGCCTCGACGCCCAGCGCGGACGCTACCGCATCGGCCAGCCGCTTCGTGTTGCCGCCGCGGCTCATGTATCGCACTTCGATGCGCATGGTCACACCCCCTGAAGCTCGCCGTCGAGCGCCTTGCGAACGGCGGTGGCCAGCTGATCCGCGCAGGACGTGCGCCGGAAGCCGCACGTGTTGCCCTTCAGGTATTGCTCGATCTTATCGACGGTCCAGCCATCGACCAGCTTGGAGATGGCCTTCAGGTTGCCGTTGCAGCCGCCCATGAATTTGATGTTCGTGACCACATCGCCGTCCAGGTCGAACGAGATCAGCGTGCTGCAGACATTCCGGGTGTGGTAGTCGTAGTGCATTACAGGATCGCCTCCACTTTCTCGGTCACATGCTTCATATCCGCGGTGGGCTCGAAGCGCGCCGCGATACGGCCTTCGCGGTCGATCAGGAACTTGGTGAAATTCCACTTGACGTTGCCGTTGTGCTTGTAATCCGGATCCATCTTCTTGACGATGGGCTTCAGGATCAGTCCGGCCGGGCTCATGCCGAAGCCCTCGAACTTCGTGTTTGCCGTCAGGTATTTGAAGAGGGGCAGGGCGCGCTCGCCGTTGACGTCGACCTTCGCAAACTGCGGGAAGGTGATGCCGAAGCGGCCGGTGCAGAAGCTGTGGATCTCGTCGTCGCTGCCGGGCGCCTGGTTGGCGAACTGGTTGCAGGGGAAGTCCAGGATCTCCAGACCGTCCTTCTGGTGGGCGTTGTACAGCTCCTGCAGCGGGCCGTACTGGGGCGTGAAGCCGCACTCGGTGGCCGTGTTGACGATCAGGAGCACCTTACCGCGGTACTGCTCCATGGAGACCTCGCTGCCGTCCTGCGCCTTGAAGCTGAAATCATAGATGCTCATGTGCTTGCCTCCTTATATGATTTTGCACAATTCAATTTTGCACAATTAATTATAGCGGAGCAACGGCGGCTTGTCAAGGGGGCAGCGGCGGTTTTGGCGAAATTTTTTCCGGCACGGCCTGCAAAGCGCGCGGTTTGGTTTGCGTCGGCGCCGGAAATATGCTATAATCGTATCGACCACGGCGCGGAAGCGCCGACAGCACGGAGGAGGAAGCGAAATGGCATTCAAAAAGGTTGCGACGGGACTTCAGCACATCGGCGTACCCACCAACGACATCGCGAAGACGATCGCGTTTTACGAGTCGCTGGGATTCGAGGTGGCGCACCGCACGCAGAATGGCGATGAGCAGGTGGCCTTCCTGAAGCTGGGCGATCTGATGATCGAGACCTATCAGAACTTCAAGGCCGTGGGCATCAACGGCGCGGTGGACCACATCGCCATCAACGTGACGGATGTGGATGAAGCGCGCAGGATCGCCGACGAGATGAAGCTCGAGGTCATCGAAGCGGACCAGCTGCCCTTCTGGGACAACGGCGTCAAGTACTTCGTCATCCTTGGGCCCAACAAGGAGAAGATCGAGTTCAACCAGTATCTGTGATCCCGCAGACACGACATCGCCCGCCCCCGCAATGCGGAGGCGGGCGATGCTTTGGGCGGTTTATCTGCCGCCACGGACATTGATCCTCTCGGCGTCGACGCTTGGGATCGTCACGGATGCGCCCATGATCGTCTCGTAGGTGTAGTTGCCGTCATAGGTGCCATAGACGGTGACATTGTCATCCTCGAGGATGGGCGTGGTGATGTCGTACTTGCTGATGGTGACATAGACCACGTTGTCCCAACGACCCTTGGAGCTGATGCGCAGCGTGGTGGACGAGCTGCCGTTCATGACCTGCAGGACCCTGCCGGAGAAGCTGACGTTCTCGCCCTCGTACTTCTCCGGATAGCGATAGGCGTCGGTGTATTTGATCTTCGGATAGGATTTCTCGCTGTAGACGGCGGTGTTCTCGACAGTGACGGCGATGGTCCGCTGATTGGCCTTGTCGGTTCCGTCGGTGAGCGTGACCTTCGTCGTGCCGGCGGCCTTGGGGGTCACATAGACGGTGAACTTGCCGTCGGAATAATCCATCTCGACATCCGCGATGTTCTTGCTGCTGTTGGTGAGCTTGACGTCATCCGGCGTCACGCCGAAGTATTCGACCTCGAATTCATCGCCTTCCTTGTCGGCGACGCTGAACGTCTCAGGCGCCTTCAGGGAGGGGATCGAAAGCGTGTAGGAAGCGCTCTTCTCGCTCCCGTCGGTGGTGGTGGCGGTGATATCGACCTGACCGGCGGCCTTGACGGTCACTTCGCCCTTCGCGTCGACGGTCGCGATCTCCTCATTGGAGGAGGTGAAGACCAGATCCTTGTTCGTCGCATTGGCAGGCGTGAAAGCGGGCTCCTGCGTGTAGGTCTCGCCGATCTGGGCGGACGCCTTCTTGGTCTTGTAGGCGAGCGTCTTGACCGAGATATACACGGTGACGCTGCACTCGGCAGACAACTCGGTCCCGTCGGACAGCGTGGTCGAGCAGGTGATCGTGGCCTGTCCGTCGTTGACGGCCTTGACGGTGCCATTGGCAACGGATGCGACCTTGCTGTCGCTGGTGCTCCAGGCCAGCTTGCCCGCGGTGACGCCTTCGGGAACGTCCTCAACGGTGGCGGCGAGCTTCCCGGTCGTGCCCTTGTTCAGGCGCAGTTCTTCGCTGTCAAGGCTGATCCTGGAGACGATGCGGCTCTTCTGCTCGCTGACCACGGCGGCGCGAAGGCTCTCCAGTTCTTCGTCTGTCGCGGCTGCGAGGTCTTCGGCGGAGATGTTGATCTCGGCGAAGCCGAAGCTGAACACGGACAGTACGAGGCAAAGGGACAACAGGGTGCAAAGCAGTTTCTTCATGATGGACCTCCTTAAAAGATATGGTTTTGGATTTCAAAGGGAGAGCCGGGAACGGTCTGACGTGGCCGCAGACCGGATACCGGCTTTCTGGCGCATTTGCGATCTCCCGGCCCCGATGCGTGTGGGGACGGGAAACGCTCAAATGGCCACCCATTGAGACACGATCAGCGCAAACTGAACCAAAGGCTCGCGATCGACGTGCGTCCGGGCCATTGTTCTTCGCCATTTATTAACTATTTTATAATTTTAGACCATTATAAACAGGCATTGAAGGAAAGTCAATATGCAAATCGCGACCCCTAAGGAATATTTCCATGGGGTCGCGCATGCGAAAGAGGGTGGCCGATCGCACGGGAAGCTGCAGCCGTGAGCAGACGGACCGCAGACGCACACCGGACATCAAAAAGGCCGCCCGCTCCGATTTTCCGGAACGGGCGGCTGTGCAGGTCTCGGTCAGTTCGGAGATCAGAGGCTCTCCAGCAGCTTGACGGCGGCGTCGGAGTAGGCGTTCAGCAGTTCCCTGGTCTTTGCGTCGCTGCGGGAGACGGCGTTGACGTACAGCTTGATCTTCGGCTCGGTGCCGGAGGGACGCACGCAGATCCAGGAGCCGTTCTCCAACTCGAAGTACACGACGTTGGACTTGGGCAGGGTCAGCGTCTCGGTCTGTCCGTCCACGGTGGTGCGTACGCTGGTCAGGTAGTCGCGCACGGCCACGACTTTTTCACCGGCGAAATCCGCGGGGGTATTGTCGCGCAGCGCGGCCATGGTGTGCTGCATCTTCTCCAGGCCGTCCTTGCCGGGCAGCACGAACGAGGTGACCTTGTCGCCGTAGTAGCCGTACTTCTCATACAGCATGTCGATGGCGTCGGCCAGCGTCTTGCCGTACATCTTCTTGTACCAGCTGGCGGCTTCGGCGATCAGCATGCAGGCGTTGACGCCGTCCTTGTCGCGCACGTCGGTGCCGGACAGGTAGCCGTAGCTCTCCTCGAAGCCGAACATGAAGGTGTTGCAGCCGGTGGTCTCGAAGATGTGGATCTGTTCGGCGATGTACTTGAAGCCGGTCAGCACCTTGATGAGCTTGCAGCCATAGTCGTCGGCGATGGCGCGCGCCATCTCGGTGGACACGATGGTGGTGACGGCCGCGGCGTTCGCCGGCAGCTCGCCGCGCTCCTTCTTCTGGGAGAGGATGTAGTGCAGCAGTATGCAGCCGATCTGGTTGCCGTTGAGCAGCTTGGGGCCGTTTTCGGTCATGCAGGCGATGCCCACGCGGTCGCAGTCGGGGTC
>JAFRMB010000064.1 GCA_017430945.1 Clostridia bacterium | reverse complement strand
GGCTGTGAGAGCCGTGAACGAAAACGGCGGCAAGGCCTCGCGCTACTTTGCGACCGACATGTGCGACGGCATCGCGCAGGGCCACGACGGCATCAACTATTCGCTGGCACATCGCGAAGCCATCACCAACCTGGTCGAGGCGCAGTGCCGCGCCACCACCTTTGACGGCGGCGTCTTCATCGCCAGCTGCGACAAGGCCATGCCGGCCATGCTCATGAGCATCGGGCGCCTCAAGGACATGCCCGCGATCGTCGTGACTGGCGGCGTCATGGAGGCCTTTGTGCTTCCGAAAGAATACACCGAGGACGATCCCGGCTGCGCCATCAACGAGCTTCTGACGCTTGAGCAGATCGGCAAATTCGCGGCGCAGTATGAGCGGAAGGAGATCCCGCTCGAGCAGCTGGAGTACTACAAGCACCACGCCTGTCCCTCCTGCGGCGCCTGCTCCTTCATGGGCACGGCCTCGACGATGCAGATCATGGCGGAGGCGCTCGGCCTGATGCTCCCGGGCACGGCCCTCATGCCCGCCACCGCGCCGGAGCTGAAGCAGGCGGCCTATGACGCGGGAAAGCAGCTCATGGCGCTCATCGAAAAGGGCATTTGCTCCAAGGACATCGTCGACATGCGCAGCTTTGAGAACGCGATCCTGGTCCACGCCACCATTTCCGGCTCCACGAACGCGCTCATGCATATCCCCGCGATCGCGCACGAGTTCGGCTTCTCGATCGATGCCGACACCTTCGACCGCATGCACCGCGGCGCACACTACCTGCTCAACACGCGGCCCGCGGGCGACTGGCCTGCGCAGTACTTCTACTATGCGGGCGGTGTGCCGCGCATCATGGAGGAGATCAAGTCCATGCTGCACCTGGACGTCATGACAGTCACCGGCAAGACGCTGGGCGAGAACCTCGAGGAACTCAAGGCCAACGGCTTCTATGAGCACTGCGACGCCATACTGGCGGAGAAGAGCAAGGTCATCGGCAAGCAGATCAAGCGCACCGACATCATCCGCACGTTCGACGAGCCGATCGGTACCGACGGCACCATCGCGATCCTGCGCGGCAATCTTGCGCCGGAGGGCTGCGTGATCAAGCATTCGGCGTGCCCGAAGGACATGTTCAAGGCCACGCTCCGGGCCAAGCCCTTCGATTCTGAGGAGGAATGCATCGATGCCGTCCTGCACGGCAGGGTCGAGCCGGGCGACGCCATCTTCATTCGCTACGAGGGCCCCCGCGGCAGTGGCATGCCGGAGATGTTCTATACCGGCGAGGCCATCTGTTCGGACCCGAAGCTCGCCGCTTCTGTCGCGCTGATCACCGACGGCCGCTTCTCCGGTGCGAGCCGCGGCCCGGTCATCGGACACGTCAGCCCAGAGGCGGCCTGCGGCGGCCCGATCGCGCTGGTGGAGGAGGGCGACATCATCGAGCTCGACGTGGAAAGGCGCTATCTGGCGGTCACCGGTGTGAAGGGCGAGCCGAAGACGCCGGAGGAGATGGATGCCATCCTCGCGGAGCGCAGGAAGCACTGGAAGGGCTTTACCTCCAAGTATACACACGGCCTTCTGAAGTTCTACAGTCAGCACGCCGTCAGTGCCATGAAGGGCGCTTTCATGGACTGAGGACAGCATAGTACGTGGGATGGCCCTGTGCGATCACTTTCGTACGGGGCCGTCCATGCTGTCAATGATCGGGAATGGGAGGTGTGAAATTGGGAATCACAGTTGCCATGGGAACGGGCGTTTGGGATGAACAGGCTTGGAGGCTGCTGGTGACGCAGGTAACCATATATAATGCCGGCATCCCGGTATTCGCGATTGATCGTACAGTCACGGGCGAATCAGTGACTACCATCGAAGCCGACAACTATCTGATTGGTCAGCAGATGGCTGAAATGTACCTCGAGTATCTTGGAGACGGCGAAGGCAAGGTGC
>JAFRMB010000063.1 GCA_017430945.1 Clostridia bacterium | reverse complement strand
GGCGTTCGAGCCGGTGCTGGTGGAAGGCAAGGCGCTGAAGCTGCACCCGCTGTGCTGCACCGCTTTCAACGCCGACTTCGACGGCGACCAGATGGCCGTGCACGTGCCGCTGTCCATGGAGGCCCAGGCGGAGGCCCGCTTCCTGATGCTGGCGGCGAACAACATCCTGAAGCCCCAGGACGGCAAGCCCGTCATCTGCCCCACGCAGGACATGGTCCTCGGCTGCTACTATCTGACCATGATCCACGAAGGTCTGAAGGGCTCGGGCAAGTATTTCACCGATGAGGACGAAGCCCTGATGGCCTACGCCACCGGCGAACTGGCGCTGGAAGCGCCCTGCCACATCCGCATGACCCGCACCATCGATGGCGTGGAGCACAGCCGCATCGTGGATACCACCATCGGCCGCGTGATCTTCAATGAGGCCATCCCGCAGGATATGGGCATGCAGAAGCGCGAGACCGTGGACGACATGTTCAAGCTGGAGATCGACGAGGTCGTCGGCAAGAAGCAGCTGGCGAAGATCGTCGATACCTGCTATCGCACCCACGGCGTCACCCGCACCTCCCAGATGCTGGACGACATCAAGGCTCTGGGCTACAGCTACTCCACCCGCGCGGCGCTGACCGTCTCCGTGGCGGACATCATCGTGCCGGAGAGCAAGAAGCAGATCCTGTCGGACGCCGAGGATCAGGTGCACCAGATCGAGCGCCAGTTCAAGCGCGGCCGTATGTCCGAGAACGAGCGCTACACCAGCGTCATCAAGATCTGGGAGCAGGCGACCAACGACGTCACCAAGCAGGTGTTGGCGACGCTCGAGAAGTTCAACCCCATCAACATGATGGCCGACTCCGGCGCCCGCGGTTCCACGAACCAGATCCGCCAGCTGGCCGGCATGCGCGGCCTGATGGCTTCTCCGACGGGCAAGATCATCGAGCTGCCCATCAAGGCGAATTTCCGCGAGGGCCTGAGCGTGCTCGAGTTCTTCCTGTCCTCTCACGGCAGCCGCAAATCTCTGGCAGACACCGCCATGAAGACCGCCGACTCGGGCTACATGACCCGCCGTCTCGTAGACGTGTCCCAGGAGAACATCGTGCGCGAGGTCGACTGCTTCGCCAGCCGCGGCGAGCGCGTGCGCGGCATGAAGGTGAAGGCCATCGGTGCGCCCGGCAACGTGATCGAGACCCTGAACGACCGCATCCGCGGACGCGTGGCGGCGGAGGACGTGATCGATCCCACCACCGGCGAGGTCATCATCGAGGCCAATGGCCTCATCACCTACGACATCGCCAATCGCATCTGCGAGGCGGGCATCGAAGAGGTCAACATCCGCAGCGTCCTGACCTGCCAGTCCCACGTGGGCGTGTGCGCGATGTGCTACGGTGCCAACATGACCAACGGCAATATCGTGGACGTCGGCGAAGCGGTGGGCATCATCGCGGCGCAGTCCATCGGCGAGCCGGGCACCCAGCTGACCATGCGCACCTTCCATACCGGCGGCGTTGCCACCGGCGAGGACATCACCCAGGGTCTGCCGCGCGTCGAGGAGCTGTTCGAGGCGCGTAAGCCCAAGCGCGAAGCGACGCTTGCGGACATCAGCGGCGTGGTGCACATCATCACCGATGCCAAGAAGCGGCGCAAACTGGTCATACAGTCCACCGAGGATGCCGACACCAAGGAGTATCCGATCAACTACGGCTCCAAGCTGAGGGTCGAGGACGGCGACACCGTCTCCGCCGGCGACGAGCTGATCGAGGGCTCCATCAACCCGCACGATCTGCTGCGCATACTGGGCGTCAAGGCGGTGCAGGACTACCTGGTCAAGGAAGTCCAGTCCGTCTACCGCAGCCAGGGCGTTGAGATCGCGGACAAGCACATCGAGGTCATCGTGCGCCAGATGCTGAGGAAGGTCAAGGTCGAGGAGGCCAACGACACCGACCTGCTGCCCGGCGCACTGGTGGACATCTTCCGCTTCGACCAGGCCAACCGCAGGACGCTGGAGGCCGGCGGGCGCCCCGCCACCGCAAAGCGCACGCTGCTTGGCATCACCAAGGCGGCTCTGGCCACCGAATCGTTCCTGTCCGCGGCTTCCTTCCAGGAGACCACCCGCGTGCTCACCGAGGCGGCCATCAAGGGAAAGAACGATCCGCTGCTCGGCCTCAAGGAGAACGTCATCATCGGCAAGCAGATCCCTGCTGGCACAGGCCTCAAGCGCTATGCCAACATCGAGATCCACGAAGCCTATTGACGACGACCGGCCGCAAGAGCCTGCGGATCCCGGACACACCCGGAAATGCGAGAGCACCCCGTCCAGCTATGGGCGGGGTGCTCTGCTGTCGATCCGGCCGGACCGCGACGCTGCCGCTTCGGTGTGCCGCGCGCCGGCCATGTGATCAGGTGTCGCGATTCGCGGCTCACTTCAGCGCGCAGGCGACCTGGGCCGCGAGGCATGCGTTGTTGTACACCAGGCGGATGTTGCTGTCCAGGCTGTCGCCGCCGGTGATGTCCTTGATCTTTGCCAGCAAAAACGGCGTGGTCTGTTTGCCCTTGATGCCCAGTCTGCCGGCCTCGGCCACCGCCTCGTCGATGGCTTTGTTGATGACGTCGGGGTCCATCGAGTACGCCTCGGGAATGGGGTTCGTGACCAGCATGCCGCCCTTGAGGCCCATGTCGCGCTTGGCGTCGAAGGCCGCGGCGATGGCTTCGGGGGTATCCAGCCGGTAGTCCACGCCGAAGCCGGACCTGCGGGTGTAGAAGGCGGGCAATTCGTCGGTCTGATAGCCGATCACGGGCACGCCCTTGGTCTCCAGATACTCCAGCGTCAACCCCAGGTCCAGTATGGACTTTGCGCCGGCGCAGACCACCAGCACAGGCGTCATGGCCAGCTCTTCCAGGTCGGCGGATATGTCCATCGTGACCTCGGCGCCGCGATGGACGCCGCCGATGCCGCCGGTGGCGAACACGCGGATCCCCGCCATGGCGGCGATGATCATCGTGGTGGCCACGGTGGTCGCGCCGTCCTTGCCCAGCGAGGCGAGGATCGGCAGGTCGCGCCGGGACGCCTTGGTGACGTCGTAGCCCTTTTTGCCCAGGTATTCGATCTCATCTCGCGACAGCCCCGCCTTCAGTCTGCCGCCGATGATGGCGATGGTCGCGGGGACAGCACCGTTTTCGCGGACGATGCGTTCGACGTTCAATGCGGTCTCGACGTTCTGGGGATATGGCATGCCGTGGCTGATGATCGTCGATTCCAAGGCCACCACGGGCTTTCCCGCCGACAGGGCGGCCTGTACTTCGGGGGAGATCTCAAGGTACTGGTTCATGTTGCGGTCCTCCTCTTATGTGGGTCTCACAGACCCGATATTTGTGAACGGATGTCTTCGATCCGGCGGATCAGCGCGGCTTCGGTCATGCCTGGGTCGACGGTCTCCGGAGACGATGCCGTCAGCGCAGCGGCCGCCAGCCCCGCAAGGGCGCAGTCGCACAGGTCGGCGCCGCACGCGTCTGCCCAGGCCAGTGCGGCCGTGAAGGCGTCCCCGGCGCCGGTCGCGCTGGCCATCTGGATCGGCACACCGGGAAGGAACCGTGCGCCGGATGCGTCGGCGCAGCAGACGCCGCGCTCGCCCAGCGTGATGAACACCCTCTGGACGCCCATGGTCACGAGCTTCATGGCCGCCGATCCGGCGGTGGCCCGGTCGTAAACGGGCTGGCCCGTCAGGGCCGAAGCCTCCAGAGCGTTGGGCTTGATGGCACGCAGGCGGGGCAGGGCGGACAGCAGCCTGCGCGCCTTGACGGCGGACACGGCATCGGCGATCAGCGGCGCCCGCATGTTTTGCGCCAGAAAGGCGATGGTCGCCTCGGGCAGGTTGGCGTCGATGACCACGGCGTCCATGTCGTAGAGCGCATCCAGACAGCCGAACAGCGCCTCCGGCGTGATGCGCGTGCAGATCTCCATGTCGTTCACGGCAAGCTGCATGTCTCCGGCGGCATCAGCTATGTACAGATAGGTGGAGCTGCTTTCCTCCGGAAAGCGCATCGCCAGATCGAGCGCTACCCCGGCGGCAGCACAGTCATCCCGTACGGCGGCGGCGAAGGCATCGCCTCCCAGCGCGGTCACCAGCTGCACCTGAACGCCGAGGCGGGCCAGGTTGCAGGCGATGTTGCGGCCGACGCCGCCGGCCGACATGCGGATGCGCCCGGGATTTGAATCCCGCATCACCACCGCGCCTGCGGGGAAACCGCCGATGTCGATGTTCGCCGCGCCGACGACGGCCATGTGAAGGGGTCGGATCTGCATGGGAACGGTCCTCCCTGTCCTGTGATCGAGCAGATTTGAACGACGATCCCCGGTCACACGGAGATCTCGCCGTCATAGACCTGATCGGCGGGCCCGGTCATGAAGACGTGGCCGTCCTCTGCCCAGCGGATGTCCAGCGCGCCGCCGGGCAGGTGGACGACGATCCCGCGCGGCAAGAGCCCCATCGAGGCGCCCGCGACCAACACGGCGCAGGCGCCGGTGCCGCAGGCGAGCGTCTCTCCGTCACCGCGTTCCCACACGCGCACGTCCACGCAGCCATCAGGGCGGATTCGGCAGAATTCGATGTTGGCCCGCCTGGGGAACAGGGGATGGCGCTCCATGAGCGCGCCGAACCGGCGGAAGCAATCGTCCTCGGGATAGAGATCGAAGGTCACGGCGTGGGGATTGCCCATCGACGCGCAAAAGAAGCGCACGGGACGCCCGTCGAGTTCGACATCGACGATGTTGTCCGCCGCGGCGACGGGGATCTCTTCCGGTGTAAACCGCGGTGCGCCCATGTCGACGGTCACCCGGGAGACCTGGCCGTCGCTGGCGTCCAGCTCGAGCGTCAGCACGCCGGCCAGCGTCTCCACGGTCATGGGATTTTTGCGGACGATGCCGCGGTCGTAAAGGAATTTGCCCAGACAGCGTATGCCGTTTCCGCACATCTCCGGTTCGCCGCCGTCCGCGTTGAAGATGCGCATGCGCGCGTCGGCGATCTGGGAGGGCAGCGCGACGACCAGGCCGTCCGCCCCGATGCCGAAGCGGCGGGGACAAAGCGCCTGCGCCAGGCGCTCCGGCGAAGCTGGCGGTTGACGAAATCCGTCTATCATGATAAAATCATTACCGATACCATGCATCTTTGTGAATCTCAATCCAAACACATCCCCTGGGATCGAAGTTTTGTCAGGGCCCGGCCTCAGGCCGCGTCCATTATATCAGATCCGCGCGGGATTGACAAGGACGGTGGCATCATATCCACAAGGGCGCAACAGAGCGCGATCCATATCGCAGGAGGAGGATACGGTTATGAAGAGGATCCTGACAATCATACTGTCGCTGCTGATGTTCACCGGCGCGGCGGCCCTGGCCGAAGCGGATCAGGGAACGGCGGCGATCATGACGATCGAAAACATCGAGGCGACCGTCGGCGGTCAGACCATGCAATTGGACGGGCTGATGGTCCATGCGGCCCTGGACACCATCGATGGCAAGCCTTCCATCATCGGGATGGTGGACGGCGGGGACGAGGCGCTGTTGACAGCCGTGGCGCAGATCGTCGGCAATTCGGTGCTCTACACGCTGGACGGCCTGGATTACGCCTACAAGGCCGATATGCCCGCACAGGCAGCTCAGCAGATGGGTGATGTCGAGACGGTCTGGCCGATGCTCCTGGAAGCGTTGGATACCCTTGAGCTGCCGCCCATCCGCGGACTCACGATCCGCAGGATGGATATGCGCGGGCTGGTCCAGTCTCTGGGCGGATACGGCAACAGCTTCGTGATCCCTTACACCCAGGTGAACATGCTCATCGAGCAGATCCTCGGTTCTCTCCCGGCAGGGACCGGGTCGATCCCGTATATGAACGAGATCCTTGGACTCATCCAGTCCATGAAGGGCAGCAACGGCGGCTTCACCATCCGCGGGACGGTCCGGGGCAGCAGCGCCCAGGCGCTGACCCTGGAGGCCTATCCGGTCGACAACGGCGTCGAGAGCGATATGCCGATCCTGAGCATCAGCGCCAGCTCTGCCGACAACCGGTTCTCGGCTTCGGCGACCATCGCCCTCATGGGCATGGAGATGCCGATCGGCAGCTTCGAGCTGACCTCAGACGCCACCGGCTCGACGCTGAAGGCGACGCTGAACATCGCGAATGCCGTGAACGCGACGGTCGATCTGTACCAGAACGGCAGCATGCAGATGCTGGGGCTGGACGTGAGCGCCGGCGGACAGCAGATCTCGATGCAGGCCGGCTATGGGCAGAAGAACGGATGGGACGAGGTCACCTTCTACGCCCAGGTCTCCACGGGCGAGAGCATCGGCTTTGCCCTCGATTCGGTGATGGGCGATGACGGCATCCGCACCGGCGCGTTGGCGTTCAAAGCCGTCACTTCGGGCAATACCGTCTCCGTGAGCGGCGACGTCACCATGGTCAACGGCACCTATATCGGCATGGAGGGCTTCCAGATGCCCACCGAGATCCGCGAGAGCGGTGCCGGGGACACCGAGGCCGAGCAGGCTCTGATCCAGCGGGTCAGCGACTACATCGGCACGCATGCGCGCGCGACCAACGCTCCGGCGGCCTGACAGCCGGAGCGCGCAGGGATAAGCGCAAATGGAGCGAGGAGGCTGTAAAGCGCTCCTCGCTCCATTAATATTCAGGGACCGACGGCTGACGTCACGAACGGCCGCGGTCCAGAAGCTCGTCAAGGTCGTCGATCCGCGCGACTGCGCAGGTCTGTGCCACCAGACGGTCGGGGTCGATGAGTATGCCGTCCACGCCGGCGCCGCGGGCGCAGCGCATGTCGATCTCGCGGTCTCCGATCATCACGGCCGTCGCCGGATCGATCGAATGGTGCGACAGGATGTACAGGATCGCGCCGGGATCCGGCTTCGTGGCAAAGCCGGGGTCGTCCGGCGTGACCCAGCCTTCGAAACAGTCCGCCATCCCGAAGCGCTCCAGGAAACGGACCGACATGCGGTGGTTGGAATGGGTGTACAGGTAGTGCCGCGCACCGCGGGCGCGCAGCGCGCGCAGCACGCGATCGGCATGGGGGAAGGGTACGATGGGCGGCGGGAAGTCATCGTCGCCGCGCAGGCGATGGAACAGCTCGAGCTGATCCCGGCTCAGTCCGACCAGCTGGAAAGCGCTGGCAAAGCTGTGGCGAAGGGCGCGGCCGAGCGCGCCTTCGTCGACATCCACGCCATAGTGCCGCGCAGCGGCGCAAAGCGCCGCCGTGCTGTGCGGATAGCTGTCGAACAGCGTGCCGTCAAAGTCCCAGATGTAATGCTGATAGGTATTCATGTGCTCGTCGAGGGGTCGTTCGTCAGTCGGCTGGATAAGACGAAGCCCTGCCGCGCCATTTTGCCCGGCAGGGCTCCGTCACTTTTGCGTTGCGGGCGTGTCAGCGGGCTCAGTCCGCGTCGGCGCGCACGCGCCATCCGTACTTGTCTTCGATCTTGCCGGTCTGGATGCCGGTAATGGTGTCGTACAGCTTCTGGGTCACCGGGCCGATGCTGCCGTCGCCGATGGTCATGACATCGTCCATATAGCGCAGCTTGCCTACGGGGCTGATGACCGCCGCGGTGCCGGTGCCGAAGACTTCCTCCAGCTTGCCGGTCTTCTGGGCCTCGATCAGCTCGTCCACGGAGATCCTGCGCTCCTCGACCTCCATGCCCCACTGGCGGCACAGGAACAGCACGCTGTTGCGGGTGATGCCGGGCAGTATGGAGCCGTTGAGCATCGGAGTGACGATCTTGCCGTCGATCTTGAACATGATGTTCATCGCGCCGACCTCTTCGATGTACTTGCGCTCCACGCCGTCCAGCCACAGCACCTGGGCGAAGCCGTCATCATGGGCCTTCACCTGGGCGATCAGGGACGCGGCGTAGTTGCCG
>JAFRMB010000062.1 GCA_017430945.1 Clostridia bacterium | reverse complement strand
GGAGAAAGGGATGCCGGCTTCGCAAAGCTCCATGCTGCTCGTGGAGGTCGAGGTCGTTTTCAGTGACAGATGCCGCAGCTGTACTGCCATTTGGGCCTGTGACTGCATGCAGCAGAAGGACTGAGCGTACACTTTATTGAGAATTGATATGCATATAGGAGTACAGGTTCCTGTATCGCGTGGGGGTCGTTCCCTCAGCCGCTTTAAAACTCCTCATAAAATACTTTTCATCGTTGAAGCCTACCTGAGAGGCGATACAGCTGACGGAATTGGAACTGTTCAGCAGGAGGGATTTTGCGGCATCGATGCGCGTATGATTGATATAAGTCACCAGCGGGACGCCCGTACACTTCTTGAACAGCATCGAAAGATAACTCCCGTTGTAGTTGAACCGCTTCGAGAGCATATCGATGTTGATGGGCTGAGCATAATTGTGCTTGATGAAGTCGACCACTTTGTTGATGATGGGGCTGTCATTGTGCAAGTGTTCGGCTTCGTCTTTTTGAAGAGCATAATTGTGGGCCAGATCGCTGAGGATCAGTGTAATGGTGAGATCCTTGATGCGCTGGGTGCCGGGGGTGCGGGAAACGTCTATCAACTGCCGGAACAACAGGGATGTCTTTTCGTGGGACAGGCAGTCGCCCAATTCAGGAAGACAGAATGCTGGATCGGCCTCGGGCGAAATGGGGTGATCCATGTCTTCAAGGGTGTAGGGACAGCTGTTTGCGATGTAAAAGTGACACCAGTAATAGTTCAACATGCCTTCAGAGGGGCGAACGCCAAAATGGCGAAGTCCCGGGAACAGCAAGAGGTACTTTCCCTTTTTCAAAACATGCGTTTGGTCGCCTTGTGCGATGTACAGGTCCCCTTCATTCCCCACGAGAAGAACAAATGTCGTCAGGCATCGATCACCGTGCAAAAAGCCCGAATCGTTGACCAGATTGCCCGCCGAGCAAAACTCAAACATGGGTGATTGATTTGTACGAAATTCCAACATATAAAGATTATCCACCTTAGCTGAGATTTGTGTAGTTGTTATGCTTATTATATTATGTTAAAATGCAGGTGTCAATACTTCATAAACACAATCACTGGTACAAAATTTTGTTGCATAATTTGAAAAAAACACGTATAGATGAAGGGCTTTGTTTGATAAGACCACTGATGATTGCCTGCATTGTCGAGATCGAATACCAAGAAAAAATACACTCATTGATTCTCTTTGATTTGGTTGTCAGTCGCGCAAGCGACAGAGTATAACAACAATGGAGGTATGGTTATGAAGAGGATTCTGGTGCTCATCCTGGTGGCCCTGCTGGTCCTGTCGTCATGTTGTGTCGTCGCCGAGGACGACAAGTGGGCAGACGGCATCGTAATCGGCTACAGCGAACTGCAGGCTTCTGGCGCATTTGGTATCGCGCAGAAGGCGGACGTCTACAAATACGCTGAGGAGTATGGCGCTCAGATCGTGTTTGCAGACGCGGACAATGACGTTTCCAAACAGCTGGCGGACCTTGAAGACTTTGTGGCCCAGGGCGTGGATTACATTTTCATCCATGCGGTCGACCTGAACGGCTATGACACGGCCATCGACATGGCCAAGGAGGCGGGCATTCCGATCATCCTGCTGGCTCGCGAGATCAACGCTGAGGCTGGTGAAGACTACGCCTGCTACATCTGCTCCGACGGTGTCTGGGAAGGTGCCGCGGGCATGCATGCCATCGCCAAAGCGTGTGGCGAGGACTGCAAGGTCATCGAACTCACCGGTCAGATGGGTTCCTCCATCGGTGAGGAGCGCTCGAAGGGTTTCAATGACTGCCTGACCCAGAACTATCCGAATGCGACGCTCGTGGCATCTCAGACCGGCAACTTTGCCCGCACTGAGGCGCAGAGCGTCATGGAGAATCTGATCCAGTCCACTGGCGGCGATTTCGATGCTGTGTTCGCTGCCAACGATGAGATGGCGCTGGGCGCCCTGCAGGCGTGCCGCGCTGCCGGACTCGATGACGTGGTCATCATCGGCGTTGATGCTCAGAAGAGCGCGCTGGATTCCATTGCTGCCGGCGGTCTGTATGGTACTGTGACGCACAGCCCGTTGACCGGCTGGTGGGGCTTCTGGTGTGTGAAGCAGATCGAGAACGGCTTGGATGTGCCGATCAAGATCGTTCGCAAGGAGCATGTCATCACCCGCGACAACATCGACGATATGTGGGATTATGCCATCTGATCAGACTTCGGACGGTCGTAAACAATCCTAGACGCACAATCAATGATCGTCCATGGGGTGCTTCCAGCCTCATGGACGATTTTTGACGGAGATATTCCCCCGCAGCTTCGGAGGACGGGGAATGAGGAGAGGCTTCTATGAACAGCATCAAGGTGGAAGGACTGACGCGTGAGAGCTTTGCGCCATTTGGCGAAGTGATATCCCATGCTGGTATGCCGGAGAGTGAGGGCGACTTCACCTGGTATGGTGAAATGGGCATCATGAGAAACGATGTGACCCAGCTCAACCTGTGTGCCATGAAGCTGCGTTCGTCAGATCTGCACGAACTGGAACGCCATACACACACCAAGGAGGCTCTGGTGGTCCTGGAGGGGACGGGCGTGGTCCTGGTTGTCGCACCGGATGGACCTCTGGATGAAAGCGCGCTAAGGGCCTTTTACATAAAAAGAGGAGAGGGCATCATTTTCGGCAAGGGAACCTATCATTCCACGCCTTATCCCGTCGAAGAACCCGCGACGATGCTGATCGTGTTCCAAAAGGATACAGGTGACACGGATCTGGTCCTGCATCCGGTGAGTGAGGGAACGATGATCGACATGAATTCGATATCGTTTGGAGGGAAAGTTTGATGAAACGCATCATATTGATCGGCGGCGGCCATCGCGCATCATTTTACATGCGGACAGCGCGGTTCCTGCCATCAGAATTCCAAGTGGTCGGCGCTTATGTTCGCAAGCCTGAGCGTGCGGCGGCCTTCGAGGCTTACTGGGGCGTAAAGGCTTACACGGATTTCGACAGGTTGATCGAAGAAGCCCGGGCAGATTACGCCATCGTGGCGGTCTTCCCTGAGTTTGCCCCTGAATACATCCGTAAACTGGCAGAAGCGAAACTGCCCATACTGTGCGAAACGCCGCCGGGATTGACGCTGGAAGCGCTGAACGATATCCAGCGGTTGGTGGATGCCGGCGCGAAGATCCAGGTGTCGGAACAGTATAACAACGCGCCGATCCACCGCACGCGGCTGAATGTCGTTGCGTCGGGCTTGATCGGTGAGGTCTCTCATGCGCAGGTGTCGGTCGCTCACGATTATCACGGACTGAGCATGCTGCGCAACCTGCTCGGTGTAAAGTATGAAAACGCGAAGGTCACTGCCGTGAGCCTCAAGGGGAAGCTGATGGATGGGCCTACGCGTTACAACACCTATGTGCCGGAAACCGAGGTGATCAACCCAACCACACAGACCATCGCCGTATTTGATTACGGAGACAAATCCGGCGTATACGACTTCATCGGCGAGCAGTATGCATCCTGGGTGCGCAGGCAGCGTGTGCTGATCCTGGGCAGCAAGGGGCAGATCGAGGATGAGACCGTTCGCGCATTGCTGGACAGCAAGACGCCTGTTGAGATGCCGCTGACGCGCATGGATACCCACGAATACGACTACGCTTATCTCCACGGATATACGCTTGGAGAGCGCTGGGTATACAAGAACAAGTACATCCCGTGTTTGAAGCCGGATGCCCTGTCCACCTATTATGGACGCATCTGGGATTTTGACAGCACCCTTCAGCGAATGACCGATGATGAGATCGCCGTGGCAGACGTCATGACACAGATGAACGAATATGTCGAGACCGGGAGATCCTTCTACAGCTTCGGAGAGGGCGCACAGGATCAATACATGCAGTTGGTGATCAATGAGGCTTTGGCGACGGGGCGCACCGTCGAAATGAAGACCCAGTCCTGGGCAAAGAATTGATCGTGAGGTGCGGACGATTCACACTTGTGATCGTCCGCACCAATAATGTCGGACATTCGTTGGCACTGAGGAGTGATGATTATGGCCGATAATGTATTGCTGAGAATGGAGCACGTCAGCAAATCCTTCCCGGGCGTCAAAGCGTTGGAGGATATCAATTTGGAAATCAAACAGGGTGAGATCCTTGCGCTGGTCGGTGAAAACGGTGCCGGAAAATCCACCCTGATGAAGATCCTTTCGGGCATATACACGATGGATGAGGGCTCAATAATCCTGAACGGCGAGAAGGTGCATTTTATCGATGCGCTGGACGCACAGAAACACGGCATCAGCACCATCCATCAGGAATTGAACATGATCCCGGGACTTGGGGCGAGCGAAAACATATTCATCGGCCGCGAGATAAAAGCCCGGGACGGCATTTCCATCGACTGGAAGAAGACCGATGAGCAGGCGCGGGCGCTGTTGGCACGGGTCGGCATCCACGAGCTGGATCTCAGCACACCGGTCCGCAGCTTCAGCGCGGCCGTACAGCAGATGATATCTATCGCGCGGGCACTGTCCATCAATTCCAGACTGGTCATCATGGACGAACCCACGTCGTCCCTGGACTCTGATGAGGTCAGGATCCTGTTCGATGTCATGCGGAACCTGAAGGCACAGGGGATCGCCATCGTGTTCATTTCCCACCGCATCGACGAGATCTTCGAGATCTGCGAGCGTGTGACGATTTTGAAAGATGGTCGGCACGTTGGGACCCATAAGATCGGCGAGATAACCAAAGTGCAGATGATCTCTGAGATGATCGGAAGGGATGCGACGGAGATCCTGTCCGTTCGAAGGAACGCTGCCGCACAGGCGGATTCAGAGGACATCCTTTCTCTCGAGCACGGTTTTTCTGACAACCGCGTAAAGGACGTCAGCATGTCTGTGCAGAAGGGACGGGTCGTAGGCCTGGCAGGACTGCTGGGTGCGGGCCGGACGGAGATCGCGCGGCTGCTCTTCGGGTTGGATAAACTGGTGCGCGGCCGTATGATGATGGGCGGCCGGGAGGTCCATTTTCATTCGCCGAGAGACGCCATCCGCCATGGGTTGGCTTTCTGCCCGGAAAACCGGCGGGCAGACGGCATCGTCGGCAACATGTCCGTGAGGGAGAACATCACCCTCGCGCTGCTTCCAAAGCTGACAAAGTACGGCTTTGTAGATGTCAAACGGCAGAAGAAGATCGTGGAGGAATTCATACAGCGCCTGGGCATCAAGACGCCGAGCATCGACCAGCCTATCCGACTGCTCAGCGGCGGCAACCAGCAAAAGGTGATCCTGGCCCGTTGGATGTGCGTTGATCCGGATTTGATGATCCTGGACGAACCCACCCGCGGCATCGATGTAGGTGCGAAGCAGGAGATCGAGAAGCTGATAAAGGAACTGGCCGAGCAGGGGATCGGCGTGTTGATGATCTCCAGCGAAATGAGCGAGGTCATCCGAAACAGCGATCGCGTGGATGTCATTCGGGACGGCCGCAAGATCCGGGAACTGTATGGCGACGACATCAACCAGGATGAGATCATGAATACCATCGGAGGTGCGGTCGACGTGGATCACATAGAGACATGTGAAAGGGGGGCAGCGCAATGAATGGACGTGGAACGGCAGTGCGGAAACTTGATATCCTGGGGATCTTTGCCAGCTACGGAGCCTATATCACCTTTGGCGCTCTCCTGCTGTTGAATGTGTTCATCACGCGGAATTTCGTCAGCATGAACGTGGCGTGGAATATCGTCCGTCAGTCGGCTACGATCCTGCTCATTGCCGAGGGAATGACCATCGTTATATCCGGCGGCGGTATAAACCTGGCTGTGGGATCCACGATGGCGCTCACCAGCTGTATCACTGCGGCCATGCTGTTTGGGCCTGATGGCTCGATCCCGGGTGCGATCATCATATCGGCGGTCGCGTCGGCCTGTATCGGGCTCGTGATCGGCACGATCATTGCTGTGTTTGAGATCCAGCCGATGATCTGTACCATCGCATTCTCGTATATCATCCGCGGCGGCGCGATGCTCTTCAAGAACGGTGGGTTGATCTCGGTAGGCAATTACAAATTCCTGGACTTTGGATACTATCGCATCGGAGGAAAAGTCCCCGTACAGGCGGCAGTTATATTGGTCACGCTGGCGATCGTGTACATCATCATGCGCAAAATGAAGTTTGGCCGCTATGTAGAGGCGATCGGTAACAACCGCAGCGCATCGAATTATGCTGGCCTGAATACACGTGGGATCATCATCACCTCCTACATCATATGCTGTTTCCTGGCAGGTATGGCGGGCGTACTGGACGCGGCACGAACCGGTGGGTCCGATGCCATGACGGTCGGCAGCACAGTAGAAATGGACTGTGTGGCCAGCGCCGTCATAGGAGGTACCATGCTCACCGGCGGCAAGGCAAACATCCTGGGCACCATGATCGGCGTGTTCATAATGCAGACGATCACGATCATGATCAACATGAACAACATTACCTACGAGTACTCACTGCTGATCAAGGCCGGGATCCTTCTGCTTGGCGCTGTGTCCCAGCAGTTGAAGCGAAAGTGAGGGGTGATACTGTGAAGAGTATGCGATTCAAGGCGATTACCCGTAGTATACCGCCAGCCACCTACATCATGATTGCACTCATACTGTTTGCTTCGCTGCGGTACAGGACATTTCTCACGTACATGAACATCATGAACGTGCTTCGACAAACCAGCGTGCTTGCGATCGCCAGCATCGGCATGACATTGGTCATCGCGTCGGGGACCATCGACCTTTCGCTGGGTATGATGCTGAGCTTCGCGGGCGTGATCTCGGTTTTTACCTGCAAAAGCATCGTGCTTTCCCTGGCTGTGATTCTGACGCTGTTTGGTTTCATCGGGTTTCTGAAAGGCCTGGTCATCACCAAACTGCATGTTGCGCCCATGATCACGACACTGACGTTCATGTTTTTTATCCGAGGCCTCGTGTTTATTATCAATGGCGCATCATCAAGGGTCTTGCCGAAGGGCATCGATGCCTTCTCCTACCTTGGGAAGGGCTATCTTGGCCCGGTGCCATTCCCGGTGATCATCATGCTGGTGTTCCTGTTTGGGTTCAGCTATGTCATGCGCTTTTCGCCGCTTGGCAGACATTTCTTTGCTGCTGGCGGAAGTGCGGAATCAGCCAAGATGATGGGCATCCGCGTCGACCGCGTACAGATCATCGCGCAGATCCTGTGCTCCATGTGCGTGGGTATAGCGGGGTTGATCATGACCTCACGCTTGGGTTCCATCACGCCGCTGCAAGGTGAGGAATATGAAACCAAAGCGATAACCGCTGCCGTGCTGGGCGGCGCTTCTCTGGCAGGTGGCCAGGGCAATGTGTTCGGCACGGTCGTCGGTGCGTTGATCCTGTCGTTGATCTCAAATGTATTCAATTTGCAGGGTGATATACCTACTGCATGGCAGAAGATCGTATCGGGCGGAATGCTGATCGTGATCGTGCTTCTGCAGTCAGGCATCGCCAGAACAACATTACTGAACGTGACCAGGCTGATCACGAGGAGAGGGACCGCAAAATGAAGAACAGTACAGAGTTGTATGTGAACATCCCGGTGACTGCAGCGACTGTTTCTGATGGATTCTGGAGCAGATATATCCATGCGGTCACGCATGCTTCGATCCCTTTCCTCTGGGACGCTTTGAACGATGCCATCCCAGGCGCCGAAGCCAGTCATGCGATCAAAAACTATATGATCGCGGCAGGCGGCGCCGAGGGCGAATTCTATGGCCATGTTTTTCAGGATTCAGATGTCACCAAGTGGCTCGAAGGCGCTGCGTTCTCTCTGATGCATGAGGATGACCCGGAGCTGGAGGCGCTGCTGGACAGGGTGGTCGACATCATTGCGGAAGCACAGCAGCCTGACGGTTATCTGGATACCTACTTCATCGTGAAAGAGCCCGGCAAGCGGTGGACAAATCTGCAGGAGGGTCACGAGCTGTACTGCGCCGGCCATCTGATCGAAGCGGCAGTAGCCTACTACACGGCTACGGGTAAGCGAAAGCTGTTGGATACAGCATGCCGGTATGCAGACCTCATCGCGTCTGTGTTCGGTCGCGGCGAAGGGAAGATCAAGGGTTACGCCGGCCATCCTGAGATAGAACTGGCGTTGATGAAGCTGTATGACGCAACCGGAGAGAAGCGATATCTCGACACTGCGAAGTATTTCGTGGATCAGAGGGGCCAGGAGCCATTCTATTTTGATCTGGAAGCTGAACGGCGGGGCGGCAGGTATCTGTATTCCGTGATGGGCACCTATGGGCGGACCTACGCACAGGCACATGCACCGGTTCGTCAGCAGGACGAAGCGGTAGGCCATGCCGTACGTGCGATGTACTTGTATTCGGGCATGGCAGATGTGGCCATGAAGACCGGTGATGACGAGATGGTCCAGGCACTCAGACGGATCTGGCGCAATGTGGCAGACAAGAAAATGTACATCACCGGCGCTATAGGCGCTTCGGCGTTTGGAGAGGCGTTCTCCGTCAATTACGACCTCCCCAATGATCGTGCTTACGCGGAGACATGCGCCAGCATCGGGTTGATGATGTTTGCCAGCCGGATGCTCAGGATAGAGTTGAACGGCGAATACGCGGACATCATGGAGCGAGCTCTGTACAACGTGGTCCTGGGAGGCATGGCGCTGGATGGCAGGGCGTTCTACTATGTCAATCCCCTGGAGGTCTATCCCGAGCTATGTGTCCGCAAGGACACAGATCATGTCCTGCCGGAAAGGAAGAAGTGGTTCGCCTGCTCCTGCTGCCCGCCGAACACGATCCGCACCATTCTTTCGATCGGGAGCTATGCTTACGCGATCGGCAGAAGCGCGTTGAATATCCATCTGTATGTCGGCGGAACGCTGGATACGACGATTGGAGGAAAAAAGATCCGCCTCAACTGCGACAGCAATTATCCCGTCGACGGATGTGTGCGCTATACCCTCAGCCTTGATGAGCCGACCGATTTCACGATCAACTTGCGCATCCCCGGCTGGTGCGAGCATCCTGTCGTGACCCTGAACGGCAAGTCTGTCGCCATGGATGCCTGTGAGAAGGGCTATCTTTCATTGCATACGGAATTCCACGATGGCGATATGATCGAAGCTCGCTTCGAGATGCTGCCTCAGATCTACAGGGCGAGTGCACGGGTTCGGGAAGATGCCGGAAAAGCTGCGGTACTGCGTGGCCCATTCGTTTACTGTGCCGAATCCGTGGATAATGGCCCGGGGCTGCATCAACTGCGGATCGATGCGAGCCGACCTCTCGAAGCGGACTACCAGCCTGATCTCCTGAATGGAGTCACGGTGCTCAAGGCATGTGGGCAGCGCCTGACACCCATTGGTGACGACAGCCGGTTGTACAGCGCAAAGGCGACCCTATCGAGGGAATCCTGTATGATCAACTTGATCCCATACTATGCATGGGCAAATCGCGGGCCGAATGAAATGCGCGTATGGATCGATGAGATTTGATGTCATCAATGCCGCCAGGACCAGGCATCGGATCAGCTGAGACTCGGGGGATCGGCAGACGACCCATGCAACGGGATAGCTGTGTGGACGAAAGCAGCATTGACGATCAAGAGCGTGCAAGGACGTATTCGGGAGGAAGGATTCGAGAAACGCGCCTTGCGTTCTCCCGACAAAAACGCCCCGCGGGCGGCCGAGCCATCGGCCGCCCGCGGGGCGAAGATTTTTGGACACACGGGAGAAAGGAATGCCGCACCGGCCGCCTTACGCATCATTCGCGACGGCCGATGCTGTTTTTGAACGAACCGGGCACATACTGCCGCTTCTTTCCGCTCATCCCCAATACTTCCGATCCAGCGTGCGGTACTGCACGGATTCGGCGACCTGAGCCTCGTCGATGGTGTCGACGCCGTCCAGGTCGGCGATGGTGCGGGCGACCTTCAGGATGCGGGTATAGGCGCGGTTGGAGAGCTTGAGCCGCTCGGTGGAGGCCAGAAGGAGCGACTGAGCGGCCGGGGTCAGCCTGCAGGCCTTTGCCAGTGTGCGGGCGTTGAGCTCGGCGTTTGCGTGGATGCCGATGTCGCGGTAGCGCTCCAGCTGCACCTGCCGGGCGGCGACCACGCGCTCGCGGATGTGGGCGCTGTCTTCGGACAGGGCGGGGTCGGAGAGCTTTTCCGCCGGGATGGATTCGACTTCGATGTGCATGTCGATGCGGTCCAGCAGCGGGCCGGAGATGCGGTTCAGATACCTTCGGATCTCGATGGGGGTGCAGCGGCACTGCTGGGTGCGGCTGCCGAGGTTGCCGCAGGGGCAGGGATTCATCGAGCACACCAGCACGAAGCGGGATGGATAGGTGGACTGGGCGTTGACCCGCGTGATGGTGACGAATCCGTCCTCCATCGGCTGGCGGAGAGCCTCCAGCACGTCCCGCCGGTATTCGGGCAGCTCGTCCAAAAACAGCACGCCGTTGTGGGCCTTGCTGATCTCGCCGGGCAGCGCGTTGGGGCCGCCGCCCACGAGGGAGGCGTGGCTCGCGGTGTGGTGCGGCGAGCGGAACGGGCGCTCGGTCAAAAGGCCCGTGGGCGGCACGATGCCTGCCACGGAGTGGATGCGCGTGGTCTCCAGCGCCTC
>JAFRMB010000009.1 GCA_017430945.1 Clostridia bacterium | reverse complement strand
CGGACCGAGGGCGAGCGATCCGGAGGACTCGCCGCCCGCTGCCCGCGGCTGCACGAATGTGCAATGACGCGGGGCCGTAGGGACGCCATACTTTGGCGTCCGGGCAACTCCCCCAGTCTGCTTCGCAGCCAGCCCCCTCGGCGAGGGGGCCGATCGGGAAAGGATCCTGTGATGATCGGAGGTAAAAGCTCAGCCGTGAAACGGCAAGTCTCACCCGTTGCCGCAGGCCTGGCGAAGCGTTCGACCCGCGGCCCGCAACCCGTTGCGTGTACGCGGGGCGAAGACGCGGACGCCATGAATGGCGTCCATACGGTGGGGTACCGCACGAACCTGTCGTAGAGGCACCATTAATGGTGTCCGTGGTCGGCCGGATGACACGGGCGATGAGGGCATCGCCCCTACAGAATGACGGTGCGGTGATGCGGACGCCATGAATGGCGTCCCTACGGGGTTTTGACGCATGAAGTGCAGAGGTCGTTCCCCATTTCACCGGTCTGTCACATTTCACCCGGATCGTGACACGATGCGGAGATGTTGACAAATATTTCAAATCTATTACAAAGCAGTTGCAATCCGTCATAAAAAAGCGTATAATAGCCTCAGAACTTTGGGACAGGATGTCCATCAGGAGGAACTAGCCATGAGAAAGTGGATCGCGCTCATCGCCCTGGTTGCCGTCATGGGCTTTGCGCTGGTGCCCGGCGCCGCCTTCACGGAGGATCGGGACACGGTGCAGCTGGCGCGGGTGATCTATGCGCTGGGCCACGGCGAGTCCTACGAGGCGAAGCTGGCGCTGGGCACGGTGGTCATGAACCGCGTGGCCAGCCCCTGGTACGACGACACCCTGTCGGGCGTGCTGGGCGAACAGCACCAATTCCCCGCCGGCAGCCGCTACGACGCCGACAGCCTCTCCGCCGCCCACGACGTGCTTGCCGGGCGCAGGGCGCTGCCCGCCGCTGCCGTGGCCTACCAAAGCGCCGCCGCCACCGAGCCCCGCACCGACGAACCGCTGCGCACCGTCGGCGGCTATCGCTTCTACGCGCGGTGAGACAAGATCCAAAGGCCTGCGCACGAAACAGCGCTTCCAAACGGCCGCCCCGGACCCATCACAGGATCCGGGGCGGCTCTTTCATCCGGCGGCGATGTCACTTCGACGCGGCGAAGGCATAGGCCTCGCCGATCCAGGCGAGCAGTTCGTCGTCCAACTCGTCCGGACCGCCCACGACGATATGATGCGTCCACCGGTTCGGATACGGCTCCACACAGACCGCGACGCGGTTTGAATCCAGCGGCGCCGGCAGGCCCAGCGTGACCACCAGATAGCTCTCCGGCAGCTCCGCCTTCCGCCTCACCCGCGCAAAGGACACGCAGGCGAACACACGCCGGGCGAAGAACGTGATCTGCGTCTTCTGCACCCGCCGTTCCACGACCGGGAAGCGCTCGCGCAGGCGCGCTTCGAGGGCAAGATACGTCCCCAGCGCGGCCCGGTGGCCGTCGAAGAACTGAAGCACGTCCGCGTCCGGCCTGACATCGTCCATCGGCACACCTCCCCTGCCCCTCCCCGCGTCCGTCGCCGGGAAGGGCGCTCACCGATATTATACCGCCCGCGGGCGGATCCCGCAAGGCGGAAAAGCCGTTCACTGGAGCGCCTCGCGGCGCGATGCGATGTTGCAATGCGCCGCGATCCATTGTATAATCAATATGAAGGGCCGCGCTCTGTCGTGCGCGCGGCGAAATCAGGGACCGCATCGACCCGGCCGCGGACGCCGGGCCCCGGGGCGCGCCGCCCGCGGGGAGGATCATACGCAAAACAAAGACGACGATCGGATCTGAGGAGGGATGAGCGATGAAGCGACTGAGCCGAAAGATCACGGGCATCATGCTGACACTGGCCCTGCTGCTGACGCTGCTGCCCGTGACGGCGCTGGCCGATACCGGATCGACGGACGACTGGTGCAGCAGATCACTCAACGGCAAACACAGCTGGACCAAGTGGGAAGTCATCAAAAAGCCGACCTGCACCGCCACAGGCGTGCGCGAGCGCAACTGCACGGCATGCCGGTATATCCAGACCGAAAAGATCAAAAAGATCAAGCACGACTACACCAAATGGAGGACCATAAAGGAAGCCACCTGCACCAGGAAGGGCGAACAGTCGCGCAGGTGCAAGGTCTGCGAGCACCTGGATACCCGCGAGACCGACAAGCTGCCGCACACCTGGGGCGAATGGACGGTGACGAAGGAGGCCACGTGTACCGCGACCGGCCTTCGCGAGCACACCTGCAAGATCTGCGGCCAGACAAAGGAAGAGCAGATCGAAAAACTCCCGCACGACTGGAGCGCGTGGGAGGATCTCGTCGCGCCCACGGACCACACCCGGGGCACGCGCGCGCACACCTGCAAAGTCTGCGGCGCGCAGGAGACCGAGGACTATGACCCCGAAGGCACGATCCGCCGCGGCGCGAAGGGCGCGGAGGTGAAACAGCTTCAGGAGGTCCTGATCTGCTACGGCGCGCTGAAAAAGGGCGGCGCGGACGGCAGCTTCGGAAAGGGCACCGAGCGCGCGATCAAGGCGGTGCAGGAGGCCGAGGGCCTGGAGGCGGACGGCGTGGCCTGGCCGCAGACGCTGGCGCTGCTCGGGCACCGGTTCGGCGAATGGCGGACGGTGTCGGAGCTGACGCGCACCACCGACGGCGTGCGGGAGCGCGTGTGCGAGCGCTGCGGCTTCGTGGAACGGGACGTCGCCGAGGCGCGGCCCGTCATCAAGCGCGGCCAGAAGGGCAAGCCCGTCGAGTTCATACAGTGGATCATCCAGGAGATCGGGTATCATCCCGGCGGGATCGACGGCGTGTTCGGCCCCAGGCTGGACGCCGCCATCGTAGAGTGGGCCCGCGACAACGACTGGTACTACGAGCCCGGGCTGCTGAAGCCCATCGACATCGACCGGATCGTCGCGGCATGGGTCGAGTCGGACAGCGGGATCGGCATCTGCGGCGCGACCACGCCGGTCAACCTGAAGATCACCGTCACACCGGATTTCAACATGTTCCTCGTATACCCCGGACAGAGCCTGAAATTCAACTACACCGTCGTCAACGCGGGCACGGAGGACTGCACCCTCGGGCCCCTGTTCCTGAGCTACAGTGAAAAGACGAGCTATGTGAGCGCCGAAAAATACTATCACTTCGTTGGGGATCTGAGCGGCCTGGTGCTGAAGGCGCGCGGCGCGAACAGCTACTCGAGCAGCTTCACCGTCACCGCGGACAAGGACAGGATGGTGCTGGACGATCCCCAGTTAATGCACTACGCGATGTACGTCAACGCCTGGGTGCTGGGCGTTTCAAAGGCGGACGGCGGAAAATGGTACAGCAACATCGACCAGAAGCACGTCAACATGTACGACCCGGTATACGAGGTCGACCCGAAGTTCGTGATGACCGGCCGCGTGCTGGAAGAGAAGCCCTGGTATGTGCTGGGCGACAAGGTGGCGTACGAGGTCGCGCTGCAAAATGACACCGGCGAGGACATCACCTCTGCCAGTGTGGAAGCCGTCGGCTACTTCTCCGACGGCACGGCCGAATTCATGAGTGACAAAACCGGGCCGATCCCCGCGGGCGGGACTTGGTCGAAGACCTACACCCACGTGATCGACACCAACGACGAATTCTTCGACGGGAAGTTCCCCTTCTGGCTGGAAGCCGTGGGCGTGACCGCCGGGGGCAGGGACGTCGCCGCGCCGCAGGTTTCGCTGTCGGTGGACGTCCGCGATATCTGGGAGATCGCCGACGGCCGGCTCAAGCTGTCGCGGAGCAGCGAGGAGGCCGAAGACATCTCCCGCCCCGCGGGCGAGCCGTGGCACTACAAATACCGCGTGGAGAACACCGGCGACGTCGAGCTGCACGACGTCGAGATCCGCGCGTACCTGGACACGGGGTTCGGCTGGCATCCGCTGGATGAAAAGGCGGTGGGCACGCTGGCTGCCGGCAGCGCCGACGACATGGCCGGCGAGCACGTGGCGGGCACGCTGTACACGGTGACGGAGGACGCGGAGCCGGGCCCGGACGGCGCGCGGCGGTACGCCCACTGCTATTACGTGCAGGTGGTGGCCACGGGCGTGACGCCGGACGGCGAGATCGTCCACGCGGAGCCCTTCTTCGACCGGGTGGTCATCGACTTTGAAGACGACGACCGGTTCACGCCCCACGGGCTGAAGTTCGAGGCGCGCATCGTGGATCAGAAGAGCCACTACGCCGACGGCGAATCCTTTGAATGCGAGGTATCGCTCACAAACCTGATCGGCGAGCCCCTGCCCAACTACAGCGTCCTGCCGCGGCTCTTCACCTCGGACTGGAAGAACGACCATCTCGTGGACCCCATCAAAGGCGGCGAGACGCTCGCGCCCGGCCAGACCTGGACGAAGCGCTTTGAGCTGACAGCCGACCGCTTCGCAGAGACCGACGACTACCAGCTGAAGCTCGCTCCCTCCGGATGGACCGCGGATGAGAAGTTCGCGGACGCCGACCCCGTGTCGATCCCGATCACGATCATGCCCCTGAAGGAGCAGGACCGTCATTCGCTGCCCGTCGGCGGCGCGGACCGGCAGCTGAGGACCAGGCTGGCGCTCAGGAACCTCGGCGACCGGGGGCTGGCGGCGCGCAGCCTGACGGTCATCGAGCAGACCACCAACGAACACGCCTACTACAACGGCGCGTCCGTCCCGGTGCAGATGCGGCTGACCATCGACGACGACCAGTACGACTTCCTGGGCATCCAGCCCGCCCCGGGCGATTCCGTGAGCGACGAGCCGTGGATGCACGACACGCTCATGCCCGGCGAGAGCTACGACTTCACCTACACCATGGAGATCGACCCCGACGCGACCGGCTGGGCCAACCGAAACGTGGCGGCGCGGCTGAGCAGCTACAGCACCGGCATGGACGAGTATGAGTCCTGCGAGGTCCATCCGCTGCACCGGCCCGCAATGGTGTCGATCACGGAGGAAAAACCCAGCGCGGCGCTCGACCTGACGGTGGACAGGGACGCCTATTACGGATACGGCCACCCCGGCGACATGCTGGACATCCCGTTCACGGCGGGCAGCAGCGGCAACACTGCGGTGAAGAACGTCAAACTGGTCTACGAGGAGACGGCGGACGGCGCATCCCTGACGAGCGGCGAGCTGCCCGTCACCCACCGGCTGGATCCGGGCGCCGGCCTGGAGCTCATGCGCCAGATCATGGTCGTCGGCGCCTCGGGCAGCTATGCACCGCCCATATACAAGCTGAAGCTGCACTTGACAGGCACCTTCCTGAACAGCAAGGGCAAGCAGGAGGACATCGAATCCGATACCGTCGAGCTGCCGCTTGAGATCCCCGGGCTGATCGAGGGCCGCTCCCAGCTTGCGCTGACCGGCTGGACGGAGCCCAAAAAGAACGCCTACGCGCCCGGCGATAAGCTGACGCTCCACCTGCGCGCGGAGAACCTGACCGGCGTGGATCTGAACAACGTGGTCATCGACCCAGCGTGGCCCTGCGACGCCGACTGGGCGGACCTGAAGGGCAAGCACACCATCCCCCACCTGGATGCCGGCGCGTCCGACGAGATCGGGATCGACTACACCGTCCGGGTGGACGACCTGGACAAGGGCAAGATCCGGGTGACGTTCGCGGCCGAGGGCACGCGCTTCGACGACGGCACGTTCGAGCGCTCGCCGGGCTGGGAATTCGCGCTGCCCATCGAGGACGACCTGCAGCAGACGCTCAACCTGTATGCGCTGCCGAAGCTGCACGCCGAGACCTACGCCCGCGGCGCGAAGGTGCCCGTGGAGCTGAGCTACCGGAACGGCCCGCTCTCGTCCGCGCGCTTCTACGCGGTGGGCGACAACCGCGCGGCCGCGTCCGACGGCAGCTGGCACGGCTTCGGCCACGGCCTCAAGGGGTATCAGTGCCTCGAGGAGACGGACGTGCCGCCCACCAAGAGCTGGCACCGGGTCGAGACATTCGTGCGGATCCCGGCGGACTTCGAGGGCGACACCTTCTGCGCCGCGTGGGTCATCGAGGCCGACGAAGCCGAGACCGGCAAGGCCGTGCGGTCCAACGTGGCCACGCTGGAGCTGCCCGTCGGCGAGGCGTCGGACGAGGACCTGACGTTCCTGGCGAAGCCGGACAGCAGTTCGCCGGTCACCGCGATCGGCGAGAAGCAGCTCGTCCACCTCGTGCTGCAGTACAAGGGCAACAACCCCCCGGAGGCGTACACGTACCGCTACCGGTTGAAGGGCGCCGAGGAATGGCGCTCCAACGACGCCCCCGCCAAGAGCAGCACGCTCAACGTATTGAACTACTACGTCACGATGAACGAGGAGGATATGACCGACGGCGGCTGGACCTTCGAGTTCGAGGGCTATTCCAAAGAGCGGCCGGATCTGACCACCCAGCCCGTCGAGATACGCTTCTCGATGGCGGAGCCGCCCGCGGCCACCGCGATCGAAGACGTCATGGCGGGCGCGGATGAACTGATGCCCGGCGACGAGCCGGTGCCGGACGGCATCGACGACGACGGCCCCGGCCCCGATGAGATGCCCGGCGACGAACCGGTGCCCGACGGCATCGACGACGACGGCCCCGGCCCCGATGAGATGCCCGGCGACGAACCGGTGCCCGACGGCATCGACGACGGCCCCGGCCCGGGCGAGATGCCCGGCGACGAACCGAAGCCCGATGGCGTCGACGATGAACCCGAGGAGGGCGCGCCGCTGGAGGACGTGTCGCTGGACGTGGACCTGCTGACCCCGTGCCCGAACCCGGCGACCGGGGAATGGCCCGACGGCTACGAGATCAAGGCAAAGGTGTTCGCCACCTACAACGTCGGGCCGAAGGTGCCGGTGCGCATCGAGGTATGCGTGACGGACGCCGTGGAGACCGCCGAGCCGCAGGAGGTGCTGTCGGTCAGCAACGCGTCGGTCCTGTCCGATACGAGCACGATCGTGCTGGACGCCGGCCACGCGGTGAACGACCAGTGCGTGTACGACTACGTGGCCTACGTGTACCTGGACGACGAGGACCACGTCGACTGCTATTCCGAAACGGTGCCCCTGATCTTCGACATGGCCGCGGGCGGCTGAGCCGCGGACGGGGCGTAGCGGGCATCATATCGTCGTGTCCGACGCCTTGTCGGCGTGGACCGGCAAGCGGACGGTAAAACACGTCCCCTCCCGGAACACGCTATCCACGTCGATCCTGCCATTGTGCGCATCGACGATCCAACGTACGATCGAAAGGCCAAGGCCAAAGCCGTGATCGCGCGTCCTTGATTTATCCGCCTGGTAGAAGCGCTGCCAGATCCTGGGCAGGTCCTTCTTCGATATGCCGATCCCATTGTCGCGCACGCGCAGAACGACAAAGCCCGGATCCGACGCGAGCTCGAGCCGGACATACCCACCCTCGCGGCCATAATGGATCGCGTTCTCCATCAGGTTGGAAACCAGCCTTATGATCAACAGCTCGTCACAATCACAGCAGACGCCATTCGCGATCTGCTTGATGACGGTGATCGAATGTTTGGCAGCAGCGACTTCCATCTCCTGTGCGATGCGTTCGGTCAACTCGGAAAGATCGACATGCTCTATGTTCAGGGCGACCTTTTCGAAATCCATTCTCGAAAGAAACAGCAAGTGGGAAAGCATCTGACCTGTACTCACGCTGCGCTCGTGTATGATCTCGAGCGCAGCGTCTTTTTCTTGCAGGTCGGCATCTTTCCTCAACGCGAACTCACTCTGGGAACGGATCACGCTCAGGGGCGTACGCAGTTCGTGGGAAGCATCAGAGATGAACTGCTTTTCCGCGTCTATGGACCGTTCCAGGCGCGCGAGCATGCCGTTGAGCGCATTGGCAAGTCGATGGACCTCGTCTTGTCGACTCCCGGCGGGGATCCGCTGCTGGAGATCGGAACTGGTCGTGATGGCTTCCGCCGTACTGATGATGTCATCCAGAGGCCTGAAGATGCGCTTCGTCAGCATGTATCCTCCCAGCGCCACTGCCAGGAACAGCGCGGGCAGCACAAGCAGCAGTGCCACTGTGATGGTGTGGTTGTAGCGATCGATGAGGAACGAAGAGATGTATGCCCGCAGCCATACACCCGTGCTGTCGTCCAGCTCGAGATATCTGTCCTGGATGTACAGGAATTCATCATGCTTCTCCCGGATGAGATTCAGTTTTTCGTGCCACGGTTTCAGTTCGAAGCTCCGTTCGCCGGCAATGAGCTCGCCATCCCCGTCCAGCACGGCGATGTGCGCACCGTAATCGAGCCGCAACTCCAGATCCGACACATCGTCCAGAGTATGGAATGCCTCGGCCGTCTCATCCAGGGCGCGAGCGAGCAACTCGGCATAGTATTTCTCGGATGATATTCGCTGGCTGAATACCAGCACGCCCACCAGGCTCGTCCCTATCAGCACGATGAACGCCAGATACCACACCGCGATGCGGAATTTGATGGAATCGTGTTTGATAAAACTCATGGCTCTTGCTCCCTGATGGTATAACCGACCGATCGAACGGTGTGGATCAGTTTTTGTTCATGACCGGCATCGATCTTTTTGCGCAGGCTGCTGATGTAGACCTCGACGATATTTGAATTGCCGATATAGTCGTAATTCCAGATGTATTGTTCGATCTGCTCCCGGGTGAGCACGATACCCGAGTTGCGGATCAGGTATTCCAGTATGGCAAATTCCCGAAGGCTCAGGTCTATGGCTTCTCCGCCCCGCGTCACGGTCCTTCGCTTTATGTCCAGCGTAAGATCCCCGATCTGATAGATGTTGTCCTTGTTCTCCGTCATGCGGCGGGTGAGCGCCCGCACCCGTGCAGAGAGTTCCTCCAGCGAAAAGGGTTTGGTAATGTAGTCGTCGGCACCGGAATCCAACCCGACGACGCGGTCCGAGACAGAATCCTTTGCCGTAAGCAGGATCACCGCGGAATTGATCCCCTTGCGCCGCATCCAGCGGATGATCTCCAGGCCATTGTCATCCGGAAGCGAGATGTCCATGACGATGACATCGAATCGCTCGTCATTCAGCCTGGATCTCGCCTCGTTCCCGACCTGACACGCTTCGACAGTGAAACCGCAGGCGGACAAATGTCGGGATACGATCCTGTTCATATCCCGATCATCTTCCACGACCAAAACCTTCATTTCTCTTTTCCTTCTTTCAACTGCACCGTCGCTTTTCCCGATAACAACCCATGATATATGATAATACATGAGGCTTAAAAAAACCTGAACAAAACCATGATCTGTCAAACAAAAGGTGTTTGTAATCATTTCTTTACACGCGCCGCACACCGATTCAGGATTCTTTAAGTATCGATCCATATTATGTTTAATGAGGAGTTGTGCGATCAATCGACATCGCGCAGAGGATCGATGAAAAATGTGATGCCTGTTTTCGCAAAGTGTGCCGCATTCGGCGCGATTTTTGCGGTGTTGTTTGGTTTGATGGCACGAACACTGAGGTATTTCCCGGATTACAGGAACTATCAGACCATCGGCGGATTCTATCATGAGTCGGAAAACAGTCTCGATGCCGTCTACCTGGGCTCCAGCAATTGTTACACCTTCTGGAACGCCCCGGCGGCCTGGAACCGTTATGGCCTGACAGTCTATCCATACGCCAGTGCCTCTCAGCCCTTCTGCGCGACGGAATACCTCATACGCGAGACGCGCAAGACACAGCCCGACGCGCTGTTCATCGTGAATGTCAACGGCGTGGAGGCGGACGACTTGGACGCGACCTCCATCCATTATCTGGTGAGCTTCATGCCGGATTCCGAACTCAAGTCAGAACTGACGGAATACCTGGCCGATCTTCTGGATTACAGCGAGATCGACAAACTGGAGTTCAAATTCCCCTGGCTGCGGAACAGAGAGCTGTGGCTCCACAGGCTCCTGAATGGCCCGCTGCCGACCCTGAACGGGTTGAAAGGCGCGCCCACCTACGAGCGCCATCTCGACTCCTCCATGGCCATGGATATTTCCGACCGCCACATATATGAGAGCCGGGCCGGGATCCCGCAGGCCCTTACAAACGCAGTGACCGGGCTGTTGGACTACTGCAGCCGCGAGGGCATAAGGGTGTTGTTCGTGGTCGTGCCCCGCAAGGAGGACTCGGAGACCACACAGGGAAGGATCAACACGGTATGCGATATGATCCGCGGCAGAGGTTACCCCGTGCTGGACATGGCAGGTCTCGAAGATGAGATCGGACTGGATCTGACTCAGGATTACTACAACGGCTTTCATACAAACATACATGGCTCGATCAAATTCACGGGCTATCTGTGCCGGTACCTGATCAGTCACTATGGAATGAAGGATAAGCGGGGCCGCGACGGCTATGAGAGCTGGGACACCGCCTGGGAACGCTATTCAGGCATCGCAGCGCCGTGGACGCTGGACATCGAGTGGGACACGGCGCACCGGGATCACACGCTGATCAAGCCCGAGAGCATCACGGCGGCCAAAGACGGCAGTGTGTGGTGGGATGCCGTGACAGGCGCCGAAGGCTACGCCATATACCGCAAGACAGGCGAGGCAGGCGCGTGGGAACGTTTGGGCGACGTCGAGGGGACTGACTATGAAGACACGATGCCCCCGGAGGGCGCGCGTTACACCGTCGTACCCTGGCGGGAGAGGAACGGGGAGATCTGTTATGGCGATTTTGATTATGCCGGTGTCGAGCCGCGATGACCGCTTTTGCGGGCGTATCTCATGAACTATCATTCGCTTCAGTTCCTGAGCTTCACCGCCGTGGTGCTGACCGTCTACTACACCGTGGGGCGCAGGTGGCAGACATTGGTTCTGGCTTTGGCAAACCTGGCGTTCTACGCCGCCGCGGGCCTCGGCTGTATCCCCTTTCTTCTTGCGGCGATGTTGACGACGTTCTTTGCGGCGCGGCAGATCAGCGACATCTATGCGGCTTGTGACGAACGATTGGCCACCTGCGCGGAGCCCGCTCAAAAAAAGCAGATCCGCACCGATGCCAGGGTGCGGGCAAAAAGCGTGCTGCGCATCGGTATGGCGATCGTCATCGCCCTGTTGGTGCTGTGCAAATACTCGGCGTTTCTGACGGAAAATCTGAACCTGGCGCTGGGTGCGCTACGGCTGCCGCAGATCCCGATCTTCCGGATGATCCTGCCTCTGGGCATATCCTTCTACACGTTCATGGCGCTGGGCTATCTGCTGGACGTGTACTGGCGGCGCTTTCCAGCAGAGCGGAGCTTCGTGGATTACGCGGCGTTCCTGGCCTACTTCCCCCATGTGGTCCAGGGCCCCATCGACCGCTTCAATGAGTTCCGGGATCAGATCAGCGGCGGCGTGGCCTTCGAAGCGAAGAACCTCGTGTTCGGCGCTGAACTCGCGCTTTGGGGCTTCTTCAAAAAGATGGTCGTTGCCGATCGGCTGGGAATGTTGGTCGACACCGCGTTCTCCCATTGGCACAAAGGGCGGGGTTTCGTGCTGATCCTGTCGGTCGCGGCCTACTCCATACAGATTTACGCGGACTTCTCGGGCTGTATCGACATCGTGTCCGGCGTCTCGGAGATGCTGGGCATCCGGTTGCGAAAGAATTTCGACCATCCGTACTTTTCAAGGACCATGGGCGAATTCTGGCGACGCTGGCACATGTCGCTGATGGAGTGGTTCAAGGATTACGTGTATTTCCCGGTGTCCACCTCGGCCTTCGTCAAGAACACCCGGCGCAGCTGGGCAAAACGGGGCTGGAGGCGACCGGCGGAGCTGTTGGGCAGCTGTTTTCCCATACTGGTGGTATGGCTGATCAGCGGCATCTGGCACGGCGCGGCCTGGAAGTACGTGGTGTGGGGGCTGTTCCACGCGGCGCTGCTGATCGGCAGCAACGTGTTCGAACCGACGTTCACAGCCGCAAACCGCAAGCTGGGGATCGACACGGAATGGCGGCTCTGGCGGCTTTGGCAGATGCTGCGCACCTTTACACTGTGCTGCGTGGGCCGGGTGTTTTTCCGGGCGCGCAGCCTGGGCGCGGCGCTGTCCTATTTCCGCGCGATGCTGCCACTGGACTTTTCATTCAAGGCGCTGGTGGAGCCGAGGAACTATGCCATGAGCGCCGACCACCTCGTCATGTCGCTGATCTCCGTGCTGGTGCTGTTCGCGGTAGACGCGGCACAGGAGCGCGCACCGCTCCGGGAAACGCTCAGCAGGCGAAGCCTTGTCCTGCGCTGGGCGCTCATCTTCGCCTGTCTGTTCGCCATCATAGTCTTCGGCATGTATGGACACGGCTACGGCAGCACGTTCATCTACGAACAATTCTAGCAAAGGAGACACGACCATGGAACAGATCCTCGAAATGCTGAAGCGGGAATTCCCCTACATCGACTTCGCGAGCGAAAAGCACCTCATGACCCAGGGCCGCCTGGATTCGCTGGCGGTGGTGGGCATCATCTCCAACCTGGAGGAGATGTTCGACATATCCATCACGATGGAATACATACGCCCGGAGAACTTTGAATCCGTCGAGGCCATGTGGGCCATGGTGGAAGAACTGCAGTGAATCATAAGGAAGGAAGGATCACGCATATGAAGAAGCTGATGACAATCCTGCTGGCCGCCGCTCTGCTGTTGGCCGGCGTCGCCGTTGCCGAAGGACCCGCCCACCTGACCATCGCTTACCAGTACGGCCTGGCCTACGCACCGGTGATCGTTGCGCAATCGGAGGAGCTCATCGAGAAGGCCTACGCCGAAGCCACGAACGGATCGCTTGAGATCGAGTGGGTCCAGATGAGTTCCGGCGCAGACATCAACACGGGCGTCATGTCCGGCACCGTCGACGTTGGTTTCATGGGCGTGGGTCCGGCCATCACCGGCATCTCCAAGAACGTGGGCTATAAGATCTTCACCAATCTGTCCGGCCAGGAGCACGGCATGATGACCAGCGACCCGGAGATCAAGAGCCTCGGCGACATCGTGGGCACCGACACCCAGATCGCGCTGGTGAACATCGGCTCCATCCAGCACATCATACTCGCCAGGGCTCTGGCTCAGAACGGCTTCGACGCCCACGCGCTGGACGCCAACCTGGTGGCCATGAAGCACCCCGACGGAATGAATGCGCTGATGACAGGATCCCTGTCGCTTCATCTGACCACCAATCCCTACATCTATCGCGAACGGGAGACCGATGGTTTCTACGAGGTCAACGCCATCGCGGATTCCTGGCCCAAGGAGAACTCCTTCATCGTGGGTGTGGCCGCCATCGATCTGCACGACGACCGGCCCGAGCTGTACAGGGCGCTATGCGAGGGCGTGACCCAGGCCATCGACTACGTCAACAACGACCTTGAAGCCACCGCTGATCTGACCTGCCAGTACGACGGCAACAGCCCGGAGGACGAGCTGCGCTATCTCCAGATGGGCAGCTATTCCCCCGAGACCCGCGGGGTGGCGGACATGGCCGCGTTCATGTATGAGAACGCCTTCATCGAGGCCGATCCCGGCGAATACGCCGATCTCGTGTTCGACAACGTGACCGGCGACTGATCGACACGATCAACGATACAATCGCGGACGGTAATGCGCACCGTCCGCGTTCAGCATGAAAAGGAATGATCGGTATGAACAGAAAACCGCCCCTTCGCGGCGTGATCGAGAAACTGATATTCGTCGCCGTGATCCTGGCGGCATGGGAGATCGTCGCCCGGGCCCACGTGTTCGGTGCGCGCTCGGAGATCATATTCCCCCGGCTGGAGACCATCGGTGCGGCGTTTGTGAAGAACTTCGTGCAGGGCTACGCGGGGGTATCCCTGTGGGTGTACCTCATAAACTCCCTGGCGCTGCTGCTGAGGGGCATGGGCCTCGGCATCCTGCTGGCCTTCGTGTTCTCCGGACTGTGCATGGTCAGTCGGGGCTTTGAGAACATCTACAGCCTCGTGGTGGCGGTGGCCGACCTGCTGCCGGGCGTGGCGCTGCTGCCCGTGGTCATCATCATCTTCGGGGTGAATCCCGGGGTGATCGTGTTCCTGGTGGTACATTCTGTGATCTGGCCCATGTCCCGCAACCTGATCGACGGCTTCCATTCCGTGCCCAAGATCTATGTGGAAGCGGGACGCAACCTGGGCCTCTCCCGGGGGCGCATGCTTTTGGACGTCTACTTCCCCGCCGCCATGTCCTACATCGTGTCCGGTCTCAAGGTGGGCTGGGCGCGGGCGTGGCGCGGCCTCATCAGCGCGGAGATGATCTTCGGCATCGCCGCCGCACCGGGCATCGGCATGTACATCAATCAGATGCGCACCAATATGAACAACGCCGAGATGTACGCCACGCTGGTGGTCATCGTCATCATCGGCCTGGTGGTACAATACGGCATACTGGTCCCCGTCGAAAAGCGCACCATCGTCAAATGGGGGATGCGAAAGCTATGAGCACGCTGTTGAAGATAGAAGGCCTGTCGAAGATCTATGACGACGACAGCAGCGAGCAGGCCGTCATCGAGGATCTGAGCTTCGAGGTCCGCCAGGGCGAATTCCTGTGCATCCTCGGGCCGTCCGGTTGTGGCAAGACCACGCTGCTGCGCTGCATCGCGGGGTTCGAACGGTATCAGGGCAGCATCACGGTGGATGGCCGGCGGATCACCGGGCCCGGCACGAACCGCATCATGGTGTTCCAGGATTTCAACCAGCTGTTCCCCTGGCTGACAGTGGAGAAGAATATACAGTTCGCGCTGAAGCGTCAGGGCATAAAGGAGCGGCAGCAGTTGAAGGCCATCACCTCCGAGGTGCTCAAAAAGGTCAAGATGTCCGGCCATGAGAAGGACTATCCCTATCAGCTCTCCGGCGGCATGAAGCAGCGGGTGGCCATCGCCCGGGCGCTGGCGCTGAAGCCCGCCATCATACTGATGGACGAGCCCTTCGCGGCGCTGGACGCCATCACCCGCAACACCCTCCAGCAGGAGATGCTGACCATCTCCCGGGAGGAGGGGTGCACCGTCATATTCATTACCCACAATATCCAGGAGGGCATCGTGCTGGGCACCCGACTGATGCTCATGCAGCCGGGCGGCAAGGTGGCCATCGACACCCCCAACCCTCTGCCGAGGCCGGTCAGCCCCTCATCTCCCGGCTACGGCCAGCTGTGGGACCGGCTGTATTACGCACTGTACGACACGCAGCGCCGATAGCATCGCAAAGGAGCGCGAGACCATGTTCGATTCCATCGTCGAGGCCGTCTTTCACCATGCCCAGGCGGATCCGGAAAAGCTCTGCCTTGCGGACGACGCGGGGCAGATCAGCTATCGGGCGTATGCCGACAGGATCGCCCGGCTGGCCGGATATTTCCACAGGGCGGGCATCGCCCGCACAGATCGGGTGGTGGTGGAGGCGCGCCAAAGCATCGACTACCTGGCGACGGAGTTGGCGCTCCAGCGCATCGGGGCCATCTTCGTGCCACTGGAGCGCAACAGCCCGCCGGAAAAGATCTCCGCCATCGCAGAAAGGGTCGATGCCGCGGCCGTGGTCGCCTGCAATGTGGACGGCCTGTCGATCGCGCGGCGCTTTGCCTATGCGGACCTCGACAGCGGCGGGGCCGCCTACAGGGGCGACTGGCCCGCGGCGGGCGATGTGAGCGAGATCCTGTTCAGCACCGGCACCACCGGAAAAGAGAAGGGCATCGTGCTGACCCACGCAAACGACATCGCGCTGGCGCAGAACGTGATCCGCGGGGTGGAGATGGCGCCCGACAACGTAGAGATGATCCCGTCGCCCATGAACCACTCACATGGGCTGCGGCGCTATTACGCCAATATGGTCAACGGCTCAAGCGTGGTGCTGCTGGGCAGCGTCATGGACATGCAGCGGTTCATGTCCAACATGGACGCCTATGGCGTCAACGCCCTGGACCTGGTGCCCGCCGCGCTGACCGTGGTGCTCAAGCTGTCCCGGGGCAAACTGGCAGGATACGGAGACAGGCTGCGCTACATACAGTTCGGCGCGGCGCCCATGCGCGACGAGGACCGGGCCGAGATCTGCCGTCAACTGCCCCGCACGCGGTTGTACAACTTCTACGGCAGCACGGAGAGTGGCTGCACGGCCATCTACGACTTCAACCGCCCCGGCGCCAAGGCAAGCTGCATCGGCAGGCCCACCTGCAACGCATACATATTCTTCGTGGACGAAATGCGACAACCGATCCCGACCTCCCCGCAGCGCACGGGCCTCATCGCCTGCGCCGGAGCGATGAATATGTCGGGCTACTGGCGGGATGAGGAAGAGACCCGTTTGGCCATGGCGGGCGGCGTGGTCTATTCCAGCGACGAGGCCTATATGGACGCCGACGGCGACATCATACTGCTGGGCAGGAAGGGCGACGTCATCAACATCGGCGGCAACAAGGTCTCGCCGGAGGAGATCGAGCGCACGGCCCGTCAGTTTCCCGGGGTGGTCGACTGCGCAGCCGTCCCGGTGCCCGATCCGTACAAGGGAAGCGCGCCAAAGCTGTTCATACAGATCGAGAAGGGCGGCACGGTCGATCGCGCGGCGCTCCACGCCTTCATGAGCGAAAGGCTGGAGGGCTACAAGGTACCGGTCAGTATCGAGACCATCGAGACCATACCGAGAAGCTTCAACGGCAAGCTGTTGCGAAGGCTGTTGAAATAGCGGCGCCCATAGGCGACGGGACGCTCGCGGCCCCGCGATCTGATGCGGACGGCAAAAGCCGATGAAGGTCATGGGGAGACGCGATGTCTCCCCCGTCTTCGATCGGCTGTTTCAAAACACCCGGCGGTGGATCGTGGGGCCTTTGCAGGCCTCACGGTCTTTTTTGTGCCGGAGATCGGAACGGACCCGCGGAGGTGGCGACCGATGGTCGCCGGTACGGGATGAAATACGCGATCACCTGCCGTATAGGCGTCCGGCGCCAGCCGGACCGAGGGCGAGCGATCCGGAGGACTCGCCGCCCGCTGCCCGCGGCTGCACGGATGTGCAATGACGTGGGGCCGTAGGGACGCCATGATCGGCGTCCGCGTCCCTGGATCCGTTCAGATGGCGGGATGGGATAGGCGGCCCTGCGGGGAAGCTGGAGACGCGACCCCTCCGGCCCTGCGGGCCACCTCCCCTGAAAGGAGAGGCAAGGGGCTGCCCGATCCGGCACCATGCCTGTTTCGTTGCGCGGCAGATCAATGGCGACGGGCGGACGCCAATTATGGCGTCCCTACGGGGCGTGGCGACCGATAGTCGCAGGTACAGGGAAAACACATCCGTCGTAGCGGCGAGCAGTGCCCGCCACGGGTCCTCGGAGACGGCGTGGAGATGGCGACCGGTGGTCGCCGGTACGGGATGAAATATGCAATCACCTGCCGTATAGGCGTCCGGCGCCCGCCGGACCGAGGGTGAGCGATCCGGAGGACGCGCCGCCCGCGGCCCGCGGCTACACGG
>JAFRMB010000061.1 GCA_017430945.1 Clostridia bacterium | reverse complement strand
GCTTCTTCTCGCCGGTGGCGGGGTTGCGGGTGAAGGCCACGCCGGTGCCGGAGCGGTTGTTCAGGTTGCCGAACACCATGGGCATCACGTTGACGGCCGTGCCCCAGGAGTAGGGGATGTCGTTCATGCGGCGATACACATTGGCGCGGGGGTTGTCCCAGGAGCGGAACACCGCCTTCACGGCCTCCATCATCTGCTGATAGGGATCGGACGGGAAGTCCTCGCCCTTCTGCTCCTTGTAATACGCCTTGAAGCGGGCGACCAGCTCTTTCATGTCGTCGACATCCAGGTCGATGTCGTTCTTGACGCCCTTGCGCTCCTTCAGCTCGTCGATGATGACCTCGAAGGTCTTCTTCGGGATCTCCATGACGACGTCGGAGAACATCTGGATGAAGCGGCGATAGCTGTCATACACGAAGCGCTCGAACTTGGGATCGGGGTTTCCGGCGATCAGGCCGGCGGCGACCTCGTCGTTGATGCCCAGGTTGAGGATCGTGTCCATCATGCCCGGCATGGAAGCGCGGGCGCCGGAGCGCACGGAGACCAAAAGCGGGTTCTTGGCGTCACCGAACTTCTTCTCGTTGAGCGCCTCGATCTTCGCCAGGGCCTCGTCGATCTGCGCCTGGATGTCGGCGCCGATGGTCTTGCCGTCCTCATAGTAGCGGGTGCACGCCTCCGTGGTCACGGTGAAGCCCTGCGGAACGGGCATGCCCAGCGCGGTCATCTCAGCCAAATTGGCGCCCTTGCCGCCGAGCAGGTTCCTCATGGTCGCGTTGCCTTCGCTGAAAAGGTACACGTACTTCTGCATCTCTTCCAACCTCCTGATCTTGGATCTTTTTTACCCATTGGTTTCGTTTATCATCTTATTATATAATCCTTACGGCCGTCCGCTCAAGCAATTCTGCGTTAACTATTGTCATTTCATGCCTGCTCCGGTGCAGTATTTGTCACGACGGGATGCGATTTACGCGATATCGGTTGACGCAACGCATGACCGGGTAGTATAATGGATTAAGAGTAAATTGGGTGAGTTTCGATCGATCCCGGGAGGCACCATGTCGCACATCATCACCGCCGTCGAACCGCACAGCCCCGCCGCCCGCGCCGGCATTCGCGCCGGAGACCGGCTCGCGGCGATCAACGGCCAGGTGATCCTGGATTTCATCGACTACCAGGCCCTCACGGCGGAGCGCCGCTTGAGGGTCCGGGTGCTCCGCGGCGAACGGAAGCTCGACCTCGACATCCGCAAGGACGAATACGCTCCGCTGGGCCTCGAATTCTCATCGCCGATGATGTCCGGCACCCGTCTTTGCTGCAACAAGTGCCTGTTCTGCTTCGTGGATCAGCTGCCCGCCGATGCGCGCGACACCATGCGCGTCAAGGACGACGATTGGCGCATGAGCCTGATGATGGGCAACTATGTGACGCTGACCAACGTGCCCGATCAGGAGATCCGGCGCATCGTCGAGCGCCACGCCTCGCCGCTCTACATCTCGGTCCACTGCACCGATCCGGATCTGAGGACCCGCGTGCTGGGCACGCCCCGCGCCGCGCGGCTCATGCGGCAGCTGCAAACGCTCTCCGACGGCGGCATCGATTTCCACTGCCAGTGCGTGCTCTGCCCCGGCATCAACGACGGCGACGCACTGGAGCGCACCGTTGACGAGCTCTCGCGCATCCCCGGCGCGCGCTCGCTGGCACTGGTGCCCGTTGGCCTGACCGGCCACCGGGAGGGCCTTTACGACCTGCACCCCTATACCCGGCCTGAGGCGCGGGCCGTGTTGGAGATCGCCGAGCGCTGGCGCGCAAAGCTGCTGGCCTCAAGGGGCACCCGCTTCGTGTTCCCGTCAGACGAATTCTACCTCCAGGCCGGCTGGCCCATCCCGCCGGACGAGGCCTACGAGGATTACGACCAGATCGACGACGGCGTGGGCTTGCTTCGGCTCCTGGACACGGAATACAACGAAGCATGGGCGGACGCCGAAGGCGCGGTCTCGCGGCACGAGGGTCCCCCCGTTCGCCTGGCCATCGCCTGCGGCAGGTCCGCCGAAGGCTTCATCCGCGACATGCTGGCACGCCGTCCCGTGGCCGGCGCGCAGATCGATGTCTACGGTCTGGAAAACACCTGGTTCGGCCCAACGGTCACCGTGTCCGGGCTCATCACCGGCGGCGACCTGATGGGCCAGCTGCAGGGCGTCGACTGTGACGCGATCATGATCACGGAAGTCATGCTCAGGCAGAACGACGACAGGTTCCTGGATGACACCACCCTTCCCCAGGTCATCGGAGCCCTCGGCAAGCCCGTGGTGCCCGTGGGCCGTCGGGGCGAGGACCTTTTGAACGCGATCCTTGCGCTGCGCGACCGCCGGTCGGCATCCCGTTCGTAGCCGCCTGTACGGCGCGCTCCGCCGGCCCGCAAAACGCCGCCAACTTGGAGGAAACAAACATGACCAAACCGCTCGTTGCCATCGTTGGCCGCCCCAACGTCGGCAAATCGACCTTCTTCAACCAGATGGTGGGCAAACGCATCGCCATCGTGGAGGATACCCCGGGCGTGACGCGCGACCGCGTGTACGCCGACTGCGAATGGCAGAATCACCGCTTCACGCTGATCGACACCGGCGGCATCGATCCCAACTCGGACGACCCGCTGCTCTCCCAGATGCTCCGCCAGGCGGAGATCGCCATCGAGACCTGCGACGTCATCCTGTTCTTCGTGGACGGCAAGGCCGGCCTGACCGCAGATGACGAGGACGTGGCCAACATGCTGCGCAGATCCGGCAAGCCGGTGATGCTGGTGGTCAACAAGGTCGACAACATCCGGCAGATGGACAACATCTACGAATTCTACAACCTGGGCATCGGCGATCCCATCGGCGTATCCAGCGTGAACCTGCTCAACTTCGGCGACCTGCTGGAGGAGCTGTGCGCGAGCTTCCCCGACCCGGAAGACGAGCAGACCGAGGAGAGCGCCATACAGATCGCCGTGGTCGGCAAGCCCAACGTGGGCAAGTCCAGCCTGGTCAACCGCATCCTGGGCGAGGACCGCGTGATGGTGTCGGACATCGCCGGCACCACGCGCGACGCCATCGACACCCGGTTCACCGACGCGGACGGCCAGGATTACGTGATCATCGACACCGCCGGCATCCGCCGCAAGCGCGCCATCGAATACCAGTCGCTGGAGCGCTACTCCATCGTGCGCGCGCTGGCCGCCATCGACCGCTGCGACGTGGCGCTCATGCTCATCGACGCCACGCAG
>JAFRMB010000060.1 GCA_017430945.1 Clostridia bacterium | reverse complement strand
GTTTCCCTCAACCGCGTCAGCAAGACCGTCAAGGGCGGCCGCGTGGCCAAGTTCTCCGCTCTGTGCGTGGTCGGCGACGGCAAGGGCCGCGTCGGTTACGGCATGGGCAAGGCGAGCGAAGTCTCCGAGGCCATCCGCAAGGGCCTTGAGGACGCCAAGAAGAACATCACCACCGTCACCCTGCAGGGCACCACCATCCCGCACGAGGTCATCGGCGCGTTCGGCGCCGGCCGCGTTCTGCTCAAGCCCGCCCCCGGAGGCACCGGCGTGATCGCCGGCGGCGCCGTGCGTGCGGTCGTTGAGGCTGCCGGCATCAAGAACATCCGTACCAAGTGCCTGCGCACCAACAACCCCGCCAACGTCGTGGCTGCGACGATGCAGGGCCTGAAGTCTCTGCGCGACGCCTCTCAGGTCGCCGCCGTCAGAGGCAAGACTCCTGAAGAAGTTCAGGGCTAAGGAGGCGCAACATGGCTAATCTCAAGATCAAGCTCGTCAAGAGCCTCAACGGCAGACTCGACAGCCATATCGCGACTGCCTACTCCCTCGGTCTGCACAAGATCGGCAACGAGACCGTACAGCCCGACAACCCCCAGACCCGCGGCAAGATCGCCAAGATCGGCTATCTGCTGAAGGTCGAAGAAGAATAAGGAGGGCAAAGAGAATGTATATCAACGATCTTTCTCCGGCTGCCGGCTCCACCCATGTCGACAAGCGCAAGGGCAGAGGCCATGCGACCGGCAACGGCAAGACTGCCGGACGCGGTCACAAGGGTCAGAAGGCCCGCAGCGGCGGCGGCACCCGTATCGGCTTCGAAGGCGGCCAGATGCCTCTGGCCCGCCGCATCCCCAAGCGCGGCTTCAACAACATCTTCGCCAAGCCGCTGGATGCGCTGAACGTCGATGTCCTCAACAAATTTGACGACGGCTCCGTCGTCGACGCGCAGGCTCTGCTTGACGCGGGCATCCTTTCCAAGTGCAAGTACGGCGTGAAGTTCCTCGGCAACGGCGAACTCACCAAGAAAGTGACTGTCAAGGCTGCTGCTTTCTCCGAAACCGCGAAACAGAAGATAGAGGCGGCCGGCGGAAAGGCAGAGGTGATCTAAGTGCTTCAGACTTTACGCAACGCCTGGAGGATCGAAGAGATCCGCAAAAAGATTCTCTTCACCCTTCTGATCGTTCTGCTGTATCGTATCGGCAACGCGATCCCCGTGCCCTTCGTCAACACCGAGCTGCTCCGCCAGTATTTCGCGTATCTGCAGAATACCGCGCTGGGCCTGCTTGACGCCATGTCCGGCGGCTCCTTCTCGAACGCGACGATCTTCGCGCTGTCCATCCAGCCCTATATCAACGCGTCCATCATCATCCAGCTGCTGTGCATCGCGATCCCCGCGCTGGAGCGCATGAGCAAGGAAGAGGGCGAGGAAGGCAGAAAGAAGATCGCCTCCATCACCCGTTATTCCACGGTGGCCATCGGCCTGCTGCAGGGCTTCGGCTACTACATGCTGATGAAGAACAACGGCATCATCGTCGCCGAGGCCTCTCAGAGCGTCTGGGCCGCGATCATCATCATCCTGACCTTCACTTCGGGCTCCGCCCTGATCATGTGGCTGGGTGAGCAGATCACCGAGTTCGGCGTCGGCAACGGCATTTCCATCATCCTCTTCGCAAGCATCATTTCCCGCTTCCCCAACAGCGTCATCACCACGATCCAGAACGTGGCGAACGGCTCGCTGTCCTGGTGGGCGGCGCTGCTTGTGTTCCTCGGCGCGCTGGCGCTGATCGTGCTCATCGTCTTCGTCAACGACGCCGAGCGCAGGATCCCCGTCCAGTACGCCAAGAGAGTCGTGGGACGCAAGATGTACGGCGGCCAGTCCACGCACCTTCCGATGAAGGTGAACATGTCCGGCGTCATGCCCATCATCTTCGCCTCCTCCATTTCGTCCATCCCGGCGACGATCGCGGCCTTCACCGGCCACCAGGACAGCGTCTGGGCCAAGACGAACACCATCCCCTATGCGATCATCTACCTCCTGCTGATCATCTTCTTCGCGTATTTCTACTC
>JAFRMB010000059.1 GCA_017430945.1 Clostridia bacterium | reverse complement strand
GGCATCCACGCCGGCTTCACCGGCCCCATCGGCCTGCCCGAGGGCGTGACCGTGGTGTACGACAACAGCCTCAAGGGCATCGAGTGGTTCGCCACCGGGGCCTGCGAGGACGACATGCACTACGTGGGCTTCAACATCGCCCGGGACGTGGGCAACGTGGACTACGTGGACGTGGCCAAGGCTATCGACGGCGGCATCTGCCCGAAGTGTGGCAAGCCCCACATCTACACCAGCCGCGGCATCGAGGTGGGCAACATCTTCCAGCTGGGCACCAAGTACACCGAGAGCATGAACATGACCTACGTGGACCAGGACGGCAGCCTGAATCATCCGATCATGGGCTGCTACGGCATCGGCGTCGGCCGCCTGGCGGCTTCCGTGTGCGAGGCGCACCGGGACGACTACGGCCCCATCTGGCCCATGAGCATCGCGCCCTGGCACGTTCAGATCTGCTCGCTGCGCGCCGACCAGCCTGAGGTGGCCGAGATCAGCCAGAAGCTCTATGACGCGCTCCAGAAGCGCGGCATCGAGGTGCTGTGGGACGACCGCAGCGTCTCCGCCGGCGTCATGTTCTCCGATGCCGATCTGTTCGGCGTGCCGCTGCGCGCGGTGGTGAGCCCCAAGGGCCTGAAGAACGGCACCATCGAGATCGCGACCCGCGACAAGGCCGTGAAGGAGCACGTGCCCGTCGACCAGGCCGTGGATTACATCTATGGCTTCGTGACGGACGCGCTCGAAAAGCTCGAGTGCCGGCTGTAAAACAGAGATCTTTATCCTGCTGCGTGCCCTGCTCCCGTTCCCGGTGGCAGGGCCGTCGTTTTGCTTTGACAGATCCTGCGGAGACGGAAAACAGGCGAGGGTCAGCCGGTCCGGTACGGTGTCGACACCGGATCGGAGATACTTGTAACGCCGGATGTCTTCCGAAAATCTCCCGGTTCTGCTATAATCGCTGTGGGCGACCGCTCGATGACCCGGGCGGCATGGACGGGCGACTTGGTATTATCCTGATCGTGAGGTATCAGCGTGAAAGAGCCATTACATGGGATAGAATTCAGAAAAGCTACGGCGGGGGATATCGATCTTCTGGTAAGGACGCGGATCGAAGTGCTGCGTGCGGCCAACGGACTGACAGACGGCGCGGATATGCGTGAAGTCGAAAAGCGATCCCGTGCGTATTACGAGCAGGCGCTTGCCGATGGAACACATACCGCCCTGCTGGTTTTTGATCAGGATCGGTTCATCGGTGCAGGGGGGATTAGCTATTACCGGGTCATGCCGACCTGTCATAACGTGACCGGCAGAAAAGGATATATCATGAATATGTACACCCGGTCTGAGTACAGAAGGAGGGGGATCGCCTTTCACACACTGGACCTGCTGGTCCGGGATGCCCGGGAAAAAGGGATCGCTTCCGTTTCCCTTGAAGCGACCGCGGCAGGTCGTCCACTGTATGAAAAGTACGGGTTTTCAGACATGAAAGACGAGATGGAACTGATCCTGCAGATTTAAAGCCGAACAGGTGGTACCATCTACAAAAAGCTTCTTCCCTCGCACTTCGATTTGTGCTATACTGGCACCGGAGGAGTTGTATCGGAGAAGCAGGATCTTGAAATGCGCGTCGACGATATTCGGTACGAATCGAACGGCGAGATCGGCGCGGGGCATGAGGACCCCTATGGGGACGACCGCATCGCAGTGGTGGAATAACCGTCCGGGTTGTGTCGGCCGGCGCGTTTACGAACGAGGACGACGCCGTGGATCGTGCCTGCCGTTCGGGCAGGCCGTAAGCGGCGGCAAAGGAGGACGCCATGAAGACCACAGGAAAGAGATCGACCCTGCTGTTGCTTCTGTCGCTGCTGGCCATGATCGCCGGCATCGCGCTGATGATCGCCTTCGATCCTGCGCGGGCTTCCAGGGAACGGAGCGACGACGCTCTCGATCGCATGACGGAATGGTATCTCGCCGGCGACCTGACCCGTCAGGTACCGGAGGACGTCCCTGACAGCGGGAGCGGAGGCGCGCTGGGCTCGCCGTGGATCGCCGTCAGGATCCCCGAGAATTCGACGGCCCCCGAGGATTGGCGGGTCATCGACTGGAACCTCGCCAAGGTCGATGAAGGCGCGCTATCGCAGGTCAAAATGGTGGTCTTTTGCAGGGACAGGTCGGAATACCCGGAGCGGGTCGTCACCAGCGGCTTCTATTCCACCACCGTCCACGATACCAAAAAGATCGTGGATCTGCTGTACTGCGATGCCCAAAGCGGAGAGGTGCTGGACGTCGGCAGCGCCGTCTTCTTCAAGCAGGCCGAGGGTTATTTCGACGGCCCGGTCTACAGGTTCAGTTTCGGAACGGGGACTTACATCATTTCCGACGACACCGTCCGGGAGGCCATACGGGAAAAGGCGCCCGCCGGCCACGCCGGCCGCGCATTCGCCTGGCTCTTCGCAGGGCTGTATTTGTGCGGCACCGCCGGCGTCATCGCCGCCATCGTGTGGAAGATCGTCGCGCGTAGGCGCAGGAAGCGGGCACAGCCGGAAGGGACGGCTCTGTGAAGGACGCGATGTCCGTCAGCGGATCTCCCATCGTAAGGCGATCCGGAAGGGGATCTTCGATCCATTCCGCAGATCTCCCGTCGATCCGGCCTTTGTGGGCCGCGGGCATGAACAGGCCGTGCGGCGCGTTCCCGCCTGACGGGTGTATCCCGGCGACAGGCGCCGCTTGCGGGCGGCGCCCTTTTGATGCCCAAAACAAAGAGGGCAAAGCCTCGGCCGTCGTCAGCGTCGGCGCACGCTGTGCCGGCCTTGCGCGACGGGATCATAAAAGCACCCGGAAGACTGGTTCCGGGTGCTTTCGATCTTATCTTTGGATCCGTGCTCACTCTGTAAGACCCATCCCGGCGGCGATGTGATCCGCCGCGATCTTTCCGGAGGTGAAGCCCCAGCCGAGGGTCATGCCGCCCTGCTCGTTGTAGCCGCCGCCGTCAAAGACGACGCCGATGGAATCAAGGCCGACCGCATACAGCCCATCGATGACATTGTGATCCGCATCGAGCACCTGCGTGTGCTTGTTTACATCCACACCGCCGAGCGTGCCGTAGATGTCGGTCTTGCCGATGATCGCATAGAAGGGGCCTTCTTCTCCGAGGCTGTGCATGTAGGCGCTCTCTTTGCCGAAGGTCAGGTCTTCACCGAGGTCACAGAGGGCGTTGTAGTCCGCTACCGTTTCTACCAGCGCCTGAACGGGAACGCCCATCTGCTCCGCCAGCTCTGCGACCGTGTCTGCCTTGTAGGCCAGGCCCTGTTCGACACAGGCGTCAAGCACCGCCTGGATGTTCTCCATGGGCAGGCTGGAGTCGAACGCCACGTTCTCGAACTCGACCACGAAGGATCGCGCGGTCTGACCGAGTCCGGCCAAACCGGATTCCTTCATGATATCCGCCATCTCCTGGCTGAATACCGTGAAGAAGTTGCCGCTCTGGGCCGTGTAGTAATTGTTCAGGGCCTGCATTGAACCGACGGCGCCGATATCCTCGCGGGCGACGCGCTCGCCGTATTCGTTGACCTTCAGGACCGGATAGGAGATGAGGATCTCAAAGGGGATCGTCTGGTCGAAGATCTCAAAGCCGGCGGGGTTGCCGATGGTATTCAGGATGTGGCTGTTGACGGCCGTGGGATGATACATCACCGCGCCGGCGTCCAGCAGCATGCGGATACCGTCGCCGGTGTTCTTGACAGAGAACTGGGAGAAGGTATCGCCGATGTATTCCCGGGTCATTTCAGGATTCGCGCCGAAGCCGCCGGTCGCCATGATGACGGTGCCCGCGTTCACGGTGATCTCAGCGCCATCGTAGCGCTCTGCGCGGATGCCGGCGGGCTTGCCGTCCTTCATGATGAGTTCCTTGCCCGTCGTTTCAAAGAGGATCTCGCCGCCGGCATCGATCACGAGCTGGCCGAGATTCTTGAAGCCCTGCGCCACGTCCATGTTGTATACGGACTCAACGGCGTAGTTCGCGCCGGATTCGCTGAACCGGAAGGGGATGCCGTTGTCGACCAGGAAGTCTGCCGTCTCGCCGTTGTTGTCCATGAACTCGCGCACGATCACGGCGCGGCTTCCGTAGTGGGTCGCCGTCATCCACTTTTCAAAGGTCGCCATCTTGGCGGCGTTCGTGTCCATGCCCTCTTCGTTCTGATGAGCGGAGCCGAAGCACATGAAGCCGCTGGACAGGGAACCCTCGCCGCCCAGGCGCCCCGACTTCTCTATCAGGACGACTTTCGCGCCCTTGCTGGCAAGGCGTGCGGCCGCCGTCGTTCCGGAGGTGCCGCCGCCGACAACGACGACATCGGCGTCATAGGTCAGCTTCTCGTCGCTGACGGGCTGTTCCTTTGTCAAAGCCGTAATGGCGGCGTCGCCGCCGGCCTGTTTGATGCAGTCCCGAATTGCCAGCTTGGCGGCCGTGCTGGTCGCCGTTGCGCCGGTAATGACATCGACGTTCAGGTTCTGCTGTTCGATGACGCGCGGTACCAGCCGGTCTGTCACCGTTTCAAAGATCTGCGGCGCTTCGATCGTGCAGGAGAGCGGATAGACGTAAGTCCAGACCTCGTAGTTGATGAAGGGATTGTCGACCTGTTCGTTCTCGAGCGTGATCGATTCGATCGCATCCTCGGTCACGGTCACGGTCGCCGCGACATTGCCGCCAAATCCGGCCGCTTTCGCGGTATAGGTGCCGGGCGTCATGGCCAATGTCGCCTCAGCCGCTTCCGCACCGATGTTCTCATCGATCGCGACCTTCGCGGCGCTGAGCAGAGCCGTACTGGTCATTGATGCACCGGTCACGACATCAATGTCAGCAGACTGTGCCGCGACGATCTGGTCGGGGAGCAGTTCGATCGCGCGACTGCCGACGCCCTGCGTTTCCTGATCGCCTGTGGCTTCGACAGCGACGATCCTGTCTCCGTCAAAGGTCACGGTGACCGTCACGTCGCCTCCGAATCCGGTTTCTGTCTTTGTGATCGTCGTCTCAGCAAATGCCAACTGCAGCGTCATCAGCATGACGAACGCCAGCACGAGCGCCATCAACCGCTTCATAATACCCACTCCTTATATTATTTTTGGGACCGGTCAATGTGATTATAACATGAAATTAGCATTTACGCAACATCTTCAGCCGTTGGACTGCTGACGCGTCATGAAGCGGTGCGGTCCGGCGGCGATTCTCCCGCTGAAGACGGCCCGCCCGGACCGCGATATCGACGGCATCGTCCGGCCGGCGCCGCGGGGCGCAGCGGTAGGACCATAAGCGCGATACATCGATGCAGGGGGCCGTGGCTGAAGCAGCAGATCCGGCTGCCGATCCCGCCGATCCGCTCAGTCGAGGGAAGGATCCTTCATGATCCGCAGGATGGTCCAGTCCGCCATTTCGACGGTGCCCTCGTATTCATTGTACCTTGGATCGGCGATTACCAGGATCGCCCCCTCCTGCGGGCATTCATCGCTCATGAAATTGATGATCATGCTGTCTTCGCCGTTGCCGGAGAACAGGTTGATGGCGCCGGTATCGTCCTCCGCGACGGCAAGAACGGGATTCAGTATTTGCGTGATCTTCAGAAGCAGCATGCATTCGCCGCATTCTCCATCGGCGTCCAGCCACTCTTTGATCGTGACGAACCTGTCTTCTTCGGCGAACGTGCGGGAAGCTGCAGCGAACAGAAGCGCGGCGGCCAGTATCAGAACGATCCATCTCTTCACGGGTCATCATCTCCTTGATCGGTCTCTGGAAGGGATCACCAAACTAACGAAAATACAATATCATATTTACCTGTTGTTTTCAAGTGGGAGAGGTGATCTTCCGCGTCTGAAGCGCCACGCGATCCCATAGCGAAAGCGCAGGGGCCGCGGTGAGACGGATCTCACCGCACACCCCTGCGTTTCATGGAAAGATCGCTTTGGGATCGCGCGAACCCTGTGGTTCCTGTGGCGGGTCGACGAGAGGGCAGAGCGCGGCCCAGCGTCCCGGGCGCCGTCTGCGTCCGTCCTTTGGCGGTATATCTTACCGTTACCGGGAAAGCGCCGGATGCGCCCCTTCGCCCATCGGCGAACGGATCAAAGGTCGATCCACGCGCCTTCGGAGACCAGGGCGGCTTCATAGGCGCGCATCACCTGCAGCGCGAACGCCAGCGAGGAGCAGCGAAGCGGCGCGCCGTCCAACACGGCGTCCAGGAATTCCCGGAGCTCGCCCACGATGCCCTGCATGAACAGAGATTTGTTTTCAAGCGACGCCAGACAGTTCTGAGGCCGCCAGACGACGGCGCCCGAATCCGTTCCGGGCGGGGCAAAGCTGGTGGTATAACCGTATTCAAAGGGTATCCCGCGATCCAGCTCGATGTGATCGGTGTTGTCGATGCTCAGCCGCCAATCGCCGCCGAAGAAATGATAGCTCTCTACCTGCATCGGCATCTGGGCCAGGTGCAGCGTTCCAAAGGCGCCGCTTTCGAACTGGAGGAGCACCGCGCCGGCGCCGTTCTCCGCGCGCTGTGCCATCAGGCGCTTCGCCGGGCCGGCCGTTGAGAGCATCAGCGACAGCGGATGCACGCCGTTGCCCAGCCAGTTGGTGAACGCCATGCGCGCCAACACGCCGGGGCCGTCCTCCGGCAGGGTCATCTGGTAGATGCCCAGCACGCTTTGAAGCGCGCCGTATCCGCCGTCCGCAAGGATCTCCCGCGCCTTCTGCGCGCCGGGCGTGAACGCCTTTTTGAAGCCCACGGAGACCACCCGGTCCCCCTGCGCGGCCATCATCTGTTCGATCTGGCTCGCGCGCATGGCGGGCGGCTTTTCCATGAACACGTTGACGCCGTGTTCGAGCGCCTCCAGGGTCAGCTCCGGGTGCATCTGAGGCGATACGGAGATGATCACACCGTCGAGCGCCTCGTTCTCATACATCTCCCGCGCGGTGGCATAGGCCCGGCAGCCATATTCCTCCGCCGTGCGGCGCAGCTTTTCCTGTCCCCGGCTCGTCATGGCGACGACCTTCGCCGGCAGGAAGTGCAGCGCGGGCAGCAGGTTCCGGTAGGTGTGGGAGCCCACACCCACCAGCCCGATGCGCGCCTTCCTGTCAAATTCCCGCTGATACATGGTCCATCCTCCCATCATAAAGGGTCCCGGTCCCGGAGCGCCCGTCCTTTGCGCGCCGTGCCGCATGGCGTCCGATCGTTCAAAAACGGTCCGGCGCGCTCCCGACAGGGCCATTATACCAAAGCGGCGGCCGGTCTGCAACAGCGGCGTTCTTCAGGCGGGGCAAGGGGGGCGATGGCCTGCCCGTCCGCCGCGCTCCCATGCGTCGCAGAAGTGCGAAAAAAAGCCCCTGGGCCCGCGCGGTCGCGGGGACTCAAGGGCAATAAGGGGATCGTTCCCACTCGGCAAGATGTTTCTGCAGATCTCCCGATCTGATATTTTCGCTTTATCAACATATCAATATTTGTTTGGAGCGAAGTGTCCGGGCCAGGCTCGAAGTGCGTCCGCTTGTCCGCGCTTCACTCTCCAAAAAACCTCTTTCGCTGTACAGGGCCCATTTTAGATACATTTCCTTGTAGTTCTGCTTGATGAAGCTCTGTATCTTTTTGATTTCCCGATCGTTGAGCTTGCCTTTGTTCTGAATGACCGTATCTCCGTCGCTTTTCACAAAGAACTTACCTGAGCCGCCCTCCGACAGCTGTTCATCGCTGGCGTGGACATGCATACACTCCACGGTGCAGAAGGATGTGAAGTAAAGATAATAACCCGCGACCTTGAAATCATAGTACTTAGGCATCCTCTTCCTCCAGGAATTGCCGATTGGCGATATAGTAATCCAAAACGATCCGCAACTCGATGTCATCCATGCTGGTTTCCAAAACCTCGCCGACTTTGGAAATCACCGCCGCCTTATCAGGCTGATTCAGATTCAAAACGCGAAACCCCTTTGGATCGCGCGTAAACGCGTAGCCATTCACGATCATATCCGCCGCATCGGCTACACTCATAATGGCCGCTTTAGTCATAGTCTATCTTCACTCCCTTTATCGGTGCGAGAAACGCAGAAGGTTCAAAGTACAGATCCTTCAAGATCGGTATCAGGTCTATATACTCTTCTTCATCCTTGTCGTTGTGGCGATACTTTGCATCCACGACCAGATAGCCGTTGTTCCACTCCTTGACTCTGGTATATCTCTCAAGAGAATAAGGAGCCTTGAATCGAATGACGTGATCGCCGAATCGGAATACCGTAAAGCCATCCCGACTGTTCAGGATCGCATCCATTCTTTCGCCCCCTTTGAACCGCTGTCATATTCTATCCTCTTCAACCATAGCCTACCACAAAACAAAGATCTATGCAAGTCCGCAAGCTTTTTCGGCATCTTCATATCAAATGATCCGACCGATCGCAGTGCGCAGGCTGACGATGGCCCGCTCTCTTTTGTTCAATACACCATATATGCACAAGAAGATCATTCCGGCGCTTTACCCGTCGTACTGCATCGCTCAGGACATCCAATTTTAGTTTCAACGCAAACAGACGGACGCAGGACCTATATGAGTGACGACCGATCCTGCCTGACAGATGCCAAAGGCGCGGCGCTCATATTGTTTTATGAGCGCTGCGTCTTTGCAGGGGTTTTCATGGATCATACCTTATTCCCACTCTTCAAGACTTAACGCATTCTATATAATTTCTGCGTGCTGTCGTCCAAGTGACTGCTCTGAATCTCTGTGGTCTTCCTGTTCCACTGTCTTTACAGTCTCCGGTTATCATTTTGTTATCAGGGTGACAACAGGGGCGCTGGCTGCTGTGGCGGATCTCGTTATTCAGCAGGGATACTATACTGCAAAAACCGAGGAGTGGCAAGAGGCACGATCACCTTCTGAATGATCAGTAATGCGATTCGTAATAATACCAGTTGTCCATGATCCGTTCGGTATAATACCAGTCGTCTCCGCCCGATCCGACCGGTTCTTCCCAACCAAATCCGTTGCCTTCCGGTCTCAGGTTTTCCGTTCGTGTAACATCGACTGCAAGCGGGATATTGTCCGGGCTGTAGTAGAATCCATAATAACTGGAGGATGGGACCAAGCCGGACCCGCCGCAGTAGAATTCCACATAGGCATCCTTCTCCACATGGACGTCCTGAATGCCCGTCACTTCTTTTGCCCGGTCGGGATCATTGTCAGTGATACACTGGAGAAGAAAATCGTGATGGTCCTGTACAAGGGAGAAAATCTGATCCTTACTGAGGGCATCGGAATTGCCTCCGGCCATCATGACCGCAGACATCACATATACCAGCCGATCACCAAAGCCGCTGTCTGCTGCCTTGCAGACAATCACCGGATCCTCTCCCGGTGAAGAAGAGAAGGCAATCTTGTCCTGCCCGTCGAATCGATAGCATCCCACCGGGAAGGTCTCGCCATTCTCCGGAGAGCCAGCGAAGAATTCGAAGCTCACCGAGTCAGCAGTCGTAAAGCTGTTCGTACCCGCCGTCTGGTCTTCTTCAATCGTCAGCTCTGTTCCGAAGAATTCGATGAAGATCGCACGCGCAAAGACGCCGCGGACGGTCAGCAGTTCTGTTCCTCCTTCTCTTATCACACAGCAGAAATCCTCCCGGACCGCAGCCCGCACCATCTCAGCGGCGGGAAAAGCCGCAGGGGGGTCTGTCAGCGTGCGGTACATAGAAGCCCAGGTTTCGGGATGATCCCTGTATCCGCTGTCCCAACGCGAAACGATGTACTCCGGACACACGCGTCCGCTGCTACGCTTCCATTCCCGGTCGTGGTATTCCCAGCAGGATGTGCCGGTATCCCCGGACTGTACCCAGATGTCATAACTGTCCCGCTCCCAGCAAATCCCCCAGTGATCAGACGCCCTGTCCGGCGTGAACGAAAAGACTGGGGCATCGGAAGCCGTTTCATACACAGTGACCACGATCCCCCGGTCCGATTCGGTCTGTTCTACCGTCTGAAGGGCATAAAACAACAGATCACCGCTGTAGGTTTTATCCGTTGAGAACGAACCGAGGAACACTTCCTGTTCTTCGGCACGGCTTACAGGCATAACAACCCAGGCGAAAAGGATCACAGTCAGCAGTATCGTCCATTGTTTCTTCAGCATTAGTCTTCTCCTGCCTTTCTTGAACCAATCAACAGATTATGTCTCATGATTACCCATCTCCGGGAAACTAATGACGATCAAAAGACTCATAGTACTCTGTGCGGATATTCAACGTGATGTCATTGATCTGCACATGTTCATTGTCCAACCAGGTAATGGAATCTGGCTCATATTCATGATAATGAAAGTAAACATTCCACTCGTGTCCAGTGGCAGTTTCCACTATAGAAATGGTTGTGGACCAGTCCACGGTTGCGCCGCCGTCGTTCCGATAGACATTCATTGTGTGTTCTCCGTCCGGTGAGGGGATGGATCGGATCAGGAGCTCTCTGGGCCTACCGCGCTGGCCGAAGCATCCGCTGACGACAAGGCAGCAGAGGAGCAGAAGGACAACAAGCAACAACCGCTTACGTTCCATTGGTTATTTCCCCCTGTTCAGATATTACTGTGCATATGGTATTGCTACACAATTCCAGCGGACGATGGGCGCCAATGATGGAATTCGGTTGGTTATGTCTTCTCATATCTGTGCGCATAGCCATGATTCACCCCTGTCTCCTGTACTCCAGCAGATCCCCCGGCTGGCAGTCCAGTGCCTCACACAGCGCCGTCAGGGTGGAGATACGGATAGCTTTGGCCTTCCCAGTCTTAAGGATAGACATGTTGGCCATGGTAATGCCCACTCGACGGGAGAGTTCTGTCAGGCTCATTTTTCGTTTTGCCAGCATTACGTCAATGTTGAAGATGATCTCGCCCTTTTCTTCTTTTTCCATATTCTCACCCCTGTCAGATGGTCAGGTCGCTCTGCTCCTGCAGATCCGCTGCCTTCTGCACAAGGTGGGAAAGGCAGATCGCAGCCACCGTCACCGCCACGCCGGCAAAGCAGATCAGCAGGGAGATCAGCAGGATCCCGGGGTGGTTCATGTTCAGGAAGAACAGTAAGACATTCCCGGCGAAGAAGAAAACGGTGTCTCCGGCAGCCAGCCATGCGATCCGCCGCAGCAACTGGGCGTTCTCTGATGAGAAGGAGCGATCCGCGCCGATATTGACGGCGATCTTCCACCCCAGCGCCAGCACCAGGAAGCAAGGAATCGAAGTGCACCAAAGGAAAATCATCCATGGCCAGTGCCACCCGGCAAATTCCGGATAACTGGCATGCAGGGAGTCCCCAATGGTGGGGAGAATCGCAAAGAATACGATGAGCCCGCAGACACCGATGCCTGCGAGGATGATCTTCAGGCTGCGGGAGAGATTGGCTTGACTCATGGAAGGCACCTCCTATTGGCTTACAGGGACATTATACGGCCAACAAGCATGATTGTCAATAATTTATTATCGTTATTCGATATTTTCTCTACCAGACTCTCTTGATGCAACTACTGGATCGGCCCGTGGCGACGCGTCAATCACAACATTGTTTCGCGCTCGTCCTTGCATTTTTCCTTCTCATTCTGTCTGGACACAATCTCCGCGCAGTGCCTCACAGCCATCAGCCTGCTCATCTCCTCATCCAGAGGCTTGTACTGTCCATACAGACCCTCGCGTTCTCTCGTGAACTGGGCCTTCTCTTTCTTCCACTCCTGAATAGCGATTCCCTTCGCGCCGGTGATCCCATACCGCTCCTTCAGCACCCGTCGTGCTGTCTGGAAAGCCCGCAGATCCGCCTCATGGGCAGTCTGGAACTTCTCACGACGTCCTTTCCAGTGAATGCCGTTCAGCTCTTCCACGATGGGCTTAGTCCGAAGGAAGGTTTCTCCCAGCCGGATCATCTCGTCTAGGTTGCTGACCCGCTGAGCGCTGGCACTCATCTGATCCTTCAGGCTGCCGGCCTGGCTGGCGATGCGATTCAGCCGGGCTTCCAGGTCGTCCAGCGTTTCGATGTCGTGCTCGGAGAGGTACAGCAGCGCATCGGCAAACTGTTTCGCGTTGCCAACCTTCGCTTTTTTGCTCCAGGCTCCGGCGCTGCGTTCCTGATAATAGTCAGCCAGCATCTGCCGCAGGGTTTGCGGTGGCTTTTCCGTCAGCTTTTCTTTCGCGGCTCTGATCCAGTTGAGCAGTTTCGTGATGTTGGCTTTCAGGACGGCGATCATCCGGTTGGTCTGTCGGATCCATCGGTTCAGTCCGCCCTTATCGGTGCGGATGCCCTGCTCTTCCATGGCCTGTACCATGGGGCCTTCGTGGACGGTGGGAATCCGCTCTGAGCCCTGCTCGGCATAGGAGCGGTGATCGATCCGCACTTCCAGCCCTTTTCGCTCAAAGGCTTCGTTCACCATCAGGCACCAGGCTTCCCGCCATGCCTCCAGCGTCTCCGGCGTGTGCCAGTCGGTAGTGTGCACAGCGTTGAAGACATAGCCGCCCTTGCCGTCCAAAGGCTGATTTGACGGCTCAGATGGCGCAGGTTTTCGGCGTTTCTCCCCATGCCATCTCGGTCCCGGATATCGATTCCTACATCGGTCTCATGCACACCTTTTTCACGCTGGAGGACCGCTACGGCTTCCATGTCGAGGAAGCTGACGGCGATGTATGCCTCCGGGTGAACCTCCGGGAGAATCCGCTGGCCGCAGAGATCCACCGGATGCTGTACGAATGGCAGGCGGTGGCCAACGCACTGCAGAAGGGCGAGATCACCCGGCGGTGGGTGAAAGTTTCGTCCCAGAGACTGATGGACGACCTGGCTGCCGGGCTTCAGGAACATGCCGACGATGATCACGAATGACACCTCCATCTTTCCGAAAATCTGCATCAAAACAGGGCTAACTGACTTTCACAAAATCAGTTAGCCCTCATTTTCGGAATGATGGATTCTTGTTGCCAAATTGTTGCCACGCAGGGATCTGACCGCCCGGAAACCCTTATTTCATGCGGGTTCCAGGATTTCGGACCTTATTCCCACTCGATGCTGGCGGGCGGCTTGGAGGTCACATCCAGCACCACGCGGCTGGCGTGGGGCACCTCGTTGACGATGCGCGCGGAAACGCGGGCGATGAGGTCGTAGGGCAGGCGCGCCCAGTCCGCCGTCATGAAGTCGTCGGTGGTGACGGCGCGCAAGGCGATGGTGTAGTCGTAGGTGCGCTCGTCGCCCATCACGCCCACGGAGTGCACGCCGGTCAGCACCGTGAAGTACTGGTCGACCTGCCCGGCAAGGCCGGCGCGGGCGATCTCCTCGCGGAAGATGGCGTCGCTCTCCCGGACGATCTGCGCCTTCTGGGGCGTCACCTCGCCGATGATGCGGATGGCGATGCCGGGGCCGGGGAACGGCTGGCGCCAGACCAGGTCGTGCGGCAGGCCCAGCGCCTCGCCGAGCGCGCGCACCTCGTCCTTGAACAGCATGCGCAGCGGCTCGATCAGCTCGGTGAAGCCCAGCTCCTTCGGGAGGCCTCCCACGTTGTGGTGGCTCTTGATCACCGCGGCGCTGGTGCCCTGGCCGCTCTCGATCACGTCCGGGTAGATGGTGCCCTGGGCGAAGTAGTCCAGCCTGCCCAGGTCCTTCGCGGCGTCCTTGAACACCTCGATGAAGTCGCGCCCGATGATTCTGCGCTTCTGCTCGGGCTCTGTGACGCCGGCGAGATCGGCGAAGAACCGTTCGGCGGCGTCCGCGCGCACGAAGCGCACGGGGAACAGCTCGCTGAACACCCGGCACACCTGTTCGCTCTCGCCCTTTCTGAGCAGGCCGTGGTCGACGAACACGCAGGTCAGCCGATCCCCGATAGCCCGATGGATCAGCGCGGCCGCAACGGAGGAATCCACGCCGCCGGACAGCGCCAGCAGCACCGTTCCGGTGTCGCCGACGATCTGCCGGATCTGCTTCACCGCCGTTTCGGCATAGGCGTCCATCGTCCAGTCGCCCGCGCAGCCGCAGATGTCGAGCGCGAAATTACGGATGATCCTGCGCCCTTCGTCGGTGTGGGTCACCTCGGGGTGGAACTGCACGCCGTAGATGCGCCGCGCGTCGTTCGCCATGGCCGCGATAGGGCAGTTGTCCGTTTCGGCGACGGGGGAAAACCCCGGCGGGCACCGGCTGACCTGCCAGGTGTGGCTCATCCAGCACGAGGACTCGGGCGACAGGCCCTGCAGGAGCCCGGCGCGTTCCTTCATGCGGACCGTCACGCGTCCGTATTCGCGCTCCGCCGCCCGTTCCACGCTGCCGCCCAGCAGTGCGGCGGTCAGCTGCATGCCGTAGCAGATGCCCAGCACCGGCACGCCGATGTCGTAGACGGCGGGGTCGCAGCGCGGCGCGCCCGGATCGGTCACGCTGGCCGGACCGCCGGAGAGGATGATCCCGGCCGGTCCGCGGGCACGGACCGCCTCTGCGGGGGTGTGCCACGGCACGACCTCCGAATAGATGCGGCACTCGCGCACGCGCCGCGCGATCAGCTGGGTGTACTGCCCGCCGAAATCGAGGATGATGATCTTCTGTCGATCGGTCATACGCCTTCTCCTTTTACTTTCCGCTGTCGCCGTAGTTTGAGAGCACCCGCGCTGACGGATCGTCCACGTCGCAGCCGGGCCAGGTCCGGTTGGGCATCCAGAAGTCCGCGATCATTTTCGCCTGGCCGGGGTAGTACCGCTCGAACAGCTCCCGGTACAGCAGGCTCTCCTTCGTGAACGGGGGGCACCATTCGTATTTCGCCGCCCTGTCCGAAAATTCCTGCTCGGTGTAGGTGCGCTCCGCCAGCGCCTTGAGGTCGGAGACCATCGAGTGGCCCACCGCGTCGGAAAAGGCCGCCTTCTGCCGCCAGAGGATCGCCTCGGGCAGGATGTGGTCGTCGGCGAAGGCTTTGCGGATCAGATACTTGCCCATGCCGTGGCGGTTCATCTTCAGCTCCGGATCGATCGACATGGCGTAGCGCACGAACTTCAGATCGCCGAAGGGCACGCGCGCCTCCAGGCTGTTCACGCTGATGCAGCGGTCCGCCCGCAGCACGTCGTACATGTGCAGCTCGCGGATGCGCTTCTCGGCCTCCTCCTGGAACGCTGCTGCGCTGGGGGCGAAGTCGGTGTACTTGTAGCCGAACAGCTCGTCCGAGATCTCGCCGGTCAGGATGACCCGGATGTCCGTGTGTTCGTGGATGTATTTGCACACCAGGTACATGCCGATGCTCGCGCGGATGGTGGTGATGTCCCAGGTGCCCAGCAGCTCCACGACCGCAGGCAGCGCCTCCAGCACGTCCTTTTCCGAGATGACGACCTCGGTGTGGTCCGAACCGATGTAGTCCGCGACCATGCGGGCGTACTTCAGGTCGATGGCGTCCACGTCCATGCCGATGGCGAAGGTGCGGATGGGCTTGTCCAGCAGCTTCTGCGCGATGGCGCACACCAGCGAGGAGTCCAGCCCGCCGGAGAGCAAAAAGCCTATGGGGGC
>JAFRMB010000058.1 GCA_017430945.1 Clostridia bacterium | reverse complement strand
GGCGATGCGCTGCTTTTGCCCGCCGGACAGCTCGTCCGGGTAGTTCAGCGCCTTTTCCGCCAGACCCACGGTGCGCAGCAGGCGCATGCCCGCGTCGTAGGCTTCCTGTTTGGAACGGCCCAGCAGGTCCATGGGCGCCAGCATGATGTTTTCGATCACCGTCTTGTGGCCGAACAGGTTGAAGGACTGGAACACCATGCCCATCTTCTGCCGGACCCTGTTGATGTCGCACCGGGGATCCGTGATCTCCATGTCGTCCAGCCAGATCCGCCCGGATGTCGGCTTTTCCAGCTGATTGATGCAGCGCAGCAGCGTGCTCTTGCCGGTGCCGGAAGGGCCGATGACCGAGATGATGTCTCCGTCGCGGATCTCGACGCTCACATCGATGAGCGGTGTGACGTTCGGGTATTCCTTCTTCAGATGCTCAATTCGGATCATCTGTCTTCACCCCCTTCAGGATATGCTCTCTGCTGCGCTTCCTGGGGTCGAGATCGGTCCCGATCCGGCTGACCGCGAACCCGATCAGCCCTTCCAGGACGAAGTAGATCACGGTGACCGCGATCAGCGGGAAAAACGCCTCATAGGTGCGGCTGCGCACGATGTCCCCCATCTTGGTCAGGTCCTGCACGGCGATATAGCCGACGATGGCCGTGGCCTTGATGAGCCCGACGATCTCGCCCCGATAGGCGGACATCACGTGCGGCAGCGCCTGCGGCAGTATGATCCGGTAGAACGTGCGGCGATTGGAGTATCCCAGCGCATAGGCGGCTTCGTACTGGCCGCCGTCCACGGCGCCGACGCCCATCTTCAGCAGGCCGAACACTGCCGCGCCGAACGTGAGCGTGAAGCCGATCACCGCCACCAGGATGCCGCTGATGGCCACGCTGCCGAATATGATGTAGTAAAGCACCATCAGCAGCACCACCATCGGCATGCCCTGTACGAGCCACAGGCAGAAGTGGGTGATCAGGTTGGCCGCGGGATTCCCGTTCCGGCAGATCATGAACACCGCAAATCCCAGCGCCGTCCCGAGGATGATGGACAGCAGCGTGATCACCAGCGTCGTCACCACGCCGCTCGCGAACAGGCGCCAGCGCTCCTCGCGCAGGAAGGTCTTCTGGAAGCTCGACCGAATGCCGGCCCAGAATCCCGTTTCCTCCGCTTTCCCGGCCCTCAGCACCGCCATCAGTGTGCCGCCTGTGTAATATGGATCGGAAAACAGTACGCTCTCCTTGCGCTCTTCGGTGATGGCGATGCCCGATATGGCGAAGTCCACCTTTCCCGTCTGCACCGCCGCCAGCATGCCTTCAAAAGCCATCGTGGTCGGGTTCAGGCCGTAGCCGTTTGCCTCGCAGAACAGGGCGCAGAGCTCGATCTCCATCCCGACCAGCTCCTCGCCGCGGTAGTAATTCATCGGCGGGAAGGTGCCCTCTGTCGTCATCGTCAGCGTCCCCTTCGGCGCCGGCAGCGACCGATAGTCGGGCACGGTCCGTTCGCTCTCCGGAGATTCCGTCCATTTCTTCAGGATGCGGTCCAGCTCGCCTTTGTCGCGCATGTCCCGGATCCACGCGTTCAATTCCTCGCACAGCGCCCTGCCCTTTTCGCTCTTTGCCAACACGAAGCCGCAGTCGTAGGACCTCAGCTTTTCATCCAGCACCACGAGGGCGGGATCCTCCATGGCCATCTTCTTCAGCACCAGCCCGTCGCCGGGAAAGCCGTCGATCCGGTTGGTCTTCAGGGCGACCGCCATGTCCGGAAAAGTCGAATAGTAGCTGATTTGGGCGTTCGGCAGCCGCCTGAGCGTGATCTCCTCGCCCGTGGTGCCCGTCTGCACGCCGATGCGCCGGCCGTCCAGCTGATCGAGCGAGGTGAACCCGCCGGCCGGCGCTTCCTGCGGCGCGGCCGTTTCGCGCTTCAGCGCGGCCATCACGGTGCCGCCCTCGTAGTACGGCTGCGAGAAATTCACGCTCTCCCTGCGCTCCTCGGTGATCGTGATGCCCGCGGCTGCAAAGTCCGCCTTCCCGGCCTGGATCGCGGGCAGGATGCCGTCAAAGTTCATGTCCTCCACGATCAGCCCGTAACCGTTCGCCTCGCAGAACATGGCGGCCAGATCGATCTCCATGCCCACGAGCGATTCGCCGCGATAATAGCACATCGGGGCGTAGCCGCCCTCGGTGACCATCCTGAGCACGCCGTTCGTCGCGGGGAGCGAGGCGTAGTCCGGCACGGTCTTGTCCGCCTCCGCGCCGACCGTCCACTTGTCGGTGATCCTCTGCAATTCGCCGCTCTCCTTCAGCGCGTCGAGCCAGTCGTTCATCTCGGCCATCAGCTTCTCGCCCGCGGTGGTCCTTGGAAGCACGAACGCGAACTCAAAGCTGTCCAGCCGGCCGTCCAGGATCTCGAGCCTGTCGTCGTCCGCCGCCATCATCCGAAGCACCGGCTCGTCGCCCGGGAAGGCATCGATCTTTTGCGACTTGACCGCCTCGGCCATGTCGGCATAGCTGTTGAAGTAGCTGATCTGCGCATCCGGCAGCGCCCCCAGCACGATCTCGTCAAAGGTCGTGCCCGTCTGCACGCCGATGCGCTTGCCGTTCAGCTGCCCGATCCCGGCGAGCGCTCCGCGATCATTGGCGTCTCCGGCCGGCTCCGCTGTGCTGTCGTCGCGGACCATCACGCCCTGCTTCTCTTCAAAAAGAGCGTCCGAATACAGGAAATTCTCCATGCGCCCGGCGGACACCTGAAGGTTCGACATGACGCAGTCGACTTTGCCGCTTCGGACCGCGGGAACGACGGCGCCGAAGTCCATCGTCTCGAACGAAAGCTCCATATCGAGCCACGCGGCGAAGCGCCTGGCCAGCTCTATGTCGTAGCCGTTCAGGTCGACGCCCTTGAAGTAGCTGTATGGCGGGACCGTACCGGTCGTGGCGACGACCAGTCGGCCGTTCGAACCGGTGGATGGGGCGATGTCCGGCATGGTCTCGTCGCCGTTCAGGACCCACCTGGCGTACATGTCGTCCAGCGTCCCGTCCGCGCGAAGCTCTGCGATGAATCGATCGATCTTGCCCTGCAGATCCGGGATGCGCGAGACCTGCGAGATGCCCACGGCGATCTGCGTCGTCCGGGCCATCGTTTCGTCGAGCAGGCGAACGCCCTTTTGTCCGCTCCGGATGGTCAGACCCATTTGGACTTGATCGTACACGAAGGCGTCGATCTTGCCGGAGGCGACGTCCGCATATCCCAGGATGTTGTCGTTGTAATAGGCGATCTTCGCGTCGGGCAGTTCTTCCTTTACGGTCGATTCAGATATGCTGCCCGTGCTGACGCCGACCGTCCGGGATGGATCGTTCAATTGCGCGACCGAAGTGATCGCTTCCCCTGCCAGCGCCGTCCCGACGCACAGTGCGGCCAGCGCGAGCAGAGCCGAAAGCAGCCTTTTCATGTTGTCCCCCCTCAGGATCTTATCGAGACGTCCGCGGCTGGATGCGCCGGTCGCGGGGCGTCTTTGACGGATCACAGAAAGCGTATCACAGCCTTTGGCGTTATGTCAAGTGAAATCAGCCGTGACCGGCCGCCCGCATCTATTGGCGTCAAGCATGGGTAACACTTACTAGGGTAGAGAGCTGTCAAGGTAAAAGGGTGGAGATTTTCCGGCAGGGAACAGCAAAGTTAAGTGCCAACCCTGCGCAACCGGAAAATACTACCCGGCCTTGACAGCGTC
>JAFRMB010000057.1 GCA_017430945.1 Clostridia bacterium | reverse complement strand
TGTCATGGACGAGGAAGACCCCGAAGAGCTCAAGCTCCTTCTGCACACCCCGTCTTCTGAGCTTGGCTCCTGCCGCTACAAAATCGCCGATCCCGATGACGACGACACCGATTACAAGCGCATTCTCGAGATCTTCAAGAAGTACAATGTCCGCTATTTCTTCTATAACGGCGGCAACGACTCCATGGACACCTGCAACAAGATCAGCAAGTTCATGCTGAAGAACGGCTACGAGTGCCGCGTGATGGGCATTCCCAAGACCATCGACAACGACCTGTTCGGCACCGACCACTGCCCGGGCTTTGCCTCCGCCGCCAAGTACATCGCCACCTCCGTCATGGAAGTGTATCGCGATTCCATCGTGTATGACACCGGCATGATCACCGTCGTGGAGTGCATGGGCCGCCATGCGGGCTGGCTGACCGCCGCCGCGGCGCTGGCCAATTATGCCGGCGACGGCGCTGATCTGATCTACCTGCCCGAGCGCGATTTCGATCTGGATGCCTTTACCGAGAAGGTCAAGAGCATCTACGAAAAGAACAAGAAGTGCCTGGTCGTGGTGTCCGAGGGCATCCATGACAAGGACGGCAAGTTCATCTCCGAGTTCGGCAACGCCAACGCCGCCAAGGACGCCTTCGGCCACACCCAGCTGGGCGGCCTGGCTTCCTTCCTGGCCAATCACCTGAAGGCCGCCACCGGCGCCAAGGTCCGCGGCATCGAGCTCAGCCTGCTGCAGCGCTGCGCGGCACACTGCGCATCCCAGACCGACATCGAAGAGAGCTTCTCCGCCGGCAAGGCCGCGGTCGAGAACGCCGTTGCGGGCATCACCGACAAGATGGTGGGCTTCGAGCGCAGCTATGAGAACGGCAAGTATGTGTGCAACATCAAGCTGTTCGAGCTGACCGATGTGGCGAACACCGAAAAGAAGGTGCCGCAGGAGTGGATCAACGACGCGGGCGACGGCCTCAACCAGGGCTTCATCGACTACGCGCTGCCGCTCATCCAGGGCGAGACCCAGCTGCCCAAGGAGAACAGCCTGCCCCGCTTCGTGAAGCTGGCCAAGGTCAAGGCTGAGCCGATGGGCTGATAACTGTACGGATCCATTGAATATCGAGGCTGTCTCAAAAGAGGCAGCCTCGATCTATGGGCAAAGCCGTCCCCGCTCCGGATCCCGATCGTACGGGGACATCTGTTCAGCCCTGTCGGCCGGTCATCTGCGCTGGATGTTGGGAGACGCCTTACCCCTTGAGGGATCCCGGGGAGGGGACCGTCGACGGGACGGCGCAGCCGGGCCTACCCCTCGGTGAAGGGCAGATCGCAGCAGAGGCCGTCGAAGCCCGGCTCCGCCGCGGGGAAGATCGCCCGGGCGGCGTCCAGCCCGATCGAAGGGTCCGGCATGGCCGGGCTGTAGTGGGTCAGCCAAAGCCGGCGCGCGCCGGCCTGCGCGGCGACCGCGGCGGCCTCCGACATCAGCATATGGCCGGACTTCTGCGCGCGCGGCAGTTTCTCGTCGGTACCGAACATCGCCTCGCAGATCAGAAGGTCGCAGTCCCGGGCGGCCTCCACGAGCGCCGCGGTGGGACGGGTATCGGTGGCGTAGGTCACGGTGATGCCGCGCCGGGGCGGCGTCATGGCCATCTCCCGGGTGTAGGTCGCGCCGTCCAGGGTGACCTCGGGCTGCCGCTGCAGCGCGTTCCACACCCGCAGCGGCACGCCGTTCTCCCTGGCGCGCTCCGGCAGGAACCGGCCGGGCCGGGGCAGCGTGAGCCGGTAGCCCAGGCAGGGCATGCCCGCGTGGTCGAGGGGGAAGGGCAAAACGCGCAGGCCCGCCGCTTCGAACGGATGGGGCGAGGCGGGATCGATGGGTTCGAACGCGATATCGAAGGGCAGCTCCGGCGCGATGACGCGCAGGCTGTCCACGATGTGTTCGACGCCCGTCGGCCCGGCGATGACGACCGGCGCCTCGCGGCCCTGGTTGCCCATGGACAGCAAAAGCCCCGGCAGACCGCTCACGTGGTCGCCGTGGAAGTGCGTGATCAGTACGGCGTCGATGGGCTTGAAGGTCAGCCCGCAGGCGCGGATCTGCGTCTGGGTGCCTTCGCCGCAGTCGATGAGCAGGCTGCGGCCGCTCTGGGTCAGCATGGCGCAGGCCAGCGCGCGCTCCTTCAGCGGCATCATGCCGCCGGTGCCCGGCAGTGTCACTCGAAGCATGGCGTCCTCCAGGATGTGTGGGATGTCCCGCGGCGTCCCGCCGCCCAGGGACGCCTTCATTATACACCCGGCCGCGCGGGGGGCGCAACCGTCCCGGCGCGGCATGCGCAGAATTTGACTTGAACTGGCCTGCCCGATTTGATATAATAACATCGGTGGGGTTTGGGGCATTCGCGGCGATCGCGCCGCAGGCCCGGCAGAACGCGGTGTTACGGAGGCATATATGAGATCCTGGATCCCCGAAGAGCTGCGCGGCAGGACGCGCGCGGCGATACTGGTGCTCTGCGTGGCGGTGTTGCTGACCACGGCGATCATTTATATCGACAAGCTGTGGGGCGTGATCGCCGGCATCATCAACGTCATCATGCCGTTCATACTCGGCTTCGGCATCGCGTTTTTGCTGCTGCCGGTGGTGAATCGGCTGGAGTGGGTCTTCAACAAGACGGTGTTCCGCAGAAGGGCCCATCCCCGGCTGAACCGCGCGCTCTCGACGACGCTGGCGTTTTTGCTGCTGCTGGCGCTGATCGCGGGCTTCTCCGCCATACTGCTGCCGCAGCTGATCACATCCATCAAGTCCGTGCTGCAGTACGTGGCCAACTTCGTGGTCTCCAACGAAAAGAGCATCGAACAGCTGCTGCTGAAGTTCGAATTCATGAGCATCGAGGGCGAGCAGCTGGTCATCGCGTGGGAGAAGGTCGTATCGGAGCTCATGAACTACACGTCGCTGCTGGTCAACAACCTGATGGCTCTCGCCGGCGGCATCTCCAGCGGTGTCTACAGCGTGGTGTTCCACTTCGTGGTGGGCCTGATCGCCGCATTCTACCTGATGCTGGACAAGGAGACCTTCTGCGCGCAGACCAAGAAGGTGCTGTACGCCTTCCTGAAGCAGCCCACCTGCGAGCTGCTGATCTACTGGACGCGCCGGGCGCACAAGATCTTCGCGGGCTTCATCACCGGCAAGATCCTGGATTCGATGATCATCGGCATCATCTGCTACATCGGCATGCTGGTGATGCGGCTGGAGTATCCGCTGCTGATCTCGGTGATCGTGGGCGTGACCAACGTGGTGCCCTTCTTCGGGCCCTACATCGGCGCCGTGCCCAGCGTGCTGATCCTGCTGCTGGTCAACCCGGTGAGCGCGCTTTGGTTCGGCATATTCGTCTTCATCCTCCAGCAGGTCGACGGCAACGTGATCGGGCCGTTCATACTGGGCGACTATGTCGGCGTTTCGGCGTTCTGGATCATGCTCTCCATCGTGATCGGCGGCGGGCTGTTCGGGTTCGTCGGCATGCTGATGGGCGTGCCGGTGTTCGCGCTGCTGTACGCCATCGTGCGCACCATCTGCGACAAGCGGCTGAAGGCCAACGGGCTGCCGGTGGAGAGCTCGGCCTATGCCAGGGCGCCTGAGAAGATAGGAAAGGTGAACGGCCGGAAATGAAGCATATCATATTCGATGCCGGCGGCGTGCTGGTCTATCCGCGCCTGGGGGAATGGAACCTGCCCTATCGGGCTGCCGAGATCCTGGGGCCGGAGCGCGCGGCGACGCTTGACACCGACCGCTTTCGGGCCGCCCGCGCCGACGCCTTGCAGTGGCTGGATGAGGGCCGCGTCATCGACAGCCTGGAGACCGAGCGGCTGCTCCGGCTGGGCTTCGTGATGGCGCTGGACCGTCGGATGGGCTGGCGCCTGAGCGACGGTGCGCTCGACGCGCTGGCGGAAGACTTCACCTACAATACCGACCGATACGCCGTGTTCGGCGATGTGCCGGCCGCCATGGACCGGCTGCGGGGCGGGCACCGGCTGGGGCTTTTGTCGGACGCCACGCCGTCGATCTATCTGGCGCTCGAGCGCTATGGCATACTGGAGCGCCTGGACGCGCACGTCATCTCCGCCGAGGTCGGCGCGACGAAGCCGAGTCCGCGCATGTACGCCGCGATCCTCGACCGGCTGGGCGCCGAGCCCGGAGACTGTCTGTTCATCGACGACCGCCCGGACAACCTGTACGGCGCCGTGCGCGCCGGGCTGCACGCGGTGCAGATGTCCCGCCCCGAGGCCCCTGCCGCCGAGGTGTGGGAGGGGCCTGTGGTGGAGGACCTGGGCGCGCTGGAGGCGCTGGTCCGGGAGGGGATGCCGGAATGATCGCGCTGCCGGAGGCCTTCACGAGGGAGATGCAGGAAATGCTGGGCGATGCGTACCCGGCATTTTTGCATGCCATGGACGCGCCGCCGGCGCTCGCGCTGCGGTTGAACGAAAAGCGGCCGGGCGCGGAGGCGGCCGCCGCGGCATACACGGACGCGCCGGTGCCCTGGGCAAAGGCGGGCCGCTATCTGAAGGACGGCGCGCGGCCGGGCGCGGCCATCGCCCACTGGGCGGGCGCCTACTACATCCAGGAGGCCAGCGCCATGCTGCCCGCCGCGGCGCTGGACGCGCAGCCGGGCGAGGTCGTGCTGGATCTGTGCGCGGCGCCGGGCGGCAAATCCACGCAGATCGCCGCAGCCATGGCCGGCCGCGGGGCCCTGATCGCCAACGACCCCGAGCCCGCCCGCGCGAAGGCGCTGGCGGGGAACCTGGAGCGCATGGGCGCGACCAACGCCGTCGTGGTGAATGCGCTGCCGGACCGGCTGGCGAACAAATGGCCCGAAGCCTTCGACGCCATACTGGTGGACGCGCCCTGCTCCGGCGAGGGCATGTTCCGCCGCGACCCGGATGCGCGGGGCGCGTGGCAGCCCGGCGCGCCGAAGGGCTGCGCGGCGAGACAGGCGCAGATCCTGGACCGCGCGGCGGAGATGCTCCGGCCCGGCGGGCGGCTGGTGTATTCCACCTGTACCTTCAACCGGCTCGAAAACGAGGACACGATCGACCGCTTTCTGGCGCGGCACCCGGACTTTGCGCCGGAGGAATTCGAACTGCCGGGGCTCGGCGCCGCCGTCGACGGCATGATGCGCATTTTCCCGCATCAGGTCAGGGGCGACGGGCACTTCGCGGCGCGGCTTCGCAGAGCCGGCCCGAAAGCGCGTGGGCCGTCGTCCGTCGCGCGCAGGCCGGATCCGGCGGCAGTGCGGCTCGTGGCGGCGCTGGCGCGCGAGGCCTGTACGCTGCCCGGACCCGTGCGGGACATGGATCTCACGCTGCGGGGGGACAGGCTGGTGGCCGTGCCTGCGGCGGCGCCGCCGGTGGACGGACTGAAGGTCGTATCGGAGGGGCTCATGCTGCTGCGGGCGGGGCGGAGCCACATCGAGCCGGCGCACGCGCTGGCGATGGCGCTGCCGCTCGATCATGCGTTGCGCGTGGCGGAGCTCGACGACGCGCAGGCCGCCGCGTGGCTTTCGGGCGAGGCGGTGCCCGGCCCCGGAGAAAAGGGCTGGACGCTGGCCGTGTGGCGCGGGCTTCCCCTGGGCTGGGGCAAGCGCAGCGACGACCAGCTGAAGAACCATCTGCCGAAGGGCCTGCGCAGGGCGATGACACCGCGTTGACAGGGCCCGCCGAAAAGCGGTATAATGACGGCACGGCCTGTGGGCCGCAAAGGACGGGAGGCATGGATATGAATCGCTATTTGAATCCTCAGGACAGGCACGGTCTGCTGCTGTCCGTGCTGATGATCATCGTCGGGCTGGTGCTGGTGCTGTGGCCGGGCGGCGTGATGACCACGGCGCTGGCGGTGGTCGGCATCGCGCTGCTCATCGGCGGCATCGTGTGCGTCGTCTCGTGGTACCGGGGCCGCGACCGGGATGTGAGCTTCCTGACCCTGGCGCAGGGCATACTGATGGCCATCGGCGGCGTGATCGTACTGACGTCGCCGAAGTTCCTGATCTCCATCATCCCCTTCGTCGTGGGCGTCATCGTGCTCATCAACGGCATCGTGAACCTGGCGCAGGCGCTGGACCAGCGGCGTATGGGCTACGACCGCTGGGCGCTGTCGATGGCGATGGCGGTGCTGACCATCGTGCTCGGGCTGCTCGTGATGTGCAACCCCTTCTCCACGATGGAGATGCTGGTCATGGCCGTGGGCATCGTCATCATATACAACGGCGTGTCCAACCTGTGGATCGAGTCGCGCTACCGCAAGCTCTGACCGCGACACGGCGCATGAAGCGCCCCGGTCCGAAGACACATTTTATATGAAGCAGAGGCTGTCTCAGAAGAGGCAGCCTCTGAACATGGGGGGGGGAAAAATGAACGGGGCGCGTTTCAGCCGCAGCCCCGGGCCTTGAACGTATCCTGATTCCGGCGCATTCTTGAATATACTGTAAACGATGCGCCCGGCCCGGTTGACACGCCCCCGGTGCCGACGTAAAATGGCGGACAGGAGGTGAGCGCATGTCCCGTGTACAGCGAAGGCGGATCGCCCGGATGTTCATGCTGGTCCTGGCCCTGGAACTGGTCTTGCTTTGCTGTGCCTGCTCACACCTGTCCGTCCACGCGTGCGGCGGAGAACACCGCTGCGCGATCTGCGCTTTCGTACACGTGGGCCTGCGCCGCGCCGTGATCGCCGGATCGGCCGCGTCCGCGTTCGCCTGTCTCGCTGCCCTTTTGCTGTGCGTGCGCGCCGTGAGCCGCCGCATCCCTCTCAGCTCTCCCGTGTTGTGCAGGGTACGCCTGAACGATTGAAGATCTCCCGGCTGCCTATGCCGCGCGTCCCGAAGGGCGCGACGGCCGCTTTGCGCATTTCATACGGGAGGATACCATGATAAAAACCAAAGATCTGTGCGCGCGCTTTGCCGATGGCTCTGCCATACGGTACAGCGATCTGTGCTTTGAAAACGGACAGTCCTACGCGCTGCTGGGCGCGTCGGGCTGCGGCAAATCGACGCTTTTGAACCTTTTGGCCGGCGTGCTGACGCCGGCATCCGGCGCGGTCGAGATCGACGGGCAGGACGCGAGCGCCTGGTCGCAGCAAAAAAAGGACGCCTATCGCATCCGGAACATCGGCTTCATATTTCAGGACTTCAAGCTGCTGGAGGAGATGACCGTCGCGGACAACATCGCGCTTTTGCGCCTGGAGGGTGTGGACACCTCCGGCATGGACGCGCTGCTCGACCGGCTGGGCATACTGCGCCTGAAGCGGCGGCGGGTGAAGCACCTGTCCGGCGGCGAAAAGCAGCGCGTGGCCATCGCGCGGGCACTGATCAAGCGGCCCGGCATCATACTGGCCGACGAGCCGACGGGCAATCTGAATCACGCGATCGGCGGAGCCGTCGTACAGCAGCTGATCGAGAACGCCGGCGGCGGCACCTTGATCGCGGTCACACACGACGAGCGCCTGGCGCCCCGCTTCGACCACATACTGGACATGGACGCCATCGCCCGCTTCGAAGCCGGAGAGGAGGCGATGCGCCGTGTTTAGGTTCGCACTGAAGCACATGGCCACCCGCCGCGCCAAGCTGCTGATGACGGCCCTTTCGGTGATCATCACCGCCAGTGTCGCGATCATGGCCTACAACATATCGACCCAGGTATCCGAGGGCATCGTCAACACCGCCGCGAAGTACGACATCATCATCGGCCCCTCGGGCAGCGCCACGCAGCTGGCGATGAACACCATGTTCTTTACCGATAAGCCGCTGGGCACCATCCCCTATGAGCTGGTGTCGGAGCTGGAGAACAGCGGACTGGTGAACGAGGCGATCCCCTTCAGCATGGGCGACAGCTTCAACGCCGCGCCGATCGTGGGTACGGACGCCCGCCTGTTGGAAGGCAAGGCGCTCCAGTCGGGCGAGATGTTCTCGGCGCCGCTGGAGGCTGTGGTCGGGCACGCGGTGGCGCGCCAGTACGGCATAAAGCCCGGGGACAGCATCATCACCTCCCACGGGCTCGGCCACGGCGGCGCCGCCCACGCAGAGCATCCGCTCGTCGTGAAGGGCGTGCTGAAGCGCACGGACACCGCCTACGACAATGCCGTGTTCACGCCCGTCGCCACCATATGGGCGGTGCACGACCATGGACACGACGGCGAAGACGATCACGACGGTGAAGACGGCCACGAAGATGAAGTCGACCACGGGGATGAAGGCGGCCACGATGCGCACGACCGCGACGGCGACCGTGCGCACGCCGATGCCGGGGAAGGCCGGATCTGTGCGGTGCTGGTGCGCTCAAAGGGCTTCAGCGCCTATTCCCAGCTCACGAATGCGTATTCCGGACGGTCGGAGTACCTGGTCATCAACCCGAACACGGTGCTCCGCGAGGTGCTGGACAACGTGGACCTGAGCCGCAGGATCGTGTACCTGCTGTGCGCCGTGATCCTGGTCATGAACCTTTTCGTGGTGTCGGTCATCGCGCTGCTGAGCCTGTACGACGCCCGTCGGGAGATCGCGCTCATGCGGCTCATCGGCATCAGCATGGGCAGCATCGACCGACTGTATCTGATCCAGAACGCGCTGACGGGACTGCTGGCCATGGCGCTGTCGCTGGGACTGTCCCACCTGTGCCTCGCGCTGATGCGCGACTTCGTGGCGGGTATGGGGATCGTGCTGAACGCGACGCGCATCTACCCCTTCGAGTGGGCGATCCTGTTTGCGGTGTTCCTGCTGAGCATACTGCCCACGTCGATCGCCACGCGCCGCATGGCGGGAAAGGACGGGATCGAACATGGATAAGCGCTTTGCCGCCATCATCGCGCTGCTCGCGCTCGCCGCGGCGGTCCTCACCGGCTGCGGGGGCAGCGGCGACGCGCGAAAGCTGAGCTTCGCGGAGTCCGTCAGTCTGGATGCCATCGAGGCGCTCGACGGCAAGCCCGTCACGATCACCGGTTACATGGCGACGCTGTCTCCGCTGAGCGGCGACTACATTTACCTCATGAACCTGCCCTACCAGAGCTGCCCGTTCTGCGTGCCCAACACGCAGCAGCTGGCCAACACCATGGCGGTGTACGCCGCGAAGGGCGCGAAGTTCGAATACACCGACCGCCCCGTGAAGATCACCGGGCGCATGGAGCTGGGCGACTTCGCGGATGAATACGGCTATACCTACAACTACCGCATCGTGAACGCGAAATATGAGATCGTGGATCTCTCACAGGTGTCGTCGGACTACGCGATGTACGCGGCCCTCGCGGAGGACGGGGTCATCGCCGATGTGAACGGCATGTTCGACTACCTGCTGTTCGTATGCCAGTGGACGGAGTATCAGGGCAGCTACGTGGACGAGGGCGGAAAGCAGGTGACCTATTACCTCTATCCCGGAGACGCGGAGAACATGCTGGCAGACGACAGCGCCTACGGCTATGCCACCCAGTCCGCAGCGGGCTACTACCCCGGGCTGGAGGAGCGGATCCGCGCGGTGGGGGGCGACAGCCTGAGGACGCTGTCGGACATCGTGGCCGATGCCCGGGACCTGGAGCGGGACGCACGCGCAGCGCTCTCAGAGGAGCGCTACACCTACGACGGCGCCGCGGACAAGTACATCCTGGATGACAACGATGCGTTCTACGACAGGTTCTACGCGATCTACGGCCGCTTCTCGCAGTGGCTGACGAAGTACGAGCTGTGACCCATCGGGGACCGGGATCCGGATTGACAAAAGCCCGTTCACATGATAGTATTTAAACAGGCAGGTGTGCCCCTCGCGGCCGTGCGACAGCGCAGTCGGCGCGGGCGCACCGTCAATCCGCGGACCCCGTCCGCACACAGAAAGGAAGATCGTGAAATGAAGAAGATCCTTGCGTGGCTGCTCGTGGGCATGTTGTTGCTCTCCGCCGCAGCGTTCGCAGAGGCACCCGCCGGCTACAACAGTCTTGAAGAGCATCTCGCGGCGTTCTTCGGCGGGGTCTCGCCGGCAAACGGCGACATCTGCCTGAGCGGCAGCGCCGCCGGGCGCAGCGCGGAGCTGATCGTCAGCGGCCCTGAAAACGTGGGTAACATCGAGCTGCGCGTCGACGGCCAGTCCCTCGGCACGCTGCAGATCGACGAAGAGGCGGTGTACCTCAACATCGAGGGAGACACGGTCGCCATCAAGATGGAGGATCTCATGAACCTGTCGGCGGAGATCCGGGATACCCAGATGCAGGCGATCCAGGAGCAGATCACGCAGCTCCTGACGGGATTCGTCACCAATATGGGCATCGATCCGGCGCAGATCTCACAGATGATGGCGGACGGCCAGTCGATGCTCGAACTGTTGAAGCGCTTCGGCACCCAGTTGCTGCCGGCGCTCGGCATGACGGTCGACGAAACGGCCACCACGATCACGCTGAACAGCGAGGCGCTCGGCACGTTGACGGGCGATGCGGTGGACGCGCTGTTGAACGACCCCGAAGCCCAGCGCCTGATGGCCACGTATCTGCCCATGGCGGGCATCCAGGCGGATGCGGAGGCTATGCTGCAGTCCTGGGCGGAGTACAAGCCGGCCGTGGCGGAGCTGCTCAAGGGTCTGGCCGTGAAGGTCAAGGTGCCCAATGACGGGAGCGGCTTCACGCTGGACGCCGGATTCACCGTGCCCGGCAACATGCCCGAGAGCTACGGTCTGTACCTGACGGTCAGCGACAAGCAGGGTCCCGGCCCGCAGAAAGAGCAGATCATCAGCGGCACGGCCACGTCGGATACCTACCGCGGCAGCGATCACTATGACTTCGACGTGCACATCACGGAGGGCAGGGGCGCTGTCGGCGACACGTGCACTATGGACATCGTCAGCTTCGAAGACACCTATGTCAAGCAGGACATGCATCTCGTCGTCATGACGGACCTCAGGGGCGTGCCGGCCTATCTGCGCCTGTCCGGCAGCGACGAAGACAGGGTGTTCGTGTGCGTCCGCTATGCCAACGGCAGGTTCAGCATCACCGCTGACGGCAAGGAAGTGTTGAGCGTGATGCGCCAGGATGACCGGATCGTCGCGTTCCTGCAGGGGATGAAGATCGTGGGCGAGGTCGCCGAGCTCGACGCGGACCACATCACGCTGCTGGCGACGGGCACACGCTACGGAAGGAGCACGCCCGTGACGCTGACGCTTGCCATCGGTCAGGAGGCAGGCAGGGAGCATCTGGATCTCTCGCTGGCGCAGGACGGGAACGTGATTGCCGAGGCTTCGCTGAAGCAGCGCGACCCGCAGCCCTTCGATCGGTTTAGCGACGGCGAAGTGCAGTGGCTCGACGAGGCCACACTGAAGGCCCTGATCCAGTCAGGCATCCAGGGCGCGATGGTCAGCGCCGGCGTCCCGGCGGCCTGAGCCGCCGGACCGACCGGCCCGTGACGGACCGACAGTCGCAGACACAAAACAAAGCGGCCACCCCTTTCGGGGTGGCCGTGTTTTGTTACCCTGTTACCGGTCGCCGGATCATCAGTCCTGCGCGGCCAGACGCTCGTAGGAAGCCAGGCGCTCCTCGGCGTCCTTCTGGCCGGCCTCGAACAGTGCGGGCGCGATGTCCGGGAACTGCCTGAGCAGGGACGCATAGCGGTTCTCGCCCTTGATGAAGTCCTGATAAGAGGCCTTCGGGGGCTTGGAATCCAGGGTGAACTTCTTCTCGGCAGTGGGATTGAACCGGTAGGTCTGCCAGTAGCCGGCCTCGACGGCGCGGGCGATCTCCAGCTGGGCCTGGTTCATCTTGATGCCGTGGTTGATGCAGGGCGCGTAGGCGATGATCAGGGACGGGCCGTGATAGGCTTCCGCCTCGGTCAGGGCCTTGAGCACCTGCGCGGGATCGGACATGGCGACCTGAGCCACATACACGTAGCCGTAGGACATCGCCATCATGCCCAGATCCTTTTTCTTGGTGCGCTTGCCGGCAGCCGCGAACTTGGCGACAGCCGCATGCGGAGAGGACTTGGAGGCCTGTCCACCGGTGTTGGAGTACACCTCGGTGTCGAGGACCAGCACGTTGACGTCCTCACCCTGGGCCAGCACGTGATCCAGTCCGCCGTAGCCGATGTCGTAGGCCCAGCCGTCGCCGCCGAAGATCCAGAAGGACTTCTTGGTCAGCAGGTCGGCGTCCTTGACGACCTCGCGCGCCAGCTTGCAGGCGTCACAGTCGCAGCCTTCGGTGATGGCGTCGTTGCAGGCAGCCACCAGCTTGTCGCCGGCAGCCCTGGAGCCTTCGGCGTCGTCCATCTTCTTGAGCCACTCGGCGCCGGCTTCCTTGATGGGAGCGTCGGCCCAGTCGACATCGATGAGGGCGCGCACGTTGTCGGCCAGCTTGGCGCGGCGCTGGGTGATGCCCAGGTTCATGCCGAAGCCGAACTCGGCGTTGTCTTCGAACAGGCTGTTCGCCCAGGCGGGGCCGTGGCCTTCTTCGTTGACGGTGTAGGGGCAGGTGGGGGCGGAGCCGCCGTAGATGGAGGAGCAGCCGGTGGCGTTGGCAATGACCATGCGATCGCCGAACAGCTGGGTGACCAGCTTGACGTAGGGGGTCTCGCCGCAGCCCGCGCAAGCGCCGGAGAACTCAAACAGCGGCTTCTTGAACTGGCTGTCCTTCACGGTCTTCACGTTCAGAGCGCC
>JAFRMB010000056.1 GCA_017430945.1 Clostridia bacterium | reverse complement strand
ATGATGGCGCCGGTGCCGTAGCCCATCATCACGTAGTCGGCGATGAACACCGGTATGCGCTTGCCGTTGACGGGGTTGACCGCTTCGAGCCCGGACAGCCGCACGCCGGTCTTGTCCTTGACGAGCTGCGTGCGCTCGAATTCGGTCTTCTTGGCGCAGGCATCGCGGTAGGCTTCGACCTCGTCCCAGTTGGCGATGCGGTCGCGGTATTTGTCCAGCAGAGGATGCTCGGGCGCCATGACCATGAAGGTGACGCCGTACAGCGTGTCGGGGCGCGTGGTGTAGATCTCGAGCGTCTCATCCGCGCCATCCAGCGTGAAATCGACGAACGCACCGGTCGAGCGGCCGATCCAGGTGACCTGCTGCTGCTTGATGCTGTCCGGGTAATCGACCGTCTCCAGGCCCTCCAGCAGCTTGTCGGCATACTGGGTGATGCGCAGATACCACACGTCCTTGGGCAGCTGCACCACGTCGGAGTGGCACACATCGCACTTGCCGCCCTGGCTGTCCTCGTTGGACAGCACCACCTTGCAGTGCGGGCAGTAGTTGACCAGCGTCTTTGCGCGGAACACCAGCCCGTGTTCGAACAGCTTCAGGACGAGCCACTGCGTCCACTTGTAGTAGTCCGGCAGCGAGGTGGCGATCTCGCGGCTCCAGTCGAAGGAGAAGCCGATCTGCTTCATCTGATCCTTGAAGTGCTCGACGTTCTTCGTGGTGATGACGTGCGGATGCGTGTTGGTCTTGATCGCGTAATTCTCAGCCGGCAGGCCGAAGGAATCGAAGCCCATGGGGAACAGCACATTGTAACCCTCCATGCGGCGCTTGCGGGCGATGACCTCCAGGCCGGAATAGGCCTTGATGTGGCCGACGTGCATGCCCGCGCCGGAGGGGTAGGGGAATTCCACCAGGCCGTACCACTTGGGCCTGTCGTGCGAAGCCTGCGCCTCAAAGGCGTGGGTATCGTCCCAGTGCTGTTGCCATTTGGGTTCGATGGCTGCCGGATCGTAGACGGGGATGTTGCTCATGTCTGTACACCTCTATGTCAAATTGTTATGGATCGCAATCGCGCCAGGCTTTGTACTTTTCCAGATCGTCCTTTACCAGTTTCAGGCATGCCACGACGACCGCCGCGTCGTCCGCGTGCCCGATGAGAGGGATAAAATCCGGTATCACGTCGACGGGCGACAGGAAGTAGGTCAGTGCGCCGACGACGGCGGCGAGTGAACCGATCGGGATATCCGTGTACCTCCCGAGCGCATAGCTTCGGATGAGGGAAACGAGCAGCGGGATGCTGGAGAGCGCGCCGCCGACCGCGGGGATCCCGGCGAGCTTCTCTTCAAGTGCCCGAAGCAGCTCGTCGAGCTTGTCCGGGTCCCGCAGGATACCTTTGGCGGCTTCCGTGTTATCCGCGAAGAAGACTTCGATCGCCTTCTGCTTTTGCTCGTCAGTGATGCGCTTTCCCATAAAGCAACCTCCAAAAACAAAGCCCCCCATCTCGCAAGAGACGGAAGGACGATTGCCTTTCGCGGTACCACTCTCATTGACCCCGTGGGGGATCCGCTCGACGCCGGTAACGGCGGCAGCCGCCCGGTTTACCGGGATGCTCAGGAACGAGTTCGGTGCAGCGCGACGCCGCCTTTCAGCCAGGGACGATCGTCCACGGGGCGGCTCTCTTCGGACGCGGGGATGCGCTTACTGCTTTCCATCAACGCAACACCCATTATAGCGACAGGCGACGGCACTTGTCAAGCGGCGTGCGTTAAAAAACTGCACATTGAAAAACAGACGGGGCGTCCCAGCGGAACGCCCCGGTCTCGTCTTAAGCGCCTGTCAGTTCGCGGCGGCTTCCTCAGCAGCCTCGGCGGCATCATCGACGGCCTCGGCAGCCTCGCCGGCGGCATCATCGACGGCCTCGGCAGCCTCGCCGGCGGCATCTTCGACGGCCTCAGCAGCTTCACCGGCGGCATCATCGACGGCCTCGGCAGCATCACTGACGGCTTCGGCAGCCTCGCCGGCGGCATCCTCAGCGGTCGCGGCTGCTTCTTCAGCGGCATTCGCGGCGTTCTGAGCGGCCTCGGCGATCTCCTGGACGGCAGCTTCCTTGCGATCGTTCATCGCGTGCGTGGCGACGATGGTGGCGACGATGGCCAGCACCACGAACACGACCACGGCGATGCGGGTGATGCGCTGGAGCTTGCCCTCCATGCTGCGCGCCTTGTTTTTGCCAAAGAACGTCTCAGCGCCGCCGCCGATCGCGCCCAGGCCCTGTCGCTGGCCTTCCTGCATCAGCACGACGACGATGAGAACGATAGAGATCAGGATCAGAATGACATCGAGAATATACAGAGCGGCCATGGAACATCCTCCTCAAACTATTATGGCAGGCAACGGCCATGCTGCAAGCCAAATATCTCACAATACACTGAAGTATTATATCACGGCTCGTTTCAAAACGCAACCGCCTTTTCGCGGTTTATTGTTGATTTAACCTGATGCGCGCTCACGGCGCGTTCAATCCTCGAACATATCCGATATCCTGAGCTTTGCGCGGTAGACATCGTTTCGGGGATAGCCCGCCGTCATGGCGGCTTCGGCGGCTTCGCGGATCTGCATGCCGTCCAGGATCTGCGACAGCATGTACGCGGCGACGTCGGGACGGGGCATCCCGACTGCAGCCGGGGGCAGCATGGAGATGTCCACGGCCAGGCAGTATTCGCCCTTTTCCACCGATGGATTGGCGGTGAGCTGCGCGAGCACCTCCGGCGCGGCACCGCGGTAGATGCGCTCGTAGCGCTTTGAAAGGTCGCTGCACACGCACAGCAGGCATTCCGGCCACTTTTCCGCCAGCGCTGAGACCAGCTCGACGATGCGGTGCGGGGATTCGTACAGCACGAACACAGGGATGCCGGCGCGGTGGATCAGATCGAGCTTATCGTTAAGAGCGCCCCTTTCGCGGGGCAAAAACCCGTAGAAGGCAAACTCGCGGGCGTCAAAGCCGGACGCGGAAAGGCAGGTGACCGCGGCGGAAGGGCCGCACACAGGCTCCACCGGGATGCCGGCATCCCAACAGGCGCGCACCAGCAGGTGCCCGGGATCGGAGATGCCCGGCGTGCCGGCGTCGCAGGTCAGCGCGACGGCCAGATCCTCTGAAAGCATGCGCTCGACGATCCGGGGCGCCTTCTGGTCTTCGTTGTGCCGGTGGCAGGAGACCATGGGACGGTGTAGATCGAACTGGTTCAGCAGCTTCATCGTCACCCGGGTGTCCTCGGCGGCGATCAGGTCGGCGGCCTCCAGCGCCTCCCGCATCCGGGGGGTGAGGTCATTCAGGTTGCCGATGGGGGTGGCGACCACGTAGAGCTTGGGCATGGGGATTACTCCTTGTAAATGAAATCATGAAGCCCGGCGAGAGATTCCGGGGTCAACGGGGCCTCGGCGGAGTCATACACGATGTTGAAGCTGCCGCAACTCGGGCATTTCACTTCCTGAGCATCGAGGGAAGAATCCTTTGGAACAGCGAAAAGCTTCATGCAGCCGAGGCAGCCGCAGCTTGCACCTGGGCGCTCGTTCCTGAACGTATACAGGTGGCGAAGCATTTCAAGTGTGTCAGCTGACGTGCCATCAAGCTTTGCGGTCGCAGCCTCGTATTGAGATTTAAGCCATTTTTGCCGTCGATGCTGCCCGATCAGAATGACGACGAGCGACGCCGAAAGCAGAGCCAGCAGTGCTCCGTTGATCCAATAGCCGCGATGAAGCTGTACCTGTGTCATCGATGCACGTGCTAACAGACCGTATCCGATGCTCGCTGCAAGGGCGATCGTCAACAGGCGGGCGAATTGTCTGAGCAGGGGATGCCGTGCATGTCTGAGGCGGTATAACTCAGTACCAGGCGTGGCTTCGCGGGCCTCATGCGTGAGTGCAGTTGAGGCGTTGAGGTCGGCGGCACGCTGGAAGTGCCGACGCTCGGGTCCGTCCGGCATCCCGCGAATCGTCAAAAGAGCCGGAAACGACTCGAGATAAGGATTCATTTCACTTCTCCTTCAACACGTAGAACAGCTCGTTCTCCGTCTCAAACCGACCGGCAACGGTTTTGTTTTCTGGCAGGTGGCTCTCCATCCACGCCGAGTAGTGCGCCGTCATGCCGACGTTCCTGCCGCCCAGCGTACGGGTGGGGAAGGAGACAGCGATGGACGCGGCGTCGACGGCGCTCATGAGCGCCATGGCTGCGCCGGCGCGCTGGCGCTCCAGCAGGGGCAACACCTTGAACATCAGGCACAGGTCGAAGTGCTGTTGGGGGATCGCGCCGGGGCACAGCAGGTCGGCGCAGACGCCCCGGACCGGCTGACCGTATATCCCGCAAAAGGCGTTGATGAGATCGACCGCGCCGCCAGAAATATCGACTCCGGTCGTTTTTATGCTGCGAGCGCCAAGGTAGATCGGGTCGATGCCACAGGCCAGATCGAGAACGTGGTCGGTTTTGCCGGTAGCGGCGAATATGCGCGCGAACAGCGCGTCCATCCGGGCGAGCGGCAGCCGCTCGCGGGTGGAGGCATGCTTGTTCAGGATGTTCTCCAGCTGTGCGTCGGTGCGGCCGCCCGCGTGCCAGGCCTGCATCGCCCAGGCGCACTGCCGGCACTCGGCAGGCGTCAGGAAAGCACCGGTGATGCCGTGGAGCGCCTCGCGCGCGGCGCCGTCGACATCCTTCGGCCTTTTGTACTTCCGGCTGCACTCATCCCAGATCCGACGGATGGTATCCCGGCAGACGCCGCGATACTTCTTTGAGGTCAGAAGCTTATCGAGAAGATCGTTATCCATCGCTCAGCAACTCCATCAACCGCCCGTAGAAGCGCAGATTGTGTGCGGTGGCCAGCCTGAACGCGTAGGGGTCGCCCACCTTGAACAGGTGGTGCAGATAGGCGCGGGAGTGGTTTTTGCACAGGATGCATTCGCATGCCTCGTCCACCGGTCGGGCGTCGCGGCGGTGTGCCTCATCCAGGATATAGAGGAATCTGTAAAACTTCCCATCGGCTCGGCGCACGCCCTCGGGCGTTTCCATGCCCGGGATCCAGGTGTACAGCCGCTGGTGGCGCGCCTCGCGGGTGGGTATGACGCAGTCGAAGAGCGAATAGCCCATGCCGACCAGCGCGGCGATCTCCTCCGGCCGCCCCAGGCCCATGGCGTACTTGACCTTGTGATCCGGCATGGCGTCCGCCGCCATCTTGAGGATGTCGAGCCGGATCGCGCCGGTGGCGTCCATCGGCCAGCCGCCGAAGCCGTAGCCGTCAAAGCCGATCGCCTCCAGCCTTTGTCCGCAATCCATGCGCAGCTCCGGATCGCTGCCGCCCTGCACGATGCCGAACAACCGGGGCTTTTGATCCATCTTCTTTGACAGCTTGTCGAACTCCGCGCGGCAGCGCTCGCCCCAGCGCACCGTCAGTTCGACGCTGCGCTTCTGGACCTCCGGCGGATCGTCGGGATGCGTGCACATGTCCAGCGCCATCATGATGTCCGAGCCGTACTGGAACTGTACCTGGATGCACTTTTCCGGGGTGTAGGTCAGCCTTTCCCGACCGAGGTCGGGCCTGAAGATGATCTCCTTGTCGCGGATCTCGCCGTATTCGGGGTTTTCGCGGATCAGTGAGTAAAGCTGGAAACCGCCCGAGTCGGTGAGGATCGCGCCGCTGTAACCGGTGAAGCCGTGAAGCCCGCCCAGGGCTTTGATGAGCTTGGCGCCGGGCTTGGTCATCAGGTGATAGCTGTTCATCTCGCAGCCGACGAGGCCCGCCGCGTACACGTCCTCGAACGCGCCGGCGCGGATTGCGCCGTAGGTGGCGTCCGGGAAGAAGGCCGGCAGCGCGATGCGGGCGGATGGGGTCTCAAGGTATCTCATCTATACCTCCGATGGCAGTTTTTCGACGATCCTCAGGCTGGCGCTTCTGGATCTTGGATTCTGCCGGAGCTCTTCCTGCGACGCGGTGACGGGCTTTCGCGTGACGAGACGCACCGTGGGCTTTTTGCCGCACACGCACACGGGGAAGGACTTGGGACAGGTGCACGGGTCGGCCAGACTGCGGAAGGTGTTCTTGACGATGCGGTCCTCCAGCGAATGGAAGGTGATGACGCAAAGCCGCCCGCCGGGATTCAAAAGGTCTGCGAGCATCCGCAGCGCAGGCTCCAGAGGCTCCAGTTCGTCGTTGACGGCGATGCGCAGCGCCTGGAAGGTGCGCCGCGCCGGGTGAGCGCCGTCGCTCTGGCGAAGCTTCTTCGGGATGGCCGCGTCGACGATACCGACCAGCTGGGCCGTGCGTTCGATAGGGGCGCTCTTGCGGCGGTCGCATATGACGCGGGCGATCTGGCGCGCCCACTTCTCCTCGCCGTAGTCGCGCAGGATGCGCGTCAGGTCGTCCTCCGACCACGAGTTCACGATCTCACGCGCGGACAGCGCCTGGCTCTGATCCATGCGCATGTCCAAGGGAGCGTCGTCGTGATAGGAAAAGCCGCGCTCCCGGACGTCCAGCTGGTGGGACGACACGCCCAGATCGACCAGGATGCCGTCGAGCTTCGGTTCGAAGCCGGCCGCCTCGAGCAAAGCCCGCGCATCGTGGAAATTGCCGCGCAGCGCCGTGAAGCGCGCGCCGGCATCCAGATCCTTCAGACGCGCGCTCGCGGCCGCGATGGCGTCGGCATCCCGGTCGATGCCGATCAGGCGGCCGCATGTCAGCCGCCGGAGGATCTCGCTGGAGTGGCCCGCGCCGCCGAGCGTGCAGTCCAGATAGGTGCCGTCGGGACGCAGGGCAAGGCCGTCCAGACATTCGTCCAGCAGGACGGGAAGGTGGTGAAACTCCATGTGAACTCCCTCGGTCCGGATGAGCCGGACGGGGGCTGTCTGAAAACATTCAGCGGCGGATCGCGGATCGGTGCTCAATGATCCTCTCACCAGATGCTGTTTCGGGACAGCCACCCCGGTGGTCAACGGTAAAATGAACGATTTTGGCGCGGGAGGGGGCTTTCTTTTTCAAAAGAAAGCCCCCTCCCGCGTGCGTCCTGTGTCAAAGCTTCCAGGGTGCGATGCCGAGCTTCTTTCGGACCTTCAGCATCGTGCGGTGGGCGATGGCGGAGGCGCGGTCGCGCCCGGACTCCATCACCTGCTGCAAAAACGCCTTGGCGGCGGAGATGCGATCGAATTCATGCTGGATGGGCTCCAGTACTGCGATCACGCAGTCGGCCACGGCGTCCTTGAATCTGCCATACCCCTGACCGGAGTACTCCGCGCTGATCTCATCCATGCTCTTGCCGGACAGCGCGGACATGATGCTCATCAGGTTGGCCACGCCGGGTTTGTTCTCCGGATCGTATATCACGGTGTTTTCCGAATCGGTGACCGCGCGGCGGAGCTTTTTGCGGATGATCTCCGGCTTGTCCAGGATGGCGATGTAGGTCTCCTCCGGGTCGGATTTGGACATCTTCCGCGTGGGCTCCTGCAGGCTCATGACGCGCGCGCCGATCTTGGGGAAATAGCCCTCCGGAATGGTGAACACATCGCCGTAGATGGCGTTGAAGCGCTCGGCGATGTCGCGGCAGATCTCCAGGTGCTGCTTCTGATCCGCGCCGATGGGGACCAGGTTCGTCTGATAGAGCAGTATGTCCGCGGCCATCAGCACCGGATAGGTGAACAGGCCGCAGTTGATGTTGTCCGCGTGCTTGGCCGATTTATCCTTGAACTGGGTCATGCGGCTCATTTCGCCCATGTAAGTGAAATTGTCCAGGATCCAGCCCAATTCGGCGTGGGCCGAGACCTGGGACTGGAAATAGATGATGTTCTTCTCCGGGTCGAGCCCGCTGGCCAGGAAGATGGCCATGGTGCGCAGACAGGCCTTGCGAAGCTCGGCAGGATCCTGGCGCACGGTCAGCGCGTGCAGATCGACGATCGAATACAGACAATCGTACTCGTCCTGCAATATGTTGAAATTGCGCAGCGCCCCGATATAGTTGCCCAGCGTCAGATTGCCGGTGGGCTGGATGCCCGAGAAGATGCGTTGCTTCTGTACCTGCTGTTCCATGATACACCCTCCGTTTGAGCGGGGAGACGCGGCTCGAGACAAGACCCGCGCTCTCCAGGATAGAACTCTCAAATGGCATTATAACATGCCCGGCAGACGGCGTCAATGCAAAAATGAGCATCGGATGCACGGAGCGCACGGCACGGTGACCGTGCGGACAAGGCGGTGACAAAGCGCTATTTCAGGGCGTTCAGGGTGACAATCGACATGCCGAAAACCGCTGAAACCACTGAAAAAAAGCGAGGTTAGAACTGTTAACGTAATTTATTTATCTAACTTCTTGACTGAAAAGATGAAAAGATGTATATTGAATGTGTCCAGTTTTTATGAGCAGTTTTCCATTCACATAAAGAATGAAATGGAGCAGGGAAATGTACAGGAAAGATGCAGGGCAGAAAGGCAGGCATCACGTGGGCATTCCTTATATGAGCAGGGGGATGTCCAACATACTGGAACGTATCGAAAACGAAACGAATGACAAGGCCCTTACAGAAAGCATCTACTTCGGGCCGACGGCGATCACACACATCAGGCGATTGATCGAAATGGGCGGATCCATCGTCACGGATACGACGCTCATCGCCAACGATATCGACGAGACCCTGCTGGGGACGAACGGCGCGAAGATCGAGTGCTTCATCGACGACCCACAGGTGGTCGCACTGGCTGAGCAGCGGCATGTGACCCGCGCCGAGATCGCCGTGGACTACGGACTGGCACTGCAAGGGCTCAAGCTGATGGTCATAGGCAGCGCGCCGGCCGCCATCAACCGCATCATCAACCGGCGCCAGCGGGAACCGATGAGCGATGTTTGCGTGCTGGCCGCGCCGACGGGTTTTGCCGGCGTCGTACAGTTCAAGGAGCGCCTCATCGATTCGGACCTCACCTCCATCGTCGTACGCGGGAAAAAGGGCGGCGTGGCGGTGACCACGGCTTTGTTGAACGCCATCCTGCAGGAGATCGCAAACGAGAACAACGGATAGGCTTTGAATGCATCGGGGCTCCGGCGATATTGCCGGAGCCCCGATGCGTCACGATGATGACTTGTGCGGATCGGTGCGGGGTATGGTACCGCTGAAGACGGTGAGCCGATCGTCCGACTCGGCGCGGATCGAGCCGCCGTGCGCCTCAAGGATCTCTTTGACGATGGCGAGCCCGGCGCCGCTTCCGTCGCGCTTGGTGGTGAAGCCCATGCGGAAAATGACTTCAAGCTGTTCCGGATCGATGGCGGGTCCGTTGTTCGATACGCGAAAAATGAATGCGCCGGGCGTTTCATCGATGTCCAGCGACAGAGTGCGCACACCGCTCGCATCGGCGAGCGCGTCTCTGGCGTTGTCGATCAGGTTGCCCAGCACCCGACACATCTCCCAGCCCTGGACGGGCAGATCCTGCCATGCCGAGCGGATCCCGACCGAGAACACGATGCCATGCTCCGCGCAGTCCGCGCGCTTGGCCGCGATCAAAGCGTTCACAGCGGGGATGGCCGTGCGCAGCGCACTCCCGGTCTTCCGTATGTCGCCGTAGACGCTTTCGATGTACCGCGTCGCTTCGTCGAACTCATCGAGCTCCATCAGCGAGTACACCACCTGGAGGTGGTTCTTGAAATCGTGCCGCTGCTTGCGCAGCGTGTCGTTCAAAGCCTCCAGCTGGGCATAGGCATCCTCGAGCATCGCAGCCTGCTCAGCCGTGCGCTGGGCGTCCATGGCTTCGCGGATATCCAGCAGCGCGCCCCAGGTGATGATGACCAGCGCGAGCGCGAGCACGCCGAGCTCCACATAGCGCTCTGAAGCGCGCCCGGACGAGAGCACATAGGCGATGACGCCGACGATGGCCAGCACCTGCATCACGTTGATGGCGATGGCAAAGCGCGCGGCCTTCCGAAAATTCAACTGTTTGGTGCGAAAGTGTTTCATGATCAGGTACCCGCATCGGATGAGATCTCTATAAACACGGCCGGCGGCTCTCATATGGGCCGCCGGCTGTCAGGTCGCAAAAAACGCCGATGTTACTTCAGCTCGGAAGTGCAGTGCGGGCAGCGAGTGGCATCGTCCGCGATCTCGCTCTTGCAGAAGGGGCACTTGCGGGCAGCCTTCGGGGCCGGAGCGGGCTTCTTCATCTTGTTGACGGCCTTCACGACAGCGAACAGGCACAGCGCGACGATCAGGAAGTTGATGACAGCGTTGATGAAGTTGCCGATCATGATGCTGCCGATCTTGATGCCGGAAAAATCGGGCGCGCCGAAGATCATGCCGATGATGGGCGTAAGGATGTCCTCGACCACGCTTGACACGATCGCGCCGAAGGCACCGCCGATGATGACGCCGATGGCCAGATCGAGCACATTGCCCTTCATCGCGAACTCTTTGAATTCCTTAATCAGTTTTCCCATGCAGATCAATCCTTTCAGTCGAATATCGAATGCGTCCCTTTGACACGACTATTATAGCACACGGGGACGAGAAAATAAAGCCCCAACCGAGATAAAATTTCATCGGGACAGGGCGGAGCGTCCGCATCGCATGTAATATCCTTATAATCATATTGACACAAATCATCCAAAATGGTAATATAACTATAGGTAAAACTCGGATGTATATATGGAGATGGATAGAGATGAAAAAGAGCGCCATATCGATCCTGCTGACGATATGTATGTTGTTTGGGTTGCTGCCGATCGGCGCATTCACAGAGAGCATGGAGGCGCCGTCTGCGGAGATCGGCGAGGTGTTGACCGCTGACCAGCCGGACGCAGAGGTGGACGAATCGGCGGGACTGAGCCTGGGCGACGCGGAAGACGCAGAGGATGACGCGGGTGCGGCCGATACGGATGCGTTCGCGCCGGGCTATGCCAGCGTGACTGCGGCGGTTTTGCTCGGTGAAACGCTGGGCAATTGGAGCGATCCTGTTCCGGCGGGGGCTGTCGTGTATGTCAATACGTGGGACGGGGCGCGCGCAGAGGTTTGTTTCGACACCCCGCGCGGCATCGTCACCGGATGGGTGGACAGCGGTGCGCTCCGCCCGCTGGATGCCTCAGAGGCCGAGGCTTTCGTGCGCGCCGCCGGTGCGGACGCGCGGTGCCTTGACGCCGAAGGCCTCCTGCCGCTCATGAGGCTGGGACAGGATCCCGAAGTCGAAGCGGACGGAGACGTCGGATCGGATGATCGGGCGGACGGCAAAGACAACGACGTTTCGCAGGACGAGAAGACGGGTGACGTGCCCTTCGCGGTAAGCGATGGCGATCCGAGCGTCGGACCGGAGGATCCGAATGCGCCCGGTGCTTCACAGGATGACGAGCCGACAGACGACGCGCCCGGCGAAGACGGCGCCGAGCCTGCCGTTTCCGAAGGCGATGCGGCTGCGGATGATGACGCGGCTGCCGGAACGAGCGATGGCGCACAGAGCGATGGCGCACAGACCGGGAGCGAAACACAGGGCGCAGTGGCGACGGACGACGTGGCCACAGACGGCCCCGGCCCGGACGGCGGGTCCGATGATGCCGAGGCGACCGACGGGGAGACCGGGGATGCGATACCGGCCCTGCTGTCATCTGCGTCCCTGGTCACGCTGGATGTCACCGAGCTGACGCTTCGGGTAGGCGAGACATCGCTTCTCACGGCCACCGTTCCGGAGGAGGCCGGCACGATCAGCTGGTCTGTCGAAGACGAGAGCGTGGCACAGGTGGACGGCGATGGCGTGGTCGAGGCGCTGGCCGAGGGCGAGACGAAAGTTACCGCGACGGCCGAGTCCGGCGACAAGGCGGAGTGCGCGCTGACCGTGCGGAAGGTGCCGGACGCCATCAGCTTTGATGTGACCGCTTTGAAAATGGGCGTGGGCGAGATCTCGACGTCGCTGAAGTCAGTCAAGGACGACGAAGGTCACGCCTATGAAGGCGCGATCAGCTACAGGTCGTCCAAGTCAAAGGTCGTCAAGGTCTACGCAGACGGCAGCGTCAAGGCGCTGAAGCGGGGCACGTCCGTGATCACCGCAAGGGTCGGCGATCTGACCGCCTCTTGTACGGTCACAGTCAAGAAGGCGCCGAAAAAGATCACGGCATCTCCGTCGAAGTTCGTGCTTGGCAAGGGCGAGACGGCAAAGGTCGGCTGGAAGCTGAACTCCGGAGCCGCCGGAAGCGTGACCGTGATGAGCGATAGCGACGCGGTCGCATCCGTCACAGACGGCATCGTAACGGGCAATGACGTGGGCACGACGACGCTTCGCCTTCAGACCTATAAGCCCAAGGTGAAGACCACGGCCAGGGTCGAGGTCAGGGAGGCGCCGACGTCTGTGGCTTTCACTTCGCCGTCTCCTCTTGTGATCGGCGTCGGCGAGAAGGTCGCCCTGAAGGCTTCGGTCAACGACGGCGCGGCCAGTGCGCTGACGTTCTCTTCGGCTGACGATTCGATCGCGAAGGTCACCGGCAGCAGCGTCACCGGTATCAAGGCGGACACGACGACGCTCACGGTGAGCACCTACGTCGACGGGGTGGAAAGTCAGTGCGCTGTCGAGGTCAAGCCTGCGCCGACGTCGATCACGCTGAACTACAGATCGAATCTGGCCATGGGCGTCGGGGAATCCATCGTCCTCGAGCCGAACCTCGGGGAAGCCGCAGGCCGCGTCAGTTACAAGAGCAGCAACAAGAAAGTCGCAAAGGTCTTTGCCGACGGCACGGTGAAGGCGATCAAGCGCGGCACCGCCACCATCACGGCCACGACCTATAACAACAAGCGCGTCAAACTGAAGATAAAAGTGTACAATGCGCCCAAATGGATCAAGGCCGCGCCGGCGGAATTGAAACTGGGGATTGACGAGCGCGCGAAGCTGGGGTACAAGAGATCCTCGGGAAGCGGCGGCGGCGTTCGGTTCGAGCTGATCGAAGAAGTGCCGGACGAGGCTGGGCAGCAGGTGCTGGAAGTCGACCCGGAGACGGGCTATGTCACGGCACGGGCGCTTGGAACGGCGAAGGTGCGTGCAGTCACCTTCAACGGCAAGAGCGATGAGTACACCGTGACGGCATGTCCCAGGCCGGAGAGCATCACGCTGCAGGCGAGCGAGCTCAAGTTGGGCAAAAAGCAGACATTAGCCCTGAAGCCCGTCCTGTCTCCCGAGGGCAGCAGCAGCGCCATCACCTACAAGAGCAGCAACACCAAGGTCGCGAAGGTGTCCGGCAATGGCGTCATCACGGCCGTGGGGAAGGGCACCGCGACCATCACCGCCAGCACATATGTGGAGGGCGTGTCCGCCGAGGCCGTGGTGACGGTGCTCGACGCGCCGAAATGGGTGAAGCTGTACAGGGACGGCAGCGGTGAGATCTACATCGGAGATCCTGTCACTTTGAAACCCACGATCCCAAGCAGGACCTGTGCCGGGTTCTCCTACAAGACGAGCAACGCCGCCATCGCCACGGTGGACAGCAGCGGCGTGGTCACGGCGCGCAAGCGAGGCACTGTGACCATCACCGTGAGGACCCACAACGGAAAAAAGGCGACGCTCAAGCTGAGGATCTACGATCCGGACTATCCGGAGTCGGTCACGCTGCTCAAGTCGATCCCTGTGCTGGACAAGGGCGGCACGAGCTGTCAGATGGACTACCAGGTCATCCCGTCGCGCGCGGCAAGCCACATCAGGTGGACGTCCGCCTGTACGGATGTCATAAGGGTGGATCAGCAGGGCGTGCTGACCCCCGTGGGCTTCGGCTATTCGAAGGTGATCCCGTTATCGGAGGACGGCCGGAAGCTCAACGGCGGGTTCGAAGTGGCCGTGCAGTCCGAGGACTTCTCGTTGACCATCCCGGCCAGGATCACAGCGATTGATAAGTCGGCCATCAAGGCCAACCAGAAGAAGATCACCGCCATTCAGAACAGCGCGTTGAAGGAGATCGAAAGGCTGAAAAACGGCGGGATCATATCGGCGTCGGATGCGGCGCGCCGGAAGGAGATCGTGAACAACATATTCAAGAGCTACAACTTCCCATGGGTGACGCCGTACAAGCAGCTTTACTGGAAAAAGGCGAATTCCGAAGGTGGGCGAAAGGACTTCAAGCCCGGACAGGTGTACTACGGGATGCCTTACATATCCGGCAGCGGCTCGAACCGCGCCTACACCGTCGCCGGTGCGATGAGCAGGACAGCGTCAAATTCCGGATACTACGTCGATACCGGGGAAGGCTACTACAAGCTGACCAAGAACAACGCCTCGCAGTACAATAAGCGGTCCTACAGGGGCAATGACTGCTCCGGTCTCGTCGGCACGTCGATCTGGGGCTTCAAAAAGAGCGGGAGCGCCCTTCGCACGTGTGAGATATCGAAGAGCAAGAGATACAAGAAGGTCAGCAAGTCGCATATGCGGCCCGGCGACCTGATCTGCAAGTCATATGCGCATGTGGTCATGTTCCTGTACTACTGTGATGCGGCAAAGACAAAGATCATGATCATCGAAAACGGCGGATCGGAGCTCGGCACCAACACGGTGCACTGCTCGGTGATGAATCTTTCAAAATACAAGAACTATACCGCGCGCAGGGTAAAGACGCTCGGATGACCGGGCCCGGACCGGCCGTTTGAACGGAAACGCCGCGCACCGCAGGAGGACCGATATGGTCCCCGCTGTGGTGCGCGGCGTCTTCGTTGTTTATTGAAGAGATCAGCGCTCGGAAGCTCCGTGGAGCCGGTCGTGCTCGAGGCGGAGCTCGTCGCGCAGCCGGCGGGCGCTCCACGTGATGTTGACGGGGGTCAGCACGGCCTTCAGGTCGATCGGAGGGATGCCTGAAAAGCGCAGAGACTGGAGCAGCGCATTGAACTGGGGCTCGTCAAGGCTGCACATGAGCAGCATCGGGTCGTCGAAGCTGTCGTCCTCAGAGACTTCCGTAAGCCGCGCGGCGGGCATGCCCAAGAGGGCGCCCAGCGGCAGACCGAACGCCTCCGGGTGTACGTAGCGCAGGCCGACGCCGATGGCGTCACATATGGATTGAAGCCTTTCAAGGGCGTTTTCGCTCAGATTGAAGGCGAAGATCAGCGCGTCATTCATGGGCCAAAGCAATCCTTTCCGGTCCGCCGACAGTGCGGCTGTGGCGGACATCATGCTCATTCTGTATCGGTCGGCGGGATCTGCATCGCAACTTTATCCATTATATGGGCCTGAAACGGGTTTGTCAATGCCCTGATGCTGCCGAATGTGCTTGTAAAGCGAGGCGGTATCGTGTATAATGCCGTTGGTCTAGATAAATGTGCGGAGGCATACATGCGTATACTGAGAGATATGATGGATTTCATCGAAGCATCGCCGACGGCATTTCATGCGGTGGAGAACCTCTGCGGGATGCTGTCGTCGGCGGGCTATGTGCGCCTGAACGAGGCGGAACGATGGGCACTTGAGCCCGGCGGGCGCTACTGTTTTACCAGGAACCGGTCTTCTCTGGCTGCGTTTCGGCTGCCAGAAGCGGGCTTCGGGCATTTTCAGATCACAGCCAGCCACGCCGATTCGCCCTGCTTCAAGCTCAAGCCGCAGGCAGGACGGGACGCAAACGGATATGCCATGCTGAACGTTGAAAAATACGGCGGTATGATCATGTCCACCTGGTTCGACCGGCCGCTGTCCATAGCCGGGCGGCTGCTGATCCGCGAAGACAGCGGTCTGCGGACGCGGCTGGTCTGCCTGCCGGGCGCTCCGGCACTCATCCCCAGCATGCCCATCCACTTCAACCGCAGCGTCAACGACGGTGTGGCGCTGGATCCTCAGGTCGACATGCTGCCGGTGGTGGGCGAGGCCGGCACGGACATCATGGAGCTGGCGGCGGCATCGGCCGGCGTGGATGTCGGGCAGATCGCTGGCTTCGACCTGTTCCTCGTCAACCGGGATGCGCCAAGGCTTTGGGGCGCGAACGACGCGTTCATCGCATCGCCGCGGCTGGACGACCTGTCGTGTGCTTACGCCGCGTGCAGGGCGCTCGTTGAAGCAAAGCCCTCCGGGCATATCGATGTGATGTGCGTCCTTGATAACGAGGAGGTGGGCAGCGGCACCAAACAGGGCGCGGACTCCACGCTGCTCAGCGAGCTGCTGGGGCGCATCGCTATGGCGCTGGGCGCTCCGGCTCAGGCGTTGGAAGCGGCCATCGCACGAAGCTTCATGGTCTCCGCGGACAACGCCCATGCGCTTCATCCGAACCACCCGGAAAAGTACGACCGAGAGAACCGCGTGTTCATGAACGGCGGCGTGGTCGTGAAGTTCAATGCGAATCAGAAATACACCTCCGACGGCGTGTCGCAGGCGGTGTTCGAGACCCTGTGCAGCCGCGCAGGCGTGCCGGTCCAGCGCTATGCGAACCGTTCGGATATCGCAGGCGGGTCGACGCTGGGCAATATCGCCAACGCGCACGCGTCGATGAACACGGTCGACATCGGCATGGCCCAGCTGGCTATGCACGCCGCCTGCGAGACCGCGGGGGCGCAGGACCCGGATCACATGACCGATGCGCTGCGCGCCTTCCACGAGACTGAGATCGACATACGGGACGACGGCATCATCGACCTCGGGGAGGCTTGAGCCGCGCTGAGCCCGCAGAGCTGTCGGCGTCGCCGACAGACTTAAAGCAAAGAGCCCTCTTTGCGTCCGGCATATGGACGCAGAGAGGGCTTTTGACATCTTTGGGTCATTCAGAGTCACCTTTTGGGAGAGGGCGGAGCGAGAAATCGATCTCGCCGGCCGGGACCGAGGCGCGCTCCATGCGCACGCAGACCCTGTCGCCCAACGTGAACGCCGCGCCGGTCGCTTCATTGACCAGGCGAGCGCGTTCGGCGTCGTAAACATAATAGCCGTCAAGACTCGAAATGCGCACGAGTCCCTCCACGCGGTTGGGCAGCGTGACGTAGAACCCCCAGGAGGTGACGCTCGAGATCACCCCGTTGAAGAGCTGGCCGATCCGGTGGGACATGTAGGCCGCCATCATGATGCCGTCGCCCTGGCGCTCTGCGAGCGTGGCTGAGTTCTCGCGCTGTGAACAGGCCTGCGCGAGCGCCGGCATCAGGCCCGCCTGGCGTTCGGCGCGCGCCATATCGCCGTCGATCAGCAGTTTCAGCATGCGGTGGACGATCAGGTCGGGATACCGGCGGATGGGGGAGGTGAAGTGGCAGTAATCCGAGAGCGCCATCGCATAGTGGCCGAGCGGCTTATCGGAGTACTGTGCCCGCTTCAACGACCGCAGCAGGTCGTTGCGGATGACCTCGTAGGCAGGGTGATCGGAAGCGCCGGCCAGGATCTTTTGAAGCTGGCCGGGGTGAGGATCCGCACCCAGACGGACGTGGAGACCCACGCTGTCCAGCAGACGTTCGAACGCCCGGATCCGATCGGCGTCGGGTGGCTCGTGGATGCGGTACACGAAGGGAAGCTCTGTGTTCCGGGCCAGCGCGGCGACCGTCTCGTTGGCGGCCAGCATGAAGTCCTCGATGATGCGCTCCGCCTCCCCGCGGGGTTCGCACAGGATCTCGGAGGGTTCGCCGTTCGCGTCGAGCAGGAATTCCGGCTCGTCCATGTCAAAGTCGATGGCGCCGCGCTCTCTGCGCCGTGTGCGCAGCACTTGTGAGAGCGCGCGCATGTCCTGAAGCGCATCGGCGATCCGGGGCGCTATACCGGCGTCGTCGCCGTCGAACAGCCGGTTCACCGCGCGGTAAGTCAACCTGGCGCGCGAGTGGATGACCGATCGCACGAGCTGATGATCTGTCACGGTGCCGTCCTCGATCACCATGAACAGGCTGAGCGCCAACCGGTCGACATCCGGCATCAGCGAACAGAGCTCGTTGCACAGCCGCTCCGGCAGCATCGGCACGGTGAGCCCGGGAAGATAGAGGGACGTGCCGCGCCGCAGCGCATCCGCGTCGATCGCCGTGCCCGGACGCACATAGTGGGAAACGTCGGCGATATGCACGCCCAGGCGGAAACCGGCCGCCGTGCGCTCGATGGATACGGCGTCGTCGAAGTCCTTGGCCGTCTCGCCGTCTATCGTGAAAACATCGAGTCCCCGCAGGTCAGTGCGACAGGCCTGCTCCTCCGGCGGGATGACCGACGGAAAGTCTGCCGCCTCAAAAGCCGCGGCATCCTCGGTCACCGTGGAAAAGCCGTGTGCTTCGGCTACGGCCCGGAGCAACGCCTTCATGCTGGAAGCATCGCCGAGCACCCGTTCGACGGAGGCGAGTATGGGGCGATCGCGTTCGGGATACCTCTCGATGTGCAAAAGCGCGATATCGTCGTTTGCGACACCGGAGAGGTCGCCGGTCAGTGTGACCGCGTATGGTATGCGCACGTCGCACGGGACCGCACTTGCGAGCGGCCCGGGATCGCTGTCGTGCAACCCACCGGGCTGCCGGCGCTCCAGCCGCACATAGGCGGGGAGGTGTTCGCTGCCGCGTTCGAGGATCCTGTGCAGGACGCATCCGTCAACGGTATGCCGCGCCAGCACCCGGTCGTCGGGCATGCCTCTGAGCGTCCCCGTGACCTCGACGGGCACGCCTTCACCGCCGCCGACCGGTCGGGCCAGGGGCGCGCCGCTCCTCGTGAAAGCGATGTGCGCCGTGAACAGGCCGACGGCCTCGGGCAGCGCATAGCGCCCTTTCTTCGTCTCGACCAGTGAGCCCTCCCGTTCGAGCCGATCGCACTCGGCTTTCAAGGCATCATCGGACGCGCCGAGCAGTGCGGCAAGGGCTTTGAGCGACATGGGAGCCGCGGCGGCTCTCAGGGCATCCAGGATCTGCGTCCTCATGGTGTTTCACCGCTTTCTTCGCCGGCGGGCTCCGGTGCGCGTTCGATCAGGATCTGTTCGACTCTGCGGCGGGCGACCTTCTCGACGGTGATGTGGTGTCCATCATAATCGAAGGCGTCGCCTGCCTGCGGGAAGCGTCCGAGCAGCTCCAGCACCCATCCGTTGACCGTGACGGAATCGAAGGTCTCGGGGATGGACAGGCGCTCGCGCAGGTCGTCCAGGCTCGCACTGCCGGATACCCGGAGGCGACCGTCGGGAAGATCGATGATCTGCTCGATCACTTCGTCGTGCTCGTCCCAGATCTCGCCGACCAGCTCCTCGAGGATGTCTTCCATGGTGGCAATGCCCAGCACGCCGCCGTATTCGTCCATCACGACCGCCATGTGGTTCTTTGTCTTCTGCAGAAGCTTCAAAAGGGTTCCCAGCTGCGTCGTCGGCACGACGCACAGCGGCGCGGACATCAATTCACGTACGGGCTTTTGCTCCTTCAGCGTGAAGAAGTCTTTTTCGTGCATTATGCCGATGATGTTGTCCACGCTGCCGTCGTATACGGGGATGCGGGAGTAGCCGCTTTCGGAAAAGGCCGCTTCGATGGCCTCGACGCTGTCGTCGATGGACACGGCGGTCATCTCCACCCGGGGCGTGAGTATGTCCTCGACCGTCAGGTCGTTGAATTCGATGGCGGAGCGTATGAGCTCGCTCTCGTGCTCGTCGATCTCGCCGCCGCTCTCCGCTTCCTCCACGATCGTGATGAGCTCCTCTTCGGTGATGCCCTTGCCGCCCTCCGGCTTGAACACGCGGTAGAGCAGCTGCTGCCACAGGGAAGCCAGGAAGATGAAGGGCGTCAGCAGGTGTATGATGATGTTCAGCACAGGATAGAAGGCGAAGGCGATCTGCTCGGGGCGCTCCTTGGCGATCGACTTCGGCGCGATCTCGCCGAACATCAGCACCACCACGGTCATCACGGCCGTGGACAATGAAACGCCGCGGCTGCCGATCAGGCGGACGAACAGCACCGCCGCCAGCGACGCGGAGAGTATGTTGACGATGTTGTTGCCGATCAGAATGCCGGAGAGCAGCCTGTCGTATTGCTCGGCGAGCGCCAGGACCTTCTCCGCACGACGGCTGCCCGCGTTCGCGAGGCTCTTGACCCGGACGCGGTTCAGACTGGTATATGCGGTCTCAGAGGCAGAGAAAAAACCGGAGAAAAGCACGAGTGCGATCAGTGCGAGTATGGATGTACCGTAACTGTCCATTAAGGACTTTCACGCTCCTTTGATGTGAGAGGGACAGGTGCCGTGCCCTTGTGCCATCGGCGCCTGAAGAGGATGGGTCATTTGGGGATGCACGGGACGCCTGCGCTGCCGCAGGCGTCCCGCTGCAAGGGATCAATCCATCAGCCCGGCCACGTTTTCTGCGCGATAGCCCAGCTCGCCGCGAAGCTTCTCCCGATCTGACAGGGAGGACATCAGCACCTTGGTGTTCCCCTCCAGCACCACGCCGTCCAGCGCAGCCGGGATCACGACCGTATCGAAGGGCTTGAGTGTGAGCGTGCCGCCGTCCCAGTGGACCGTGCATTCGCTCAGCGGCGTGAGACAGAGCATCCTGCCGGACTCCAGGGGCATCCTGCCGGACAGGTTCAGCCGGCAGAGCTCGATGGAATTATCGGAGATGTAATAGGTGCGGCTGCCGCCCTTGCACAGCACCGTGGTGCCTTCGTTCTTGTGGAGCACCCGCTGCGCATCCGCGGCAGCGATGGCCTGCGCGGTGTGGAGCTCGCGATGGTTGCCCTGGCTGTCCGTGCGATCCCAGTCCCAGAGGCGCCATGCGGCGTCGTTGGCTTCCTGGATCTCATAGCACAGGATGCCCTCGCCGATGGCGTGGATCATGCCCGCGGGGATGTAGTACACATCGCCGGGCTGGACATTCTCCCAATGCAGACACGCTTCGATGCGCCCTTCCGCAACGATCTTTTCCAGGGGTTCGCCTTGGGTGTCCATGCCGTATACGATCCGGGCGCCGGGCTCTGCGTTCAGGATGACCCACGCCTCGTTGCGGCCTTCACGGACCTGTACGGAGAAGGGCTGGCATACGTCCAGCAGTTTAAGAAGCAGCGGAAATTCCCCGTCGGCGCAGCCGGTCAGGGATTCCCCCCACAGATCGACCATGCGCGCCAGCGTCTTGCCGGCATGTTCGCCCTCCGCGACCAGGCTTTCCAGCCCGGGCTGAGCAGAGACCTCCATGCTCACGCCGGTTATGTCGTCCGGGGCGTCCTTCATGAATACGTCCCTCAGCATCGTGCCGCCCCAAGGCGTCTGGGCGCCGTGCACGAAGTGCGGCGCCATCAAAAGCGGATAGATGTTCATGAATTTCCTTCCTCCTTCTTGCAAAGGTCCGTCGGTTCATATATACTGGATGCTGACCGCATCCGTATACCGAACCCAATATAAATCTATCATGAGCGCGGCAAACTGTCAAGAGAGGAGGGCGCCAAATGAGCAAAATTCATGCCGTCAGCGTGCGTACACTGGCGGAATTCGCCATGGAAAAAGGCGATCTGACGTCCCTCTTCGCAAGTGCCGAACGCATGCGCGACGGGGTGCGGGGGCATCAGGTGCTGCAGGAGATGCTTCCGCCCAGCTGGCAGCCGGAGGCGCCCGTGAGCCGGGACATCGGCATCGACGGCCAAGTGCTGAGGATCCACGGGAGGGCCGACGCAGCCTGCATCCGGCAGGATGAGGTGTGCGTCCTGGAGATCAAGACGACGCAGCGCGACCCCGCACGCATCCTGAAATACGACTATCCGGTCCACTGGGCGCAGGCGGAGATCTACGCGGCGCTATTCTGCCTGGAATACGAAAAGACCCGCGCGGAGGTGCGTTTGACCTATGCGCGGCTCGACGGCAAAAAAAGGGCATTTTCAGAAGACTATGATCTGGACGTGTTGTACGAGCGCCTGATCGGCTATGCCAGGCCCTATCTGGAGTGGGTCTGCGCATTGGACAGCTGGAGAGAAGCGTCCCTGCCCACGCTGAAGGCGCTTCGGTTTCCCTACGACGGATATCGACAGGGCCAGCGGGAGATGGCGACAGCGGTCTATCGTGCGATGCGAAGGGGCGCCAACGCGCTGATCGAGGCGCCTACGGGCATCGGCAAGACGGCGGCAGCACTGTTCGGGGCGCTGAAGGCGCTGGCCGGTGGATATGTGACGGCTGTATTCTACCTGACGGCGCGCACCACGGGGCGCCGGGCAGTCGAAGATGCGCTGGACCGGATGCGGCGCGGCGGGCTGAGGCTTCGATCTGTGACCATCACGGCGAAGGAAAAATGCTGCCTTCTCGAGCAGCGGGACTGCATGGCGTGCCCCTATGCGGCAGGCTACTACGATCGCCGACGGGCGGCGCTCAGGGAAGCGGTCGGGATGCAGCGGGTGGACGCCGAGGCCATCCGGGATCTGGCGCTGGAACATGAGCTGTGCCCGTTCGAACTGTCGCTGGACATCTCGCAGACCGCGGATGTCATCATCTGCGACTACAACTACGCCTTCGATCCCCGGGTGCGCATCAAGCGCTATTTCGATACCCGGTCAAAGGCGGGCCTGCTGGTGGATGAAGCGCACAACTTGTCCGACCGTGCGCGGGAGATGCTGTCGGCTGAGATCTCCGGGAAGCGGCTCAGCGAACTGTGCGGCCGCGTCATGAGTTTTGAAGGGAAACAGAGCCCCATGGCCCAACTGATGAAAGAGCTGCTCGAATACCTGCGGTGTACGGACGACCGCGAGATGGAAGCGGTCTCGGAGCTTCCCGAGGAGGCGCTCGAGGCGATCCGCCGGTTCGCCGAAGCGGCGTCGGAGCTTCAGGGCGCGGAACCGGACGTGCGCGACTTCATCTACGAAGCCCAGTGGTTCGTCAGCGCGGCGCGGCAGTTCGACGACGCGTGCTACCGCGTGCTCGTGCTGCCCGGCGAGCGGTGGCTGACGCTGAGGCTGTGGTGCTTTGATCCGTCGAAGCACCTGAAGCGGACGCTGTCCAGGGTCGGCGGCGCGGCGCTGTTCTCGGCGACCCTTGCGCCCATGTGCTTCTATGCCGCGCAGCTGGGGGCGGACGGTGACGCGGATGAATCGCTTCGGCTGGAATCGCCCTTCCCGAGGGAGAACCTGCTTGCGCTGCGGCTGCCGGTGTCGGTCTCCGTGAAGGATCGGGCGCGAACACAGCATGCCGTGGCGCAGGTGATCCACGCGATGGCCGCGTCGAAGCCGGGAAATTACATCGCGTGCTTCCCGTCGTATGCGTATCTTGAACAGGCGTTCAGGTACTATCGGGCCCTTTGGCCGGACGACGAGGTCATCTGCCAGCAGGGCAATATGAGCGAGGCACAGCGCGCATCGTTCATCGAGCGCTTCGATCCGGACCGGGATCGGAGCATGGTGGCGTTCATCGTGCTGGGGGGCGTGTTCGCCGAGGGCGTGGATCTGCCCGGCGAGCGGCTGTCCGGCGCGGCGATCGTGTCGACGGGCATGCCTCAGCTGAGCTTCGAACGCGAAACGCTCAGCGTGCTGCTGGACGACGCCGACGACGGCGGCCGCGACGCCGCATACACCTATCCGGGCATCCGGCGGGTGCTCCAGGCCGCCGGCCGCGTGATCCGCACGGAGACCGACCGCGGCGTGGTGCTGCTGCTGGATGTGCGCTACAGACAGGAAAAGTACCGCGAGCTGATGCCGGCGCACTGGGACGTGTCAGACGTGAAAAAGCTGAGCGAACTCAGGGAACGGCTGGATCGCTTCTGGACGCGGGACGGCGCTGAGACGCCGTCAGAGCGCCTTTGAAAGACAGATCCTGTCCTTCAGCGCGGCGCCGTCCTCGATGATGGGATCGGGATAGTTTTTCGCAAAGTAGTCCGCGTCCACGTGATCCACGGTGAAGCCAAAGTGCTCGTAGAACGGCACGTTGCGGGGGCTGGTGCCGACGGTCATCGCGCTGGCCCGGCCGGCGAACAGCCGCATCAGGTGCTCGAGCAGCCTGCCGCCATGGCCTTTGCCGCGCTGCTCCGGCGCGCAGGCCAGATTCATGAGCTCCACGGTGCCATCCGCCGTCAGGCAGACCACGGCTGCCGCGGCGGGCTGGCCGGATACCATGAGCACGTAGAGCTCGCCGTCCGACAGGTAGCGGGCGATCATCGCATCGCTGGGGTCCGCCTCGCGCAGCATGGGCAGATAGGCTTCCTTGCCCGCGGATATGCGGCGGATCTCCGACGGCGCCAGCTCGCCCTTGGCCCAGTGCTTGCGGCATAGCGCCACGTAGCTCTCGTTGCCGCCCAACACGATCTGCGCGCCGGACTTGACCACCTTGCCGTTCATCAGGCGGGCGTTGGTGGTGGCCTTCCGGCCGCACCAGCAAACGGTCTTGACCTCTTCGATGGTGTCGGCCCAGGCCATCAGCCAGTGACTGCCCTCGAAAAGGTTGCCCTGAAAGTCCGCCCGAAGCCCGTAGCAGATGACGGGGATGTCCAGGCCGTCCACGATGTCCACCAGCTGCCGGACCTGTGCCTTGGTGAGGAACTGCGCTTCGTCGACGATGATGCAGTCCACGTGCCCCAGATCCAGCGCGTCAAGCTCCTCGACGAAGCGGCAGGGCGCGGTGAGGCCGGAGCGGGAGCCCACCATGCGGTCGCCGTCCCGGTTGTCCAGCCGGGGCTTGAGCATCAGCGCGTTCTGTCCGCGCTCCTGATAGTTGTATTGGACCATGATGGCGTTGGCCGTCTTCGACGAGCCCATCGCGCCGTAGCGGAAATAGAGCTTTGCCATATCGCGTATTACCTCTCTGCGATCGTCATTCGGCGCTCCGGCAGTCAGAGCGTGCGGGAAGGGGAACGGTTCATGTCCGATGCGCGACGCTGGTATACCGGCCGGAGCTGATTGCATAATTCGCCGCGGACAGCCGTCTGTCCTTCCAAACATGTGATTAAATCCTTGTCAAACCCGGCGCGCCGGACGCCGCTGAGACGGAGGTGACGAAATGAAGATCGCGGGCATCATCGCAGAATACGATCCATTCCACAAGGGGCATGCCTGGCACATCGCCGAGACGCGCCGTCTGTCGGGCTGCGACCGGGTGATCGTCTGCATGGCCGGTCACTTCACCCAGCGCGGCGACGCGGCGATCTGCTCCAAGTGGGCGCGGGCCCGTGCGGCGCTCGCTTGCGGCGCAGACGCCGTGTTCGAGCTGCCGGCGATGTATGCGGTGCGGACCGCGGATGTGTTTGCGCGGGGCGGCGTCGCGATCCTTGGAGGCCTGGGAGCGGACGTGCTGTCATTCGGGTGCGAGACCGACGATCTGTCGACCATAGCCGGGCTTGCGGCGCTGCGCGATGCCGAACCGGCAGAGGTCTCCGCCGCGGTCCGCAGGCGCCTCGCTGAAGGCGATGCGCTGCCGCGCGCGCGGGGCGAAGCGCTCGCGGAACACCTCGGCCTGCCGTGTGAGGCGATCAACCGACCGAACCTCATCCTGGCCACAGAGTATGTCCGGGCGATCGGCGCACTCAGGCTTCAAATGGTGCCGCTGGCGATCCGCCGGATAGGCGGCTATCACGATCCGGGGCTCGGTGGATTCGCGTCCGCCTCGGCGATCCGCGCCGCCTTTGCCGGAGGGGACGCCGAAGCTGCCATGGAGGCGATCCCGGAGAAGGCCCGGCGATGGATGCAGCCGGACCGGATGCACGAGCCGGACGACCTGCTGCTCGACCGGCTCAGGACGATGCCGATCGAGGCGATGGCTGCACTGCCCGATGTCACAGAGGGCCTGGAGCACCGGCTCTACCGCCTGTGCAGGCAGACAGGCAGTCGGTCTGCGCTGCTCGAGGGATTGAAGTGCAAGCGCTATACGCGCGCAAGGCTGAGCCGGCTGTTGACGCATGTGCTCATCGGGCTGACGGCGGATATGGCCGCTGCGGTCCCATTGCCCCGCTACGCACGGCTTTTGGGGGCGCGCGACGACGCGGGGCCCCTGCTCAGGGAACTCAAGTCGCGCTCGCAGCTGCCCGTCGTGACCCGGGCCGCGGAGCTTCGGGACGACCCGGTGTTCGAACTGGAGTGCCGGGCGACGGACCTGTGGGCGCTCTGCCACGACAGGCCGGAGGAAAGGCTGCCCGGTCGGGAGCTGACGGAAGCCTTCATCCGGATGGAGACATGAACGGACAGGGGACATGGATCCCCCCAAAAGACCGCCGCGCATCCATTTTGGTGATGGATGCGCGGCGGCGTTTCTCTGGCTTATCAAGGTCACGGCTCTGATTCGTAGATCGATTTTGCTTCGCCGGTGACGGTGTCCTCCACCGCGGGCTCCTGATCGGAGGTGGAGACGTCGTTGTCGGCAAACTCCGTCTCGATGGGAGACTTCGCATCGCCGTTCATGAAGGCCAGGAATTCGGACTTGTCGATCTTTTCCTTTTCGATCAGCAGCCTGGCGAGCCCGTGGAGCTGATCGATGTGGTCGGACAGGATCTTGTTAGCGCGGTCGTAGGCCTCCTGCAGCAGATCGCGGATCTCCTGATCGATGTCCTCGTTGACCATCTCGGAAAAGCCGGAATTCTGCTGGTTGAAGGACTTGCCCAGGAACACCTCGTGTTCCGTGCCCAGGTACACCGGACCCAGCTTGGCGCTCATGCCGTATTCGGTGACCATGGAGCGCGCGATGTCCGTGGCGGACTTGATGTCGGAGGAAGCGCCGGTGGTGACATCGCCGAAGACGATCGCCTCGGCCACGCGGCCGCCCATGGCGCTTGCCATCTGCGCCTTCATGCGCGCCGTCGTCACATAATGGAACTCTTCCTGCGGCAGGTACATGGTATAGCCGCCGGCGGAGCCGCGGGGGATGGTGGTGATCTCGTGCACGTCGTCACACTCGGGGATATAGTGCGCAACGATGGCGTGTCCGCCCTCGTGATAGGCGACGAGCTTGCGATCCATCTCCGTGACCTTGCGGGACTTTTTCTCGGGGCCGGCCATCACGCGGGTGATGGCCTCCTCGATGGTGGGCATGTCGATGATCTCCTTGCCGTTTCGAGCGGTCAGCAGCGCCGCTTCGTTCATCACGTTCATGAGATCCGCGCCGGTGAAGTAGGGTGTGCGGCGCGCGAGCACTGCCAGGTCCACATCGGGCCCAAGCGGCTTGTTCCGGGAGTGGACCTTCAGGATCTCTTCGCGGCCCTTCACATCCGGGTAGTTGACCACGATCCGGCGGTCGAAGCGGCCGGGGCGCAGAAGCGCCGGATCCAAGATGTCGGAGCGGTTGGTGGCCGCCATGACGATGACGCCCTCGTTGTGCGTAAAGCCGTCCATCTCCACCAGGAGCTGGTTGAGCGTCTGTTCGCGTTCGTCGTGACCGCCGCCCAGTCCGGCGCCGCGCTGGCGACCCACCGCGTCGATCTCATCGATGAACACGATGGCCGGGGCGTTTTTCTTGGCCTGGTCGAAAAGGTCGCGCACGCGGCTGGCGCCGACGCCGACGAACATCTCGACGAAGTCGGAACCCGATATGGTGAAGAAGGGCACGCCGGCCTCACCCGCGACGGCGCGGGCCCGCAGCGTCTTGCCGGTGCCGGGAGGGCCGACCAGCAGAACGCCCGTGGGGATGCGCGCGCCCACTTTGGTGAAGCGCTGCGGGTTTTTCAGGAACTGGACGATTTCCCGGAGTTCTTCTTTTTCCTCGTCTGCGCCGGCGACGTCGTTGAACGTCACCTGGTTGCCGTTGGGATCGGTCATGCGGGCGCGGGACTTGCCGAAGCTCATGACGCCCTTGCCGCCGCCAGTCTGCTGGCGCATCAGGAAGTACCACAGGAACGCGAACAGCGCGACCGTGATGAGCAGCGGCACCCATTCCACCCACCACGCGGCCTGCGCGGGCAGCTTGGTAACGATCTCAAAGTCGTACTCGGTGGGGTTCACCGTGCGGCCGAGCTCGCTTTCGTAGATGGCGCTGACATCCTGATAGAACTGCTGCATGCCGGGCAGTACGCAGGTGATGTCATAGTTGCCGGTGACTTCGTAGCTCGCCTGGTTCGACTCGGTCACGCCCATAAGGGTGTTGGCCTGTATGACCACCGTGGCGAGGCTGCGTCCCTCCTCATCGGGGACGGGGTGCTCCACCAGAGCGCTGGCGCGCAGATCCGCCTGGATCCATTCGAGCAGCGTGGAATAGCTGATGGATTTGGGCTGGGACGCCGTTCCGTCGGTGAGCATGTGCACCACCAGCAGTATGACGGCCAGCAGAAGCAGGTACATCAATGGCCCCTGAAGTACCTTTCTCGCGGGTCTCTTGTTCAAATCAGAAGTCCTCTCTTTCGGGCAGCGGCGCCACGCACGGCGTGCGCCGGGTAAAAGGCATCGGCACTATTATAGCATTTTTTCGTGTGCTGTCAAAGCCAAATTCACTGTTTTTGATAGACTTCGGGCTTCAAAATGCCGATGTAGGGGAGATTGCGATACGCCTCGGCATAATCCAGACCGTATCCGACCACGAATTCGTCGGGGATCTCAAAGCCGGAATAGTCCGCCTTCAGCGTGATACCGGGCGCACGGCGGGCAGGTTTGTCGAGCAGCGTGCAGATGCGGATGGAACGCGCGCCGCGGGCCGAGAGCATGCGGCTGAGATAGCTCAGCGTGAAGCCGGAGTCGATGATGTCCTCCACGATGATCGCGTCCCGGTGTTCGATGGAGCCGGACAGATCCTTGCGGATCTCCACCTCGCCGGAGGATTTTGTGCTGCGGCCATAGCTGGAGACCGCCATAAAGTCCATGGTCAACCGTTCGGGTATCGCTCTGAGCAGGTCGGCGTAGAACATGGTGGAGCCTTTGAGTATGCAGATCATGACGGGATTTTTGCCTCTGTAGTCCTCTGCGATCTGAGCGCCGAGGGCTTTGACCCGCGCCTGGATCTCGTCTTCGGTCAGGAGTATCCGCTCGATGTCATTGTGCATGGTGCTTTCCTCCGTTTGTTCAAATGTCATATTTGAATTCCAGCTGAAGGGCCGCGTTCCCGCGCCCGACGGCGGCTTCCTGGGAGATGCCCTGGCCGATGACCCAGTGGATCCTGTCGCCCACGGCCACGAGCGGCGTGAAGTCCCGCAGAGGACGATCGACCTTTCGATCGATGAAATAGTCCGACAACAGCTTGTCCCCTCCGCCGAGCGGCCTGATGCGGTCGCCCGGACGCCGCGTGCGCAGCACCGCGCCGGCCAGCGCTTCGGCGTTCAGGACCTGCCGCATGGGGTCGCCGCGGATCGGCATCGGCGCGCAGGGCGTCGCCAGCAGGCGCCCGATGGGGGACAGATGCGTCTCGCCGTCTGCCGCAAGCGGCGACGTGACCACGGACGGCAGCTGCTTCGGGACGAAATAGAGCCGGCTGCCGGTGCGCTCTGCAAAGGATCCCGGACCGATGTCGATCCTGCCGCGCTTCTGGGCGCACAGCGCTTCCAGGGCGTTCACCTGGTCGCTGCTCAGCGTTTCCCCGCACCGCTTCCGGATGGCGCGGCGCAGTATGGCGCGGTGGGGCAGCGGATCGAGTTCGAGCCATGTGCAGAAGCTGCCGCATGAGCCGCCGCGGGACATGAAGTCGCCTGTCAGCGCGTCCAGCAGATCGCACTCGATCCGGACCGTCTCGGCACATCTCGATACCGATCGGACGAAACCGGGATACCAGCGCTCGATCTCCGGGATGACGTTCAGGCGCAGGGCGTTGCGCGGATTGTCGGCGACCCGGTTGGTCGCATCCTCCCGCCAACCAAAGCCCCTTTGGATCAGATATGCCTCAAGCTCCGACTTGCGATAGCCCAGCAGCGGACGGTAGATCCTGTCTTCTGCCCGATAGAGCGGCATGCCGCAAAGCCCGTCCGAGCCGGCGCCGCGCGCCAGGTGCATGAGCACGGTCTCCGCCTGATCGTCCATGTGGTGGGCCAGGGCGATGACATCCGCCCCGGTCTGCCTGCGAAGCGCCTCAAGGCGCTCGTAACGGAGGCGGCGCGCCAGCGTTTCCAGGCCGCCGCCATGCCGCGCCGCGGCAGGCACGTCCACCCGCACGCAATGGAAGGGGATGTCCAATCCCTGACAGAGCGCGCGGCAGAATCCGGCGTCTTCCGCACTCTCGGGGCGGATGCAGTGGTCCACATGCGCGGCGCACAACGTCAGGGCGTATGCTTCGCGCGCCTGTGCGAGCATGACCGCAAGCGCCACGGAATCGGGACCACCCGAAAGGGCGATGAGGATCCGCTTGCCCCGCACGGCGGAAAAGTCCGGCTCCATGGCCTGAGCGCTGCGCATTCTCATCCCTCCATAATGATACTTATTATAATCGGTTCCGGGCGATATGGCAACCGTTTTTGAAGCGGAAACCGCTTCAAAGGGGTTATAAAGAGATTAAGAACGCATCCTCCGCAGGGGGATACGGCGCTGTGCGCGGCTGCGCGCTGACACCGCGGGAGACGCCGGGCCCGGCGGGCGGAAAAGACCGGGCCGGACACCTGCGCACAGGCCGCGGAAAGCATCAAAAAGAATCGCATTTACGGCATGAAAATCGTAAAAAGGTATGGACTTTATTGACAAAATTGTATATAATATAGCGTACAAGGGGTGAGCTAGAACATGAGGTGTGCCTGTTGCGGATGCACGCAGAGCCGCGTCGTCGATTCCAGACAGAGCGAGGACGCTACGACCATCCGCCGGAGGCGTGTCTGTGAGCGCTGCGGCAAGCGGTTCACGACCTATGAACGCATCGAGACGGTGCCGCTCATGGTGGTCAAAAAGGATCAGACGCGCGAGACCTTCGACGCATCGAAGATCCGATCCGGCATCGTGAAGGCCTGCGAGAAGCGTCCGGTGCCCCTTGAAAAGATCGAGGCCCTCATCCAGGACATCGAACAGCGGCTCAACAGCCGGGCGGACTCCGAAATCACCAGCAAGCAGATCGGCGAACTGGTGATGGACGGGCTCAAGAACCTGGATGAAGTCGCCTACGTCCGGTTCGCATCGGTCTATCGGCAGTTCAGGGACATCCAATCGTTCCGGGACGAGCTGAACCGATTGCTGGAGGATCTGAACCCGGGTACAACTGATGGCGATACCGTCAGATAATGCCAAATTATTCAAAGAAAGAGGAAACGCACATGGCAAATGAACTGATTCTGGCCGTCGATGATGAAGCTCATATCCTAGAGCTGTTGTCGTTCAACCTTGAAGCTTCCGGTTATCGAGTGGTCACTGCTGCCACGGGCGAAGATGCGTTGGTGGTCTGTGCACACGAGCGTCCAGCGATGGTCTTGCTGGACATCATGCTGCCCGGCATCGATGGCATGGAAGTATGTCGCCGCCTGAAGAGCGCCCCCACCACCGCCGACATTCCGATCATTATGCTGACGGCAAAGGGCGACGAGGTGGACAAGATCCTCGGTCTTGAACTGGGCGCGGACGACTATATCACAAAGCCGTTCTCCGTGCGCGAGCTGATCGCCCGCGTCAAGGCGCTGCTGCGTCGCGCTGCACCGCAAAACGAGGAAGAAGGCATCCTGCACGTCGGCGGACTGACCATCGATGTCGGCAACTACGAGGCGTTCCGCAACGGCGAGAAGCTGTCACTGACGCTGAAGGAATTCGAACTGCTGAAGCTTCTGGTGCTAAGCCGCGGCAAGGTCCTGACCCGCGATTTCCTGCTGGACCGCATCTGGGGCTACGAGTTCTACGGCGAGACGCGCACGGTCGACGTGCATATCCGCCATATCCGCCAAAAGCTGGGCGACGACGCGCATTATATCGAGACCATTCGCGGCGTCGGCTACAAATTCAATGACCGTCAGGAGAATCGCCTATGAGATCAAGGGTTGCATTCTATGTGACCCTGATCGCGTTGTTGGTTCTGTCCCTGCTGTTCTTTTATAACTGTTCCAGGCTCGCTGAAGAGGAAAACGTCGATCGGCTCGAATGGGTCGACAGCATCTGCAACGTCGTCTCCGGTCTGACCCGGAACGACAGCCAGCAGGTGCGCGCAGAGGCGGTCAGTGTGATCTCGGCCGGGCCTGGAATAGAAAAAGCCCTGTTTTCCGCAGATGGCGAAGCACTCTATGCATCCGGCGGTCTGCACACCTCGCTGACCCAGGATGAGATCGCCGCCGCCCGCGTGGGTGCCGTCGTGTCGAACAAACACAAGGATGCGGAGGGGAAGATCGCACTATACGCCATCTATCAGTATGAAGATGGCGCGTTTTTGGTTATCGAAACGCGCGGGGCGACGGTGTTCTCCGTCATGACGAACAACCACGCCCTCATGCTGTTTGGGCTGGTCTTCGGTCTGACCATGGTATGCTTCATCGTCGTTCTGTCCTATGAGCGTCGAAAGGAGTATTATCTGAACAGCGTCATGCGCGCGCTCGACCGCTTTTCCGACGGCGATTTCGACGCGCGCATCGAGGGTTTCAGCAAGGACAATCCGGAAGTCGCGGAGTACAACGCGATCATCGCGCGCATCCAGGAACGCATTTTCAGGCAGCGGAATCGGAACCACGTGCTGAGCACGGTCATGTCGCAGATGCAGAACGGCATCATCGCCGTCGACGAGAACCTGCATGTGATCTTTGTGACTTCGGTGGCAAAGCGACTGCTGGGCATCGTCGGCAATGCCGAGGGCCTGCATGTCAGCGATGCTTCGAAGGACGTCAAGCTGGATACGCTGTTCAACGAAGCCATGCGGCAGGAGGGCGTCTACACCAACGAGGTCGCCGCCCGCACGGCGGTCGGCCGCGGTCACAGGCCGCTGCGCCTGTACGTATCCGCCATGAAGCAGGACGGCTACGTGGTCGGCGCGCTGGCGATCGTCGAGGACATCACGGAGCTTCGCAGGCTGGAAGAGGTGCGCAGCGACTTTGCCGCCAATGTCTCACACGAGCTGAAGACGCCGCTCACGAGCATCCAGGGGTTCGTCGAGACGCTGGAGGCCGGCGCCATCGACAATCCTCAGATGGCGCATAAATTCCTGCGCATCATCAAAGTGGAGACCGAGCGCCTGACCCGCCTCATCAACGACATCCTGTCCATCAGCAAGCTGGAATCCGGCGATACCGAGGTCGCGACAGAGCGCATACGGCTAGACAAGAAGGCGCATGATGTCTGCGAGATGCTCTCCATCCACGCTGCCGACAAACAGGTGACCATCAACAGCCATCTGAACCACGAGCCGGTGTACATCATCGGCAACCCGGACCGCGTGGAGCAGCTGCTCATCAACCTGACGGAGAATGCCATCAAGTACAACCAGCCCGGCGGCTCCGTGACGGTGCAGGTGTTCGCCAACCAGAACGAGGCGAACATCACCATTTCCGACACCGGCATCGGCATCGCCGAGGAAAATCTGCCGCGCCTGTTCGAGCGCTTCTACCGGGTGGACAAGGGGCGCTCCCGTCAGATGGGCGGCACAGGGCTCGGACTGGCCATCGTCAAGCACATCGTGCGCAGCATGGGCGGCGAGATCGAGGTCCACTCCAAGCTCGGCGAAGGCACGGAGTTCCTGATCACACTGCCGCTGGCGCCGAAGATGAATCCCGACAAGGATTCGATCTTCGATGACGATTGACGCGCGATCGACCGATGGAGGGGCTGCCTTCCTTGCGGGAGGCGGCCTTTTTGCGAGCAAGGCACATTATACAGGAGGACGCGATGGCTGCAAGCAGGAAGCGCGGCGGCGACTGGCCGCTCGCCTTCAGGTCGGTCGGGCTCAATAACGACACCGACCTGATCAAACTGATCGCGATGATCACCATGCTGATCGATCACACCGGCAAGATGCTGTTCAGATCGAACCTCATGCGCATCGTGGGGCGCATGGCTTTTCCGATCTACGCCTACTGTATCGCTGTCGGCTGTGTCTATTCCAAAGACCGGCTGAAGTATCTGTCCCGCGTCGTGCTGACAGGGCTCATATCGCAGCCCTTTTACGCTGTCGCGCTGGGCCATGTCAGCCGGGCGATGTACGCCGTGCCGTTTCGCACGGATCCCGTCGGCGCGGTGGTCAACTTCTACGTGCAGAGCTGGCATCATCCCAGCATCTTCCTGACGCTGACGCTCGGCCTTTTGGTGATCTGGACGATCCGGGAGCGGCAGCTCGTGCTCACCGCGGCGCTGGCGCTGCTGGTGTGGCGCATGCAGGGCACCATCGACTATGACTGGCGGGGCGTCACGCTGATCGCCTTGTTCTATTTGACTTGCTCAAAATGGTGGCTGTCGCTGCCGGTCGTATTCGCCTTCATGTTCTGGTGGGGCATGAGCGGCATGAGTTACCAGGCGTTCGGCATACGATTCGGCATCCAGATGTTCGCGCTGATGGCACTGCCGCTCATCTACATACCGACGCGTTCCGGTATAAAGATCAACAAATGGGTGTTCTATCTGTTCTACCCGGCGCACATGATCGGCATGCTGCTGATCGAGATGGCGCTGAAAATGGTCTGACGGCTCAGGCACCTTCGAAGGAGAAAAGAGTATGAAAACCGCGCTGATCGTTCCGGCCTATCGGCCCACAGAAGACATGATCCCGATGCTCAGGCGCTTTGTGGACGCGCCCGACTACGTCCCCGTCGTGGTCAACGACGGCAGCGGCCCCGCATACGATGCGATCTTCGAGAGGATCCCCGAGGGCTGCATCCGGCTCGAGCACGAGGTGAACCGGGGCAAGGGCGCCGCGCTGAAGACCGCCATCGGCTATGTGCTGGAGCATCTGCCGGAATGCACCCTCGCGGTGACCGCCGATGCCGACGGACAGCATCAGTACGAGGATATCCTACGCGTCGTCAGATCTGCCAGAGAGCATCCCGGCACGCTGGTGCTGGGCAGCCGGGCTTTTGACGGAGACGTCCCGTTCAAGAGCCGGTGGGGGAACGCCATCACCCGGCATGTGTTTTCCATCGCCAGCGGCGTGAAGGTCTACGACACGCAGACGGGGCTTCGGGCGTTCGACCGCACATGCATGGAGAAATTCTTAAACGTTCCGGGGGACCGGTACGAATACGAGATCAACATGCTGCTCTACGCCGCAAGGGAAGGCATCGCCATGCGCGAGGAGACGATCCGGACGATCTACATCGATGACAACTCCGCATCGAGCTTCCATCCGTTCCGCGATTCCTTCAAGATCTACGCGTGCATCCTGAAGTACGCCATGAGCTCCATCATCGCGTTCCTGGTCGACTGGTGCCTGTTCGAGCTGCTGGCGCGCGTGCCGTTCGGGCTCGGCGCCGCGGGCGACCTTACGTTGAGCCAGGTGCTCGCGCGCGTGGTGTCCGCCACGGTGAATTTCGTCATCAACAAGAAGGTGGTGTTCCAGAGCAAGGGCGACTGGAAGCGCGAATTCGCGAAATACGCCGCCCTCGCCGTCGCGGTCATGGTGTGCAATATCCTGCTGATGCGCCTTTTGAACGGCGTGCTCGGCTGGAATTACCACATCTGCTATGTGCTGATCCAGGTGGTCATGTACATCTCCAACTTCGTGCTGCAGGGAAAGCTCGTGTACAACCGGGGCCGCAAGGGCTGATGTTTTTCCTCGTTTTAACGAAGAGGGCTTGACAATGGCGCTTTACCGTAGTAAACTATCGGCATAAAGCAATGACGGGAAACAAGTAAGATCATCCCACCGCTTCAAGAGAGCTGCCGGGTGCTGCGAGGCAGTAAGCGAGGATCGTCCGAATACATTCCCAGAGCTGCGCACCCAAAGCCCGGATGGGCCGGTAGGCTGCGACGGAGCTCGACCGTTACATCGATAGGGTATACGCCCGCTGGGCCGTACCCGATGAGGACGCCTTTCGCGAGAGGGCGTCGAATAGAGGTGGTACCGCGGCATTGACCGCCCTCTGTGCAACGGCACGGAGGGCGTTTTCATGTCTTCCGTGGTATCGACGACGAAGGAGGAAGACCCAATGTTCATCAAGCTCTTCATGCTGGTAGTTTTTTTCGCGATCATGATCGGCGTCGGCTTTTTCAGCCGGAAGCACGCCACGGACGTCAACGGATTCGTGCTGGGCGGCCGCAAGGTGGGTCCGTGGCTCACGGCATTCGCCTACGGCACGTCGTATTTCTCGGCGGTCATTTTCGTCGGCTACGCGGGTCAGTTCGGCTGGAAGTACGGCATCGCTTCGACCTGGATCGGCCTCGGCAACGCGTTCCTCGGCTCGCTCCTGGCGTGGGTGGTGCTGGGCCGGCGCACGCGCATCATGACGCAGCAGCTGAACGCGGCCACCATGCCGGAGTATCTGGGCAAGCGATATGACAGCTACGCGCTGAAGATCGGCGCTTCGGTGCTCATATTCATCTTCCTGATCCCTTACACCGCCTCGCTGTACAACGGCCTGTCGCGCCTGTTCGGCATGGCCTTCAACATCGACTACACCGTCTGCATCATCCTGATGGCCATCCTGACGGGCGTGTACGTCATCGCGGGCGGCTACATGGCCACGGCGATCAACGACTTTATCCAGGGCATCATCATGCTGGTCGGCATCGTCGCCGTGATCGCGGCGGTGATGAAGACCAACGGGGGCTTCATGGCCGCCTACAAGGGCCTGTCCGAGGTGCCCTATGAGGGCATGACCGGCGCATTCTCTTCGTTCTTCGGCCCGGATCCGATCAACCTGCTGGGCGTCGTCATACTGACCTCGCTGGGCACCTGGGGCCTTCCCCAGATGGTCCAGAAGTTCTACGCCATCAAGTCTGAGAACGCCATCGCCAAGGGCACCATCATATCCACGATCTTCGCGCTGGTGGTCGCCGGCGGCTGCTACTTCCTGGGCGGCTTCGGCAGGCTGTTCTCCGCGACCATCGACCCGATGGGCACGGGCGTGCCGGCCGGCGGCTACGATTCCGTGGTGCCCACGATGCTCGAGGGCCTTTCGCCCTTCCTGCTCGGCGTCATCGTGATCCTGGTGCTTTCGGCATCCATGTCCACGCTGTCCTCGCTGGTGCTGGCTTCGAGCTCCACGCTGACGCTGGATTTCCTGAAGGACAACATCATCCACGACATGGACGAGAAAAAACAGGTCATGATCATGCGCCTGCTGATCGTCGTGTTCATACTGGTGTCCGTGATCATCGCCATCGTGCAATACAGCACCACGGTGAACTTCATCGCTCAGCTGATGGGCATCTCCTGGGGCGCGCTGGCCGGCGCTTTCCTGGCGCCGTTCATGTATGGCCTGTACATGAAAAAGGCCACGGCGGCATCCGCCTGGTGCAGCATGATCTTCGGCGCCGGGATCATGGTGCTGAACATGCTGGCCAAGCCGATCTTCCCGGTGTGGCTGCAGAGCCCGATCAACTGCGGCGCGTTCGCCATGCTGGCCGGCATGGTCATCGTACCGCTCGTCAGCCTGTTCACGCCCAAGCCGGAGGCGGCTCTGGTGAATTTTGCCTTCGCCGGTTATGAGCGCAAGGTGGTCGTCTCCGCGCGCGATTCGCTCGGCGAGTCCGAGAAGGCGTGAGCCGAACGCGCGGGACGGGACCGTAACAGATCAAGCGGGGGACGCCGTGCGGCGTCCCCCGCATATCGTTGAAGCAACCCTGCGTTGCAGCGGGCGATGCGGTTGATTTCCGAGCGTATTTGGTATAGAATGGACCATGAACATGAATAAAGGGAGGCGTGCCACATGCAGCATATCGATCTTGACGGCAGCGCGATCCTCGTCACCGGCGCTGCGGGGTTTATCGGCGCCAATCTGTGCGAGCAGCTGTTGCTGAGGCATCCGGGCGCTGAGGTCATCGGCCTGGACAACATGAGCGACTACTATGATGTCGCGCTCAAGGAAGACCGGCTGGAGCGCCTGAGGGCGCTGGACGCCGATGGCCGATTCACGTTCGTACGCGGAAGCATCGCGGACAAGGCGCTCGTGGACGGGCTGTTCGACAGGCATCGCTTCGATGTCGTGGTCAACCTGGCGGCGCAGGCAGGCGTCCGCTATTCCATCGATCATCCGGATGTCTACATAGAGTCCAACATCATCGGCTTCTACAATATCCTGGAGGCCTGCCGCCACAGCTATGACGGCGGGGCGAAGGGCGTGGCGCACCTGGTGTACGCCTCGTCTTCATCGGTCTACGGCGGCAACAAAAAGGTGCCGTTTTCGACGGACGACCGCGTGGATCACCCGGTGAGCCTGTACGCGGCCACCAAGAAGTCCGACGAGTTGCTGGCGCACGCATACGCGAAGCTCTACGATATACCTACCACGGGCCTCAGGTTTTTCACCGTATACGGTCCCGCCGGCCGGCCGGATATGTTCTACTTTTCCGCGACACAGAAGCTCGTCAAGGGGGAGACGATCCGGATCTTCAACTACGGCAACTGCAAGCGCGACTTCACCTATATCGACGACATCGTGGAGGGTGTGCTGCGGGTGATGGCCGGCGCGCCGTCCCGACAGACGGGCGAGGACGGGCTGCCCGTGCCGCCCTGCGCGGTCTACAACATCGGCGGCGGCACGCCGGTCGACCTGCTGGATTTCGTCGATGCGCTCCAGGAGGCGCTGGTCCGCTTCGGCGTGCTGCACCGGGATTTTGATTTCGAAGCGCACAAGGCGCTGGTGCCGATGCAGCCGGGCGACGTGCCTGTGACCTATGCGGACACCGACGCGCTGGCGCGCGACTATGGCTTTACGCCCCGGATCGGCGTTCGCGAGGGACTGAGCCGTTTCGCGGAGTGGTATGCGAAGTACTACCGCTGAAGCCGCGGCGCCCGGCCGCTCCCGCCGAGCAGCGGGTTCCATCGTCCGCTTCTGTAGTGGATGAGGAACAGGACGAACAGCAGTATGTTGTGCGCGATCATGCATCCCCACGCCGCGGGCAGACCGTGACCCAGCAGCCGCACGGCGACGAAGGTGCCCAGAACGCGCACGCCCCACATGCCCGCGACGTTGCAGCCGAAGGCGTACAGGGTGTCGCCCACGCCCTGGAAGATGCCCTCCAGCACGACGGCGACGCCGTAGAGCGGCTCGGTGACGGCGACCATGCGCAGCACGACCGCGCCGAGGGATATGACTGCCGGATCCGAGCTGAACAGCCCCATCATCCATTCGGACATCGCGAACAGCGCCGCGCCGGACGCGGTCATCAGCGCCGCCTCCAGGACGAGCAGCGTCTTCGTGACAGAGCGCATGTAGCGCTGATCCCGCATGCCGCTGGCGTTGCCCGACAATGTGGCGGCGGCCGTCTGTATGCCGTAGGCGGGGATGTAGAATGCGGATTCAGCCGTATTGGCGATGCTGTGGGCCGCGGTGGCGACGGTGCCGATGCCGTTGATGACGGAGGCGAACGCCACGTAGCCGAACGAGGTGCCGAAGCGCTGGAGCGCCGCCGGCAGCGCAACGCGAAGACACGGCTTCATGATCTCGGGATCGGGCCGGAGGCTGCGTCCCGCGGGGGACAGCTGCGGGTGCCGCCACAGCGCGCGCGCCATCAGCAGCCCGCACACGACCAGCGACACCGCCGTGCCGATGGCCGCGCCCGTGACGCCGAGGCCTGCGCCGGGCACGCTGACGCGCATCCCGAACAGCCGCACCGTGTGCGGCTCGTAGATCAGCAGATAATTGAGCACCACGTTCACGAGGTTTGCGATCAAGTTGCACTTCATCGGCGTGCGGGTGTCCCCGGACGCGCGAAGCACCATGCCGAAGATCACCGACGCCGCGCGGAACAGCACGGGCGTGTATATGATGAAGAAGTAACGTCCGGCGGCCGCCCGGATCTCCGGCGGAGCCTGCATCCAGCGCGGGATATGATCGCTCAGCCCGAGCGCGAGCAGCATGAAGGCCAGACCGGCGATCAGCGCGGCGGAGACGGACTGGGCCGCGGCACGCGCGGCGTTGTCGTAGCGCTTCGCGCCGTATTCCCTTGCGATGTAGGCCAGAAAGCCGATGCCAAGCGCAGACAGGGAACTGCCGACGAGCCAGTTGATGGTGGTGGTCGCGCCGACGGTGGCGGTCGCCGCGGCGCCCAACCGGCCGACCATGGCGGCGTCCACGTACTGCGCCGCGACCTGGAGCCACTGTTCCAGCATCGTGGGCCAGGCCAGACTCAGCACGATCCCGAGCACGTGCCTGCGATCCTCGCGGTCCAACGGTCCATCCCTCCCGCCGCGCGCCGGAAAGCGCGGTCTTCAAAAGATCCCGTCTGCGGCGTCACGCCTGCTTTTCGACGGTGTCCACGACGGCGTTCTCGCGGATCAGCTGGAGCACCTTCGCCGTGACGACGTTTTGTATGATGGCGCTCTGGGCCTGTGCATCCAGCATGCCCTCGAGCTGCTCCGGCGTAAGGCCGTTCTGGCGGCAGATGATCCGGATGGCCTCGGCCACCGACGCGTCGTCTGCCGCTACGCTTTCGGCTGCGGCGATCTCCACGATGGCGCTCTGGCGGCGCACGGCCGTTATCGCATCCGGCCGGGCGTCCTCGCGGAGCTGCGCTTCCGTCTTGCCGGTGAACCGGCAATAGGCCTCCAGCGTCAGCCCCTGTTGCCGGAGCTGCGCCTCGAGGGTGCGGATCTGCTGCGACACGGCGGCATCGATCTGCGCGTCGGAAACATCGCAGTCATAGTCTGCCATCGCTATGTCCAGCAGGCGCCTCTGAAGATCCTCCTCGGCCTGCTGGTCGGCATAGGCCTGCAGACCATCGCGCATGCTCCTGCGCAGCGCCTCGAAGCTGTCGAGGCCGGCGACCCTCTGCGCGAACGCGTCGTCCGGGGCGCTGGGCTGCTTGATCCGGATCTCGTGTATGGTGCACTTGAACACGGCAGGTCTGCCCGCGAGGGCCGCCGCGTGATACTGGGCGGGGAAGGTGACGCGCACGTCCACGCGGTCGCCGACGCGATGCCCGATCAGCTGCTCCTCAAAGCCGGGGATGAAGGTGCCGCTCCCCAGGGTGAGCGTCTGCTTTTCGGCGGTGCCGCCTTCAAATCGCTGCCCGTCCGCGAAGCCCGCATAGTCCAGCACCAGCTCGTCGCCCGCCTGACTCGGCCGGTCGGTGACCGGGATGATGCGGGGGTTCTGTTGGATCAGCTGTTCGATCTGGCGGTCCACCTGCGCTTCGGATACGATGAGCCGCTCCAGTGTCGCGTGAAGTCCCTTGTAATTCAGCATGGTCGTGACGCTCCGATCTTTGGTGATGGCACAAACTTACCATATCTGACCGCCGTTTGTCAATGGTCCGAAGCGCGGAGACCGTGTCGATTCATTCCGGGGGATCATACGACAGAGCGCGATGCGCCGGAGGACTTGCGGATGGGGAAGGACACAACGCGCCTGCCGGATCGTATGCCAGCGAGCTTTCGCCGCAGCATCGTTCAAAGCGGATCGTCTCCGTTGTCATGACCTGTAAGTCACAGGATATTCCGGATCTCGGCAAGGCGCCTGACCACATGATCCGCCCCGCAGCTGTCGCCTTCGGGCGCGGTGATTTTTTGATAGAGACAGGTGCGCATGCCATAGTCGCGCCCGCCGGATATATCTGAAGAGATCGAATCGCCGATGATCATCACTTCTTCAGGTACCAGCCGGGGGAATGCGGATCCTCTCAAAACGCTGAAACAATAGTCGAAAAACGGTCTGCTCGGCTTTTGCGCGCCGATCTGGGATGAGATAAAAAAGTGTGAAAAAAAGCCGCTCATCTTTCCCGCCCGGAGACGGTTCATCTGCTGCTCATAGGGACCGTTGCTCGCGACACACAGGGTGTATTTGCGACTTAAGTATTCCAACAGATCCGCGGCGCCGTCTTCGGGTATGGCACTGTCATAGAGCTTTCTTCGAAAGTACGCTTCAAATACGCTTCCGTCAAAGTCTATCCCGAGCTCTTTGAAGATCAGATCCCACCTGCACTTCATCAGTTCTTCAAAAGTCAGCGTTCCCTGCTCGAGCTGTCTCCATAGCGCGTTGTTGATCCTTTCAAAGACGGGAAACATGGCATCGGTATAGGGTCTTAATCCGAACGATGAGAAACCATCGCGCATGGCCTCTTTGACACACGCAGAAAAACTGAGCAGTGTATCATCGATGTCGATCAATACCGCTTTTATCAAGCTTCTCATCCTCCCGGATCGGTCCCTTGCAATTGCTCGTATGCGGTCAGTATAGCACAAACCGGATCGCAAGGGAAGATGTCGGCTGTCATCTCGTGTCCTGGGGATGGTTTTATGTCTTGTGTTCCGGTGATCGACTTCTCTCTTGGCCCTGATGTCATGGCATCGTCCGCCTTCCGGCATAGGAAAATCATTGATTATTGGCAAGACGAAAGAACCCGTGACACATAAAACTACTTCTTATTGCATAGAAAGTATAGACTGAACGAATAATTTTAAGCTTATAGAAGTAAAAAGCATTGATATTTGAATTCTTTTTTGATATACTATAGCTGGAAATGCGCGAATGAGGAGTGGTGAGAATGATCCGTCGGCCCGATTATGTGGACGCGATACTGCCCTTTGTAGACGCGCCGCTGGTAAAAATTCTTTCCGGTGTTCGTCGCTGTGGGAAGTCCACCATATTGGAAATGATGAAGGAAGAGTTCCTGGATCGAGGCATCAAAGCAGAGAACATCATTGGCAGAAACTACGCCTCTGTCGAATATGGCGAGGACTTTCTGTCAAAGGATATGTATGCCGATCTCCTGTCCGCGATAGACGGGAAAGGGCGCTGTTATCTCTTTCTGGATGAACTTCAGGAGATCGATGGCTGGGAAAAGGTGGTCAATACCCTGATGGAAAGCGCTGACGTGGACATCTATGTCACCGGCTCCAATTCCAAGCTGATGTCGAGCGAAATCTCTACCTACCTGTCGGGCCGCTATGTGTCCATCCCGGTCTATACGCTGTCTCTGCGCGAATTCATGGCGTTCAAGGACGCCGAAGATCGCTATTCCGCGTTTGAGGATCACCTGCAATACGGTGGCTTTCCGGTCATTGGAATAAGTCGCTTTGACACGCGCTCCGCCTGGCAGATCGTGGATGACATCTATACTGCCGTTGTCACGCGGGACATTTCCAGGCGACACAGGATCAGAAACAAGGCACTGTTTGATCGCGTCGTGCGATTCATCATCGAAAATGTCGGGAAGACCTTTTCAGCCAACAGCATCGTCAGATTGCTGAAGGGCGAGAAGCGTTCCCTCTCCGTGGAGACCATCTACAACTACCTGAAATGGCTT
>JAFRMB010000055.1 GCA_017430945.1 Clostridia bacterium | reverse complement strand
CCGCCGCGCCATTGCCTGCGCGGAGCACGGGGACGCGCCCCGGGGAACTGGCCGGCCCGCCGCCTCCCTGCCGCCTCGCACCGCCCGGCGGCTCTCTGAAGGAAGGTCAGGCGCGCGCGATTCCCGCATGCCTTTTGATATCATCGCCCATTATAGCATCCGCAAGGTTAAAAATCAACGAATTCCGATGTTTGCCCGCGCGCGGGCGCACGAAGCACCAATTGTCGTCACACAAAAGCCCATCCATTAAAATTGACTTCAAATTTAACGTTTGATATAATCGATATGATAGGAAGGGCAGCCGGGACACGTCGCCGCAGCGAGCGGGACCGCCCGGCTTAACGGTTTAAACTGACACGCACAGGGAGGGATCATATGTCACTGTTTTCCAACCGGCCCCAGCTCTCCCGGGCGAGAAGACGGGCGCTCATGAAGCGTCGCTATATCGTGATCGGCGCCGCAGTGCTCGTGCTGGCGCTGCTGATCGCATTGATTGTGCACTTCACCCGCGGCGGCAGCGACGACCCCGCGAAGCCCGCGGCCCCTGCGGCGACCCAAAAGGTCGAAACGCCGATCGACACAGAGGCCCCGGATGAGAGCGAAGACGAGCCCACCGAGGCGCCCGCCACATCCGCCCCGACGCCGGCGCCCGCCGATACCGCGGCGCGCGCGGCATCCCGTCCCGCCCCGTATGGAGACGGCTTCCTGCCGGTGTTCAAATCGGCCGCCACCCAGGAGAAGATCATCACCATCACCGTCGACGACTGCAACGAGGCGGAGAACCTGCGCGCGATCGTCGACTGCGCCCTCGAGAACGGCGCGAAGCTGACCATCTTCCCCACCGGCGCGAACGCGCTGAAGCCGCAGCAGGCGGAGATCCTGAAGATCGCCTGGGAAAACGGCTTCGAGCTGGAGAACCACACGTTCGACCACAACAACCTGTATCGAAGCCCCGACGAGGAACTGTCCCGCGAGGTCTACATGCAGCAGATGGCCCTGAGCCATATCCTGGGCGTGAACTACCAGCCGCACTTCCTGCGCCCCGCCGGCGGCGACGCCGTCTACGACCAGCGCGTGCACAAGTACATCGAGCAGCTGGGCTACATCGGGCTGGCCCACTGGAGCCACAGCGCCAACGTCAGCAACAAGAAGCTGGCCAAGGCCCTGACGCCCGGCGCCATCATACTGGCCCACACCAAGGACAAGGACGCGGACAAGCTGACGAAGTTCATCCCCTGGGCCATCCAGCAGGGCTATCAGCTGGTGACGTTGAACGAGATGTTCGGCTACGCGCCGAACGAGACCTCCCCGCTGGAAGGCGAGGAGCCCAACGACCGCACGCCCCCGCCGCCGGAGCCCTATGAGACCGTCTACAGCACCCTGAAGAAGCCCTCTTATTCGTGGCTCGTCTACAGGCTCCAGCAAAAGCTGATCGCCATGGGCTACCTGGAGGGCCAGCCCGACGGCGTCTACGGCGACGGCTGCGTCAAAGCCGTCATGCTCTATCAGCGCGACCACGGCCTCAAGGAGACCGGCGTCGTCGAAGCGGATCTGTTGAAGAAGCTGCTCGAGGAATGACATCCGACCGAAACAAGGCCCGCCTGCGCGATGCAGGCGGGTCTTTTGGTCCCCGGCGTTTTTCGATCCAATGAAAGAGGGCCCGCCGCCACGAAAGCGACAGGCCCTCTTTCGATCCTTCGAAAGGGCATCAGAACAGGTCGACCTTGCCCTCGGTCGCCTTGTTGACGACGTAGTAGGCCTTGCCCTCCTGAGGCTTCACATAGATGTCCAGAGACTCGATCTCAGTCAGCTTGTGGCCCTTGCTCTTCCAATCGTTCTTCACATTGGCCTCAACAGCGCTGAGCTCGACTTCCAGTTCATTGAACTGAAGGAACATCTGCTGCTTCATCTTTGCCATGAATATGACCTCCATTTCACTACTGTTCACCGCGCATCTCCGCGCGGTCGTACACACTATAGCAAATCATCGTGAAATAAACAAGAACGTTCATGTGAAATTGTGCCGAACGCTATGAGCAGCTTCAACAAACCGATGCGAGCAGACTCGGCCATCTGATCGTGATTTTAAGAAACATGCATGAAAATGGCGTTAATCGCGTCTGCGGAGCGCCGTCCCCCCGTTGTGAACGGCGCACAGGTGTGGTATACTGGCATCGGTTCCGTCCGGCGCATCGGGCAGACACGCTTTGAACGGGGAGGCGCGCGCATGAGCCTGGCTTGCGAGCCCCTGCGGCTGATCGCCGGCGACGCGCCGCGGGCGCTGATCATACACGTGACGGACGCCCGCGAGGCGCAGACGCTGGACGACATGCTCGGACATCTGGCGCGGCTGGCCGGCGGCGGCTGGGCCTACGCCGCGCTGGCGGTCTCGGACTGGGACGGCGACCTGTCGCCCTGGCCCGTCACCGGGCGGCGCTTCGGCGGCAACGCCCGGCGCACGCTGGACGCGCTGCTCACACAGGCGCTGCCGCGCTTGACCGGCGTGCCGGACGGGCTGCCCATCTGCCTGGGCGGCTATTCGCTGGCGGGTCTTTTCGCGCTGTGGGCCGCGTACGCCTGCGACCGCTTCGACGCCGTGGCGGCCGCCTCCCCTTCGGTCTGGTATCCCGGCTGGGACGCCTTCGCCGACGCCCGTGCCCCGCGCGTGCGCGGCGCGAGCCTGAGCCTGGGCAAGCGGGAGTCAAGGGCCCGCGATCCGCAGATGGCCACCGTGGGCGAGGCCATCGTACGCCAGCAGGCGCGCTTCGAGGCCGCCGGCATCCCCTGCGCCTTCGCGTGGAACGAGGGCGGCCATTTCACCGAACCCGAAAAGCGCACCGCGGCGGCGTTCGCAAGCGCGATGAACATCCTGACAGGAGAGATCGACCGATGAAGATATCCAAAGCGGAAGCCCTGCAGTGGTTCGAATTCTTCGCCATGCTGGACGAGGAGGAGCGCCTGTCCCCCCGGCAGCAGGAGTTGGTGCTGGCGACGCTCTCGCAGATCGAGGCGGCGCAGGAGGCGCGCCTGCAGGCGCTGATGGACGACATCCCGGGGCTCAAGTCGCTGGCGGGCCGCACCTTCTATGTGGGGCCGGACGACCGGTTCCCGCGCGGCTGCCGCTCGTGTCTGCTGGGCACGGGGCTGAGCGCCATCCGCAAGACGAACCGATGCAACCTGAACTGCCCGTTCTGCTACGACTTCGGCGAGATGGACGATCAGCCGCCCATCGGCGAGGGGTTTTGGGAGATCGGCGGCACGCGGTTCCGCGAGGAGGATCTGGAGCTGCTGCTGTCCATCGACCGGCACCCGACCGGCATCGCCTACGTCTACCTCGAGCCCTTCATGGAGATCGAGGCCTATTACGGCATCGTGCGCCGCTTCCGCGAGGCGAAGGTCTACCAGCACATGTACACCAACGGCACGCTGGCCACCGCGGAGAACCTGCGCGCGCTGGGCGAGGCCGGTCTGGACGAGCTGCGCTTCAACCTGGGCGCGACGGACTGCGCGGACCGCGTGATCGACATGATCGGCGAGGCAAAGCGCCACATCCCGATGGTGGGCATCGAGACTCCGATGACGCCCCGGCTGTACGAGACGTTCCTGCGCAAGCGCGACGCGATCCTCGCCACCGGGCTGGACTTCGTGAACTGCGCGGAGCTGCACCTGAACCCCAACAACCTGGACAACTACCTGGGCGAGCCCATGTACATGTACCGCCAGGGCTACCTTTCCCCCACCTGGAGCCGCGAGCTGACGCTGAAGCTCATGAAGCGCGCATCGGAGGAGGGCTGGCCCTGCGTGGTGCACGACTGCGCCGACCGCACCAAGTTCGCCCGCGACCTGAACCTGCGCGCCCGCGAGGGCGGCTGGTTCGGCGCCAGCGCCTGGCACAGCGAGTTCGACGGCATCCCCTGCGCCGCGTTCCTGCCGATCCTGCGCGACGAAGGCTTCGCCTTCCTGGAGGAGGAGCCGCTGCCCGAGGGCTACCGGCCGGGCGACCTGGTGTTCTGACGCCCCAAACACGAACGACGCGACAGGAGGTATGGACCGCATGAAGCGCACCGCGAGGGAATGGCTGATCCGCGTCATCATACTGATGGCCGGTCTGACCGTCGCCCACTTCGGCGTGACGCTGTTTTTGATCGCCGAGCTGGGTTCCGATCCGTTCAACGTGATGATCCAGGGACTGTACCGGTCGCTGGCCGGCGCGCTGCCCTTCCTCACCCACGGGCGCGTGCACATCGGCGTGTGCCTGCTGATCATCATCGCGCTGCTCGCCATAGACAGGCGCTATGTCAAGATCGGCACGATCCTCTGCATGATCTGCGGCGGGCCGATCATCGACCTGTTCACGGCGCTGCTGGGCCCGCTGGGGGTGCAGGCCTGGGCGCTGCCCGCCCGCATCGCCGTGCTGGCGCTGGGCTGCGTCATACTGGCCTACGGCATGACCATCGTCATACAGTCGGACGCGGGCACCGGTCCCAACGACCTGGTGGCGGTGATCATCAGCGACAAGCTCCGCCGGAAATTCAGCGTGGTCCGCGTCGCGGTGGACGTGTGCTTCGTGGCGGCCGGGTGGCTGCTGGGCGGCACCGCCGGCATCGGCACCGTGATCTGCGCGTTCCTGGTGGGCCCGGTCGCCGGCGCGTTCCTGCCCGTCAACGGGCGCATGGTCGCGCGGATCCTGAAGCGCGCCTCGCTGTGACGCGGCGCAAAGGAACGGGGCAGCCCCATATGACCCGGCCGGGTCACATGGGGCTGCCCTTTCATATGTGCGGCCGATGCCCGCGATGTGCAAGGATGCGGGGCGGGGATCCGGACGCCGGGGTATGGCGGCCATGCGGGGAAGCAGGAGACACGACCCCTCCGGCCCTGCGGGCCACCTCCCCTGTAAGGAGAGGCAAGGAGGATGACCGGGATCCGGGGAGCACGCGGGCGCCAAGGTATGGCGGACATGCGGGGAAGCAGGAGACACGACCCCTCCGGCCCTGCGGGCCACCTCCCCTGTAAGGAGAGGCAAGGAGGCTGACCAGCCCGGCATCATGCCTTCCGTTTCGTTGCGAGGCTGAACCTGTCAAGTTTCGTGCAGTCGAGAAACACCCAAAATGGTGAACGGTAAGCATTCCCGGAGCCGGAGGTCGCGCCATGTTGCCGCGAGCAGTACCACGGCAGCCACCGCTTCAGCGGCTTGGTCTTGGCAGGTTGT
>JAFRMB010000054.1 GCA_017430945.1 Clostridia bacterium | reverse complement strand
TCGCCATGTCCTTGATGCAGATGTTGTCCGCGCCCAGCTTCTCCAGCTCCAGCGCCAGGTTCACGAAGTACTCCTCCGTGTGCACGGGGCTGATGGTGTAGCTCATGGCCACCTCGCAGATGCCGTTGTACTTCTTGGTGGCGCGGATGGCCGGCTCCAGGTTGCGGGTATCGTTCAGAGCGTCAAAGATGCGAATGACGTCGATGCCGTTCTTGATGGACAGGCGGGTGAACTCTTCCACCACGTCATCGGCATAGTGGCGATAACCCAGGATGTTCTGACCGCGGAACAGCATCTGCAGCTTGGTGTTCGGCAGCGCCTCCTTCAGTTTGCGCAGGCGGATCCAGGGGTCCTCGTTCAAAAAGCGCAGGCAGCTGTCGAACGTCGCGCCGCCCCAGCACTCCAGAGAATAGTATCCGACCTTGTCCAGCACCTCGCACGCGGGCAGCATATCCTCGGTACGCATACGGGTCGCGGCCTGAGACTGGTGCGCATCGCGAAGGATGGTCTCGGTAATCATGACTTTACCCATAATTATCTCCTCCAAATATCAGGGACTACTTGACAGCGGGACAGGCCGGGATGCCGGCCCTGTCCGCTCCCCATTATTTTGCAAACAGCGCGATGAACACGCCTGCGGCCACAGCCGAACCGATGACGCCGGCCACGTTCGGGCCCATGGCGTTCATCAGCAGGAAGTTGCCGGGATCGGCCCTCTGGCCCTCTCTCTGGGAGACGCGGGCCGCCATCGGCACAGCGGAAACGCCTGCGGATCCGATCAGCGGATTGATGGTGCCGCCGTAGATCTTGTTCATCAGCTTGGCGAGCATGACGCCGCCGGCGGTGCCAAAGCCGAAGGCCACGACACCCAGCACCACGATCTTGATGGTGTCCAGCGTCAGGAACGTCGAACCCTGCGTGGTCGCGCCGACTGTCAGACCCAGGAAAATGGTGACGATGTTGATCAGCTCGTTCTGTGCCGTCTTGGAGATGCGCTCCACGACGCCGCACACGCGCATCAGGTTGCCCAGCATCAGCATGCCGACCAGCGAAGCCGCGTCAGGCAGCAGCAGGGACACGATGATCGTCACGACGATCGGGAAGATGATGATCTCGGTCTTGGAGACCGGCCTGAGCTGCGCCATGCGGATCGTGCGCTCTTTCTTGGTGGTCAGCGCGCGCATGATGGGCGGCTGGATGACCGGCACCAGCGCCATGTAGCTGTAAGCCGCCACGGCGATGGGGCCCAGCAGGTGCGGCGCCAGCTTGGTGGTGACGAATATGGCCGTCGGGCCGTCCGCGCCGCCGATGATGCCGATGGAGCCGGCCTCATTGGCGGAGAAGCCCATGGCCTTCGCGCCGATGAAGGTCAGGAAGATGCCCAGCTGAGCGGCTGCGCCCAGCAGCAGGGACTTGGGGTTGGCGATCAGGGGGGCGAAGTCGGTCATCGCGCCGACGCCCATGAAGATGATGGGCGGGAAGATGCCCCACTTGACGCCGTGATACAGGTAGTACAGCAGGCCGCCGTTGGAGGTCTGCAGGCTGTACTGCATGAGGCCCGTCGCCTCGTTGAACCGGTAGGTGATGTCGCTGGCATCCTTGCCCAGCATCTTCGCGGCCACCGCCGCTTCCTTCAGCGAATCAAAGAACCTGAAGCCGGGATGGCTCATCAGGCCCGCGGCAGGCAGGTTGGCCAGCAGCATGCCAAAGGCGATGGGCAGCAGCAGCAGCGGCTCGAACTGTTTGACGATGGCCAGGTACAGAAGCAGGCACGCCACGGCGATCATGGCGTACTGGCGCCACTCGCCCCTGACGAAGCCGGTGGACATGGCGATGTTCTTCAGGCCCAGCCCGACGCTGATCTCCGGATCGTCGCTGGCCTGGCTGGCCTCCTCGACCGCCGCCTCGACCGCCTCCGGATCCGCGTATTCGTTGACCATATACTCCGTAGCAGGCGCGGCCGCCTCAGCCTCGGCGGTGTTCTCGACCTGCTCTGCCGCATCGGCCTGGTCGGGCGCCTGCGCCCCGGTCGCGTTCTCCGCGATCGCCCAGCCCGCGAGCAGCATGAACAGGATCAGCAGACACGCAAAGGCGCGCGTCGCGCTGCTCTTTTTTGCTTTGAACATTCGTGAACCCTCCCGAAGATCAATTCAGGGAAATCATCAGGTCGCCGGTATTCACGGCGGTGCCCTTGGACACATTGATGGAGGCCACGGTGCCATCGGCGGGCGCGGCGATCTCGTTTTCCATCTTCATGGCTTCCAGGATCAGAAGGGTATCGCCGTTCTTGACGGCCTGGCCGACGGACACCTTCACGTCCAGAACGGTGCCGGGCATGGGCGCCTTGACGGGCTTGCTGCCCACTGCGCCTGCGGCGGCGGGAGCGGCGGCCTTCGGGGCGGCCTTGGGAGCGGGCGCGGGCACGGCCGCAGGCACGGCTGCGGGAGCGGCGACAGGC
>JAFRMB010000053.1 GCA_017430945.1 Clostridia bacterium | reverse complement strand
GACGACAGCCGCGCACAGTTTGCCAAGCAGATCGTCGACACGCAGGGCCAGACCGTCGACGCCGTCTCCGGCGTGACGATCTCCTCCGACGCCATCCGCGAGGCGGCCGGCGAGATCCTCGCTCAGGCTTCGGCCGGCGAGGCCGCGCCTGTCCAAGGGAGCGATGACCATGTATGAATCGCTTGAGCGTGTTTTTCACATCGCCGTCGAATACGGCATACTGATCCTTGAGGTGATCGGCGCAGCCATCATACTGGTCGCTGCCGTGCGCGGTTTCATCGGGCTTCTCAAAAAGGAAGCGCATTACAGGATCGAGCTTGCGGAGGGCATCGCCACTGCGCTGAGCTTCCTGCTGTGCGGAGAGGCGCTCAAAACCATCATTGCGCCGGACTGGCAGGACATCGGCATGACGGCAGCCGTCCTGTTGATGCGCGCGGCAATGTCCGTGCTGCTTCACTGGGAGGTCACCAATGAAAAGAAGGAACATTGATCGAATCAACGATGATATAACTGGAGGTGCTGAAATTGTCGGATAGAAAGACCTTTCGCGGCGGCGTGCATCCCCTGCACGGCTCGCACGAGGGCAAAGCGCCTACGCGGGGCAAGGCGATCCGTGACTACGCCGCGGACTCCGTGACCATCATGATGGGCATGCACATCGGTGCGCCCAGCGCGCCATGCGTAAAAAAGGGCGATCACGTCAGGATCGGACAGGTCATCGGTGAACCCGTTGGCGGTCTGGGCCTTCCTGTGCATGCCAGCGTTTCCGGCGAGGTCACCGATGTCGGCATGGTGCAGGGTCTTGGCGCCGCACCGGGCATGGCCGTGACCATCAAAAACGATTTTGCGGACGAATGGGTGGATACGCTGGAACCACTCGGCAATGTCGAAAACTGCCCGGTGGAAAAGATCGTGCCCGCGATCAAGAACGCCGGTATCTGCGGCATGGGCGGCGCATCCTTCCCGACGCATGTCAAGTTTGCCGTCAGAGAGGGCCAGTTCTGCGACACCATCATACTGAACGGCGCAGAATGTGAGACCCACCTGACCTGCGATCATCGGCTGATGGTGGAGCACAGCGTGCGCATCGTCGACGGCCTGCGTGCCGCGATGCGCGCGCTCGATGTCAAGCGCGGCATCATCGCCATCGAACAGAACAAGCCCGATGCCATCGAGGCCATGCGCAAGGCCGCCACAGGTCGCATGGGCGTCGAGGTCAGGCCGCTCAAGACCAAGTACCCGCAGGGCGGTGAAAAACAGCTGATCCAGGTGGTCACCGGCCGCGAGGTCCCCTCCGGCAAGCTGCCGCTGGATGTGCATGTGATCGTGCTCAATGTTTCCACGGCCTCGGCCATCGCGGACGCCATCATCGACGGCAAGCCCGTCGTCACCCGCGTCACCACCGTGACGGGACATGTAAACAATCCGTCGAACCTTCGCGTGCGCATCGGCACCATGGTGGCGGATATGATCGGCGAATGCGGCGGTTACAGCGAGGATCCCGAGAATATCGGCAAGATCTGTATGGGCGGCGCCATGACCGGCCTGCCCTGCCCCAACGACCTTGTGCCCATCACAAAGGCCAACAACGGCATCGTGGTCTACAGCATGAAGGAAGCCGAAGTGCTCGAGGAGACCCCCTGCATCCGCTGCGGGCGTTGTGTGGACGTATGCCCCATCGGCCTCAATCCCTATAAGATCAAATATCTTTGCGACCGCGACGACCTGGAGGCCGCAAAGAAGGCCAATGTCCTGGACTGCGTGGTCTGTGGCAGCTGCTCTTATATCTGCCCGGCGCACCGCTTCCTGACGCCCTCTTTCAAGAACATGAAGGATAAGATCGCCGCAGCGGCGAAGAAAGGAAAGTGATAAGCAGCCATGAGTCTTCATCTTTCTTCTGCGCCCCATGTTCACAGCCGTCAGGTGACGTGGGTGCTCATGCTCCATGTGCTCATCGCACTGATCCCCTGCGTTGCTGCCGGCATTTGGTACTTTGGCTACAGCGCACTGATCCTGATGGCGATCTCGACCGGCACGGCTGTGCTCGCTGAGTTCGCCTGGCAGAAGCTGACCGGCAAAAAAGTGTTGATCGGCGACCTGTCCGCCGCCGTCACCGGCCTCATCATGGGATTGAACCTGCCGCCGCGCGCACCCTGGTGGATCGCCGTGGTCGGCAGCCTGTTCGCCATCATCATCGTCAAGTGCCTGTTCGGCGGGCTCGGTGACAACTTCATGAACCCCGCACTGGCTGCCCGTGCGGTGCTGCTGGCCTCCTGGCCCGTTCGCATGACCACCTGGTTTGCGCCCACCGGCTGGAACAGCTACGCCGCAGATGCCGTGACCGCCGCCACGCCCCTTGCCAGCCCTTCGAACTTTACGAGGCTCGATCTGCTGCTGGGCCGTGTCCCCGGAACGATCGGCGAGGTCTGCAAGGTCGCCATACTGATCGGTCTCATCTATCTGCTGATCACACAGACCATCACGTGGCGGATCCCGGTCATCATGGTGGCGTCCACCTTTGCGTTTTCCTGGCTCTTCGGTAAGGATCCCGTCGACGCCATCCTGTCCGGCGGCCTGCTCTTTGCCGCAGTGTTCATGGCGACCGACTACGTCACCTCCCCCATGACCGCCAACGGGCAGTACATCTACGCGTTCGGCTGCGGCTTGATGGTCGCGCTCATTCGCAGTTACGGAAACTATCCGGAAGGTGCGACCTACGCGATCCTCATCATGAACATCGCCACGCCGCTCATCGATCGCTTCACCAAGCATCGCGTATACGGACATCGGAAGGAGGCAAAGAAGCAAAATGCCTAAGAAGAAATCCATCGGCGCGATCATTCGCAATGGCTTGCTGGATGAAAACCCGACCTTCCGCCTGGTATTGGGCACCTGCCCGACGCTGGCCGTCACCACCAGCGCCTCAAACGGCCTTGGCATGGGCCTGGCGGCGACCTTCGTGCTGGTTTTCTCCAACCTCGTCATTTCGCTACTGCGCAATTTCATCCCCGACAACGTGCGTATCCCCTCGTTCATCGTGGTCATATCCACCTTCGTGACCATCGTACAGATGATCATCAAGGCTTTCCTGCCCGCACTGAACGATTCACTGGGGCTCTTTATCCCGCTGATCGTCGTCAACTGCTTCATTTTGGCGAGGGCTGTAGCTTTTGCTTCCAAAAACGGCCCGGTGGATTCGATGTCGGATGGTCTCGGCATGGGCCTCGGCTTCACCGTCGCGCTTACGCTGATCGGCAGCATCCGCGAATTCATCGGCCGCGGTTCCATTTTCAACTATCATCTCCTGGGCACGGCTTATGAGCCTATGCTGCTCATCCTGATGCCCGCCGGCGGCTTCCTGATGTTCGGCCTCATCCTGGGCATCGTGAACGCCATCACCGCCAAGCATTCCAAGAAGAAGGAGGGCGTCAACGCATGAGCGGCATCACGCGCATCCTGTTGTTCATGGTGAGCTGCGTGCTCACCCACAACTTCATCTTCTCCCGTTTCCTTGGTTGCTGTCCCTTCCTGGGCGTTTCCCGCAAGATAGAGACCGCGGCCAGCATGGGTCTCGCCGTGACCTTCGTCATGGGCCTCGCCTCGCTGTTTACGTGGATGGTGCATCACTGGATCCTCGTGCCCCTGCACATCGAATACCTGCAGACAGGTGCGTTCATACTGGTCATCGCCGCGCTGGTCCAGCTGGTCGAGATGTTCCTCAAAAAGACGAGTCCCGGGCTGTATCGCGCGCTGGGCATCTACCTTCCTCTGATCACCACGAACTGCGCGGTGCTCGGCGTGGCTGTGCTGAACATCGATGAGGGCTATGGCCTTGGCTATGCCATCCTGAACGGCGTGTTCGGCGCCCTGGGCTTCCTGCTTGCCATCGTTTGCATGGCGGGCGTTCAGGAGCGCCTGGAGACCTCCAAGATCCCCGAGCCTCTGAAGGGCTTCCCCATCACGCTGATATCCGCGTCCCTGATGGCCATCGCGTTCATGGGCTTTGCCGGTCTGGCATGATCGAGGAGGCGTGAACCATGAGCATCCTGCTCCCCTGCCTGTGCATGATCGGATTGGGTCTTCTGTTCGGCGTGGTGCACATCGCTGCCGCCGGGGATCGAAAAGCAGATCCCGGTGACGGCGCATCCGATCCCGCCTGCGGACACACCTGCGCGACCTGCAGCTTTGGCTGCTGTGGCTTCGCAGCTGCGCGGGATCGGAACGAAAAGGGCGATACCGCGGAGTGACCCATTCTGTATCCGGGCTTTAGGAACGCTCGACCCAAGGTGCCGGAACACAATACGAAAGGGGCTTAGAAATGAATATCCTGATCCCAACCCTGTTTATGGCTGCGCTCGGCATCGTGTTCGGCGCGCTGCTGACATATGCATCCAAAAAATTCCACGTGGAGATCGATCCGCGCGTCGAACAGGTCCGGGCAAATTGCTCCGGGGCCAATTGCGGCGCATGCGGTTACGCTGGCTGCGACGGCTTCGCAGAGGCTGTCGTTAAAGGCGAGGCGCCCGTAAACGGGTGCAAGCCCGGCGGAAACGAGTCTGCGCAAGCCATCGCCGAGATCATGGGCACGAACGCAGAGGCGTCTGAACCTTTGGTGGCGCGCGTGCTTTGCCAGGGCTCGACCGCCATGGCCAAGGAGCGCTATGCCTATAACGGCATCCCCTCCTGCCGCGTTGCGGCCAGCATCGCCGGCGGCCCAAAGCTGTGCCGTTTTTCCTGCATGGGTCTCGGCGACTGCATCGCAAAGTGTGCGTTCAACGCCATCCACATGGAGCATAATCTGTGCGTCATCGATCCGGAGAAATGCACCGGCTGCGGCGCCTGCGTCGAGGAGTGCCCGCGCGATGTGATCCAGTTGATCCCCAAGAGCAAGGTCTATTATGTCCAGTGCCGCAATACCGATACGGCCCGCGTTGCGCGCGACATATGCATGACCGCCTGCATCGGCTGCAAGCGGTGTGAAAAGACCTGCCAGTATGAGGCGATCAAGGTCGAGAACGGTTTTGCGCGGATCGATCCGAACAAGTGCACCTGCTGCGGCGAGTGCTCGAAGGTCTGTCCCTGCCACTGCATCACCGTCCCATTCAAGGACGCCTGATCCTCACGGATGCACGTTTGAGATCCGGGGTGCCCGGTGGATCGCCGGGCATCCCGTTTTTACTGAAAACATTGTATATCTGATGAAGCTATGGAGATGGATCCCGGATCCTGCTCTGGCTTGGTATCGCAGCGATGCAGCGCATCGTCGGCCGGATACGATGACGAAGCCAGATCGAAAAGGATGCCCCCAGACACTCGTGATCCGGATCAGGGATAGTTAGTCGTCATGCTTGCGTTCTTAATGCGGACCGATTACAATATAGCATGTCACGATGGTCTGCGGACCTTCTCCACTCAACTCTAATGACAAAGGTGATCGCGTTGAAAAAGATCCTTGTTTTGCTGCTGACCGTACTGCTCGTTTCGTTTTCCGTCTCTTTCGCCGAACCACAAGCTGACGTGTCCGACGCAGAGACCTCCGTCCCATCTGATGCCAACGCGGCCTCTGATGTCGACGGCGATCCTAAGGCCCCTGACGCTGCGCCCGAAGATGGAACCGATGATGGCGATCCGAAGCCGGCACCCGGATATGTGCGCGTCTCGACTTACAGCCAAAGCGGTTGGCTTCCGCTTCCCGAGGAAGGCGAGTACAGCTATCATCTCAAACAGATCGCGTCCGATGGTACCGAAGTCGAAAACGTTATCCATCTCATGCCAAACGGCGTTTATATGGAAGATTCCACCTGCGAGAACCACGACTGCGTCAAGCAGGGAGAGGTCACGCTCGAAAACAAAAATGACAGGATCCTCGCAAATATGATCATCTGCCTTCCCAATCAGGTCTGGCTGGAGCTGTTCACGCCGGAGGAAGTCCTCGAATTGGTGAAAAAGGATCAAGGCAGCGCGGACTGACCGCATCTGAGCATGACAACAGCCCCCGGCGAGTTCGTCGGGGGCTGTCGTCGTTCATAACAAGGGCAGTGCTTTGCGGCCTGTCTTAACTCACATCAATTCAGCGTAGCTTTTTATGTACACGTCTGAAATCTCCCGGATCGCCTCGCGGTCGGCGCGTTGGGCTTCGTCTTCGATGGCACACACATGGATCCCGCACGCTTTCGCCGTTTTCATCGCATACAGCGCGTCTTCGAACACCCAGCATCTCTCGGGTCCTGCGCCGAGCCGTTCCAGAACGTTCACGAAAAACGACGGATCGCTCTTCATGATCGGCATCTCATAATTGTCGGTCACAAAGTCAAAGTATTCCAGTATGCCGAGCCGCTTCAAGCCGTTGCACGCGTAGGCCCTCGGAGCGCCTGTGGCGACACACATGCGCACGCCGCGCGCCTTCAATGCGTCCAGAAAGGCCGGCAGCGAGGGATCCTTCAGATGCGCGTCGTAAAGATAATGACGATTCATGTAGCTCTCCAGCTCGCGCACCATCTCCCAGTATTCGATCTTTGCGCCCACGCGTTCAGCGTATTCATACAACAGTTTTCTCGCTGATGTGGGATACATTCGCGCGACGAGGTCCTCGTAGACCGGCCACTGGTGGTTGAGCGCGTATTCCAATGCCGTGAAGCGCCAGTACGGCATGGTATCCAACAGCGTGCCGTCCATGTCAAAGATCGCAGCGTCAAAATCCAGCTCCATCGCCTTCACTCCTCTGATCGCGTCTTTCACTGCCCGAGAAGTATGTCGCGCGCCGCATCAAGGATCCCGATGCTGCCGCCGCCCTGCGCGAAGTCAGGCCTGCCGCCACCCTTGCCGCCCAGGGGTCTTGCCGCCTGCGCCATCAGTTTGCCCATGTGGATATCCACGTCGGCCGAACGGGCAAATACGAACGCAGCGCTGTCTTCCCCGGTCGGAACGCCAAGCAGCACCGCCAGCCCCGGACGCCGGATGAGCTGCGACGCGGCTTCTCTCATCACAGCGATATCGCCCTCCAGGATGTGTGTCAAAACGCGCGTGCCGTCCGTGCGCACGGGCATCGAATCCATCTTCTGTTCGATGGCAGCGAGCGTTGAAGCCAGACGCAGCTTTGAAAGCTCATACTCAGCGCGCTTCAATGCTTCCTGCAAAGACACAACATGCTCAGGCAGGTTCATCACAGAAGTGGACATCATGCTTGCCGTCTCGTGCGCCAGGTCATGCATGACCTGGTAATCCCGGTAGGCGCGCATGCCGGCCAGAAAGCTCACGCGCATCTTGCCGCGGGCCGGCGCGACGCCTGTGATCTTCACCAGTCCGATCTGGCCGGCGCTCGACGGATGCGTGCCGCCGCAGGCCACCATCTCGTCATCGCCGATGGCGACCACCCGGACATGTTCCGATACCGTCGGCTTCTTGCGCAACGGGAGCCTCACAAGCTCGTCCGGCTCCGGGAACCAGCACCGCACGGGCACATCGCGCTGGATGCGCTCGTTGACATCCAGTTCGATCCTTCGTATCTCATCTGGACCGATGTGTGTCGCGCCATCCGGCATCGCCACATCGATGGTGGATACCTCGCTGCTTTCGTGAAGCCCGATGGTCACGCCGCCCAGCAGGCGCCAGAGCGCGCTCGCGATCAGATGGTCTCCCGCGTGCTGCTGCATATGGTCGAAGCGGCGCGCCCAATCGATCCTGCCGTGGACGCACGCACCGACCGTCAGCGGCCGGTCTGTCACGTGGCAGACATCGCCTTTATCGTCTACGATCACATCGAGTACATTGGCGTCGCCGATCGTGCCGGTGTCATACGGCTGGCCTCCCGACGTCGGATAGAACGCAGAACGGTCCAGATACACTTTATAACGATCAGCACACGCCGCACATGCAGTGACTGTGGCATCGAACTCAGTCAGATAAGCGTCATCATAATACAGTCGCTCGGTCATCTCACATCACGCTCCATATGTATTATCATATCCGAAACGCACCGAACGCGCAAGTGTTTACCGAAACTAAATTGACTTTGCCCGGTGGAAGGACTATAATTTTTTATGTTGAATATACACATGCGTTGAAGGGAAGAGTACCCGCGTTTCAGGCATTTCAGAGAGGGAAGCCTTTGGCTGTGAGCTCCCATGCCCTGCCCGGAGAAAGACACCCCGGAGCATCCGTCCATGCGGCGTCGGCCGGCGATAACGGCAACCGAGACGGAGCCTTTTCGGCTTCAAAGCAGGGTGGCACCGCGATACCTTCGCCCCTACGATACGGGACGGGGGCCTTTTTTATGCGGGCCGCTCCCAAACGCCCCGCGCCATCAACCCGAAGGGAGATTCAAACGATGTTGACACAGGCACCAAAAGGCACGCTGGATATGCTGCCTCAGGATTCCTATCGTTGGCAGCGCATCGCTCAGACCATGCACTCTGCCTGCGCTCTGGCCGGCTACCGCGAGATCCGTACGCCCATCTTCGAGCATACAGAGCTCTTTCAGCGCGGCGTCGGCGATACCACCGATGTGGTCCAGAAGGAGATGTACACCTTCGAGGACAAGGGTCACCGCTCCATCACGCTGAAGCCGGAAGGGACGGCCGGCGCTGTGCGCGCCTTTATCGAGAGCCATATGTACGCCGAAGCACTGCCGGTGAAGCTCTATTATTCCGCCTGCCCTTGCTTCCGCTATGAAAAGCCTCAATCCGGTCGGCTGCGTCAGTTCCATCAGAACGGCGTCGAGGTGTTTGGCGCAAAGGATGCCAGTGTGGATGCCGAGATCATCAAGCTCGCCATGGATATCCTTTGCATGAACGGCATCGACGGCCTCAAGCTGAACATCAACTCCATCGGCTGCCCCACCTGCCGCCAGGCTTACCTCGAAAAGCTGCGCGCGTACCTCTCCCCCAAACTATCCACACTGTGCAAGACCTGTCAGGAACGCTTCGCACGAAATCCTCTCCGGATCCTGGACTGCAAGGAAGACGCCCCGAAGCTTGTCGATGCGCCGGCCATGCTGGACAACCTGTGTGAGGATTGTGCAGATCACTTCGAAAAGCTGAAGCGTTATCTCAGTGCGATGGGCATTGCCTATGCCATCGATCCCCGCATCGTGCGCGGGCTGGACTACTATACAAAGACCGTCTTTGAGATCATCACCGACACCCCTGACGGCGGCGAGCTGACCGTCTGCGGCGGCGGGCGGTACGACGGTCTCGTCGAAGAACTGGGCGGTCCGGCCACGCCGGGCATCGGCTGGGGCATGGGCATCGAACGCATGTTGATGGTCCAGGACATGCGCGGCATCGCGCCCGAAGCCCCCGATTATCTTGACGCCTACGTGGTCACCCTCGGCGATGATGCGCGCATGGCCGGCGTCAGGCTGGTCGATGACCTGCGTGCAGCCGGTATCAAGGCGGATCTCGACCACGCCGCGCGCAGCATGAAGGCTCAATTCAAATTCGCCAACAAACTCGGCGTCAAAAAGGTGATCGTCATCGCGTCCGACGAACTCGAAAAGGGCGTCGTCAAGCTGCGCGATATGATCTCGAGCAGCGAAGAAGAGATCCCGGCCGGTGAGGTCGTCTCACGACTTCGCGGCTGACCATACAAGGACCATCGATAAAACATCGATCATCAGGAGGATAATGCCATGCTTTCCCACAAGAGAGACCACTACTGCGGGCTTCTGAACGAAGCAAATGTCGATGAGACCGTCCATCTGTCCGGCTGGGTCCAGCGCACGCGCGACCTGGGCGGCGTGGTGTTCGTGTGGCTGCGCGACCGTGAAGGCCTGGTGCAGCTGGTGTTTGACAACTCCGTGTGCTCACCGGAGGTGTTCGAGCTCGGCCGCAGTCTACGCGCCGAGTACGTCGTCACCGTGTTGGGCGAGGTCAAGATGCGCGAGGAAGCCGCCTTCAACCGCGATCTGGCGACCGGCACCATCGAGGTCTTCGTCAAGGAAGCCGAGCTTCTCAACAGATCCGAGACGCCCCCCATCTACATCGACGACAAAGCCGATGAAAACGAGCTGGTGCGTCTTAAGTACCGCTACCTGGACCTGCGCCGCCCGTCCATGCAGCAGAAGCTTCGGCTGCGCAGCAAAGTTGTCAACTGCATCCGACGTGAACTCGACGAGGATGGATTCACCGAGGTCGAGACACCCATCCTTTCCAAGTCCACGCCCGAAGGCGCGCGCGACTTCCTCGTGCCCTCCCGCCTGCATCCCGGCACCTTCTATGCGCTGCCGCAGAGCCCGCAGATCTACAAGCAGCTCCTCATGCTGGCCGGGTTTGACAAGTACTATCAGATCGCCCGCTGCTTCCGCGATGAGGATAACCGCGCCGACCGTCAGCCCGAGTTCACGCAGTGCGACATCGAGATGAGCTTCATCGACGAAGAGGACATCTACGCCATCGTTGAAAAGGTGTTTGCACGCATCTTCAAGGACATCAAGAACATCGACCTCAAGCTGCCCCTGCCCCGCATGCCGTGGATCGAGGCCATGGAGCGTTACGGATCGGACAAGCCCGATACCCGCTTTGGCATGGAATTGGTCGATCTGACCGATAAGCTCGGTACGACCGGATTCGTCGTATTCGATTCCGCCATAGAAGCCGGCGGCCGCGTCGAGGCCATCAACGCAAAGGGTCTGGGCAGCATGACCCGCAAGCAGATCGACAGCCTCGCGGAATTCGTCAGGACGTACCGCGCCAAGGGCCTGCCCTACATGACCTTTAACTCCGACGGCAGCGTGAAGTCCAGCTTCAACAAGTTCCTGACCGATGCGCTCATCGAGACCGTGCGCCGCGAGATGGAGGCCGAGCCCGGCGATATCATCTTCTTCGGTGCGGACAGGAAGGCCGTCGTCTGGCAGGCGCTCGGCGCGCTGCGCTGCGAGATCGCCCGGCGCCACGACATGATCGATCACAGCAAGTACAACCTGTTCTGGGTCACCGAGTTCCCGCTGTTCGAGTACTCTGAAGAGGAACAACGCTGGGTCGCCGCCCATCATCCCTTTACGAGCTGGTACGCCGAGGACAACAAATACCTCGAAACAGACAAGGAGCGCGTGCGCTCCCGCGCCTACGACCTGGTCATGAACGGCATCGAACTCGCCAGCGGTTCCATCCGCATCCATCGCGCAGACATGCAGGCACAGATGTTCGAAATGATCGGCCTGAGCGAAGAAGAGGCGCATCATCGCTTCGGCTTCCTGCTGGACGCCTTCAAATTCGGCGCGCCGCCGCACGGCGGCATGGCCTTTGGCATCGACCGCCTGGTGATGCTGCTGACCGATTCCGACAGCCTGCGCGACATCATCGCCTTCCCGAAGGCCAACTCCGCCAACTGCCTGATGATGGAGACGCCCGCCGATGTGCGCCCCGATCAGTTGGAGACGCTGAAGATCAAGATCGATCTCGACGAGCAGTGACCATCGCCTGCCGTCGGCTGACATCCATCCGACCACAAAGCCGAACGCTGGTCCTATCGCGAGCAGCAGCGCATAGAGGGATGATCGTATGACTACTTCCCTGTTCACCCGCGACCGTGCATTCTATCGATCCTTCCTCCGTCTGGCGCTGGCCCTGATGGCGGAACAGGCTGTGATCCTGTCCGTCAATCTCGCAGACAACCTGATGCTCGGCGCGTATTCCGAATCTGCGCTCTCAGGCGTCGCCGCGGTCAATCAGATCCAGTTCGTGCTCCAGCAGATCGTATACGGCGTATCGAACGGCATGATCGTACTTGGCAGTCAATATTGGGGCCAGCGGCGCGTCGGAGAGATCAATAAGCTGGCCGCCATCGGCGCTTTGTCCGCCACGGTCCTGACGCTCCTGCTGTTCGCGGCGGTATCGCTGTTCCCCGGTGAGGTGCTGCGCCTCTTTACCCGGGACGGCGATATCGCCGCGCAGGGCATGCAGTACCTCGACCTGATGCGCTGGTCCTATGTGTTCTTCGGACTTACGACGGTGATGCTCGGTGCGATGCGCATCGCCGAAACGGTGAAGATCGCGCTTCGGGTGTCGATCGTATCGCTATTCATCAACGTGGGCATCAACTACCTGCTTATCCCCGGGCGGCTGGGATTCCCTGAGCTGGGTGTCCGCGGCGCGGCCATCGGCACGCTGACGGCCCGGGTGATCGAATTCACGATCGTATGCGCGTATCTTTTCACGCGTGATCAGCGCCTTCAGATCAGACCCCGCGACTTCACACGCATCGATCGGCAGATGTTCGCCGATTACATCCGCGTCAGCACGCCCATCATCATCGCTGCAGCCATATGGGGCGTGTGCGGCGCGGTCCAGACCATGATCCTCGGGCACATGGACAAGTCCGCCATCGCCGCCCAGTCGATCAGCAACACGCTTTATCTCCTCATGAAGGTCGCTGCCGTGGGTGCATGTTCCGCCGCTTCTATCATCATCGGCAAGGCCGTCGGCGCGGGCGACATGGACCAGATCCGGTCTTATACGCGCACACTGCAGCTGCTGTTCGTCGGCATTGGTGCCGTATTGGCCGCGCTGTTCGCGTGCATCGCCTTCCGTCTGCTGCATGTGTACAGCATATCTGAGGCCACCCATCGAATGGCTCGTTCGTTCATCTTGATCCAGACGCTGACCATGTTCACCATGTCTTACCAGATGCCCGTCAATTCAGGCATCATCCGCGGCGGCGGGGATACCCGGTTCATGCTGATCCTTGACATCATATCACAGCTGGTCATCATCATTCCTCTGGCGCTGCTCGCTGCATTTGTTTGGCATGCCACGCCGGTCCTCGTGACCTTCATACTGTATTCAGATCAGATCTTCAAATGTGTCCCTGCGTTCATACGGGTCAACAGCTACAAGTGGATCCGGCGACTGACCAGGCCTGAGGCGGCGTCCGACCAGCCGAACGCGGTCTGACCGTTCTGCAGCACGACAATGCTCCCCTGAAGCGACTTCAGTGGGAGCATTGTCCTTTGTCTCATGTGTTTTATCCGTCGGCGGTCGCTCAAGGGAACGCTTCTTCGGATCGGTCGCGTACGATGGCGCACATCTCTTCCGCCAGCGACGCAGCCGACCGCCCTTCCGCGGGCAGCCAGATCACCCGTTCGTCATGGCGAAACCAGGTCAGCTGCCGCTTTGCCAGGCTGCGGGTCGCCTTGCGCATCATGACGACTGCCTCATCCATCGTGATCTCCCCGCGCAGCGCTGCGGCGATCTCCTTGTAGCCGATGGCCTGCATGGCAGTAGGATGTGCCCTGTCATCCGCCATCAGACGGCGGACCTCATCCACAAGGCCGTGTGCCAGCATGTCGTCCACGCGTTCATCGATGCGGCGATGGAGCATCGTCCTGGGCCAGTCCAGTGCAAAAATGATCTCCCGGTAGTCGCCCTGCCTTGCTCGGTCGCGACGCACATGTTCCGTCTGCGTCACTCCGGTAAGGCGATAGATCTCGATGGCCCGCGCGACCCGACGCACGTCGTTTTCATGGATCCTTGCCGCGCTCTCAGGGTCGATGTGCCCGAGCATCGCGTGCAGGCGCCGACGTCCCTCCAAGGTCTCGCCCTCCGCCATGAGCTCTGCGTGCATCGCTTCGTCCGACTGTTCTGAAAAGCTCATGGGGCGCGTGACGGCATTGATATACAGCCCTGTGCCGCCGCACAAAACAGGCTGATGGCCGCGCGATAACACTTGGGCGATGCAGCGCGCGGCATCTGCCCGGTACGCATCCGCCGTATAGCGGTCTTCCGGATCGACGAAGCCCAGCAGGTGATGTCTGACGCCCTTCATCTCATCCGGGCCGGGGCAGGCGGACAGCACCGGCATGCCGCGATAGACCTGCATGGAATCCGCGGAGATGACTTCGCCGTCGATGCGGCTGGCCAATGCCACGGCGCAGGCCGTCTTTCCGGATGCGGTCGGCCCTGCGACGACGATCAGGATCGGCTTTTGATCGCTTACGCTCATTGTATCCTCTTGAACATCTTTTCGATCTCGCGCCGCGAGATCGACTTCATCACCGGCCTGCCGTGCGGGCATGTCGGCGGTGCGCCCGTATCGAGCATCTGGCTGATCAACGCTTCGATCTCGCCTTCGCTCAGCGCGTCGCCGCCCTTCACCGCAGCCTTGCAGGACATCTGCATGATCTCGGCGCGACGGAGCTCCACGGCCTGTGATCTGACCCTGCCGAGCGCGTCGATGACGCCCATAAAAGCCGGCTTCAGATCCGCCTTCCCGAGTATGAATGGCACGGACCGGACCTGTATATCCGTTTCTCCAAAGGGCTCCACGCAATAACCGGCTTCCTCTAGCACGCCCAGGTTCTCCTTCACGAGCGCCATCTCGCGCAGCGACAGATGAAGCACCATGGGCGTCAACAACTGTTGAGACCCGCGGCCGGCATCGATCTGCGCCATCAGCCGCTCATAGTTCAGCCGCTCATGTGCGGCGTGCTGGTCGATCATCACGAGGCTGTCGTTCGTCTCGATCAATATATAGGTGTTCATCAGCACGCCGATGACCCGATAGTCTGCCTTGGTCTTCTCGCCGTCCTTTCGGGTCTGCCGAAGCTCTGATATCCCGAGCTGTTCCGGCTTTTGAAGCTTGTGCTCTGACGGCATCGCGGTCGGCGCGTCTTTCGGCCTTGCATCGCCGATGAGCGCGGGCTTCACTTCGTTCATGGTCGGCGACGCGTCGTGAACAGCCACAACCGGCATCGGCGTCTCCCTCAGCGCAGCGCCGTTGACGTCATCCACCTGCCTAAGTGCCTCGTCCAGGGTGCGCCTGAACTGCTCCTGCCGCGACACAGACGCCGGTGCGTCCTGAGGCGTCATCGACATTTCCACGGCGGACGTCAGATCGGGGGACTTCCGGATCCCCTCTTCCCCGCCGGGCCGCGTCTCCTGCGAGCTGCCCACCCCCGGTGAGATCTGTCGTACGGTCGCCACGCGCTCGACCGATCGCTGTCCCGGCATGTCCTGTCCCAGGACGAGCACGCGTTCCCCTTCGAACGCCGTCGCCAGGAGCTTTTCGGCTACCTGCCGCATCATGGGTTCGTCCTTGAAGCGCACTTCAAGCTTGTTCGGATGTACGTTGACATTGACGCTCTGCGGGGGGATGACCACGTTCAGCGCACACATCGGATACATGCCGATGGTCACACGCGTCCTGCAGACCTCCTCAAGTGCCCGTGTCAGCGTCGCACAGCGCACCAGGCGGCCGTTGATGTAAAATGCCTGATGTGACCGCGTGGATTTTGCCAGTTCTCCGACGCCGATCAGACCTTCCATGTGGGTCCCGCCCTCCGACGCATTCACGGAGACCATCTGTTCCGCAGTGGCTTTGCCGTACACGGCGAACACCGCGTGCCTCAGGTTCCCGTCTCCAAAGCTGTGATAGAGCGTCTGGCCGCCGCTGATGAAGCGCACGGACACCGATGGATTGCCCATCAGCATCCTGGCGACCACATCGGCCACCAGGCCTGCCTCGTAGCTCGGCTTTTTCAGGAAGGCTCTGCGCACGGGAAGGTTGTAAAACAGGTCCTTCATGATGAACGTGCTGCCCTCCGGGCAGCCCGTCTCCTGTACGCGAAGATCCCGTCCGCCGTCTATGCACAGCTTTATACCTGTATCCTGTCCTTTTGCGCGGGTGGTCATCTCGACATGGGAGACCGAGGCGATGGAAGGCAGCGCCTCACCGCGAAAGCCCAACGTGCGGATGTCGTCCAGCTGCTCCGCGCTCTGCAGCTTCGACGTCGCGTGGTTTTCGAAGGCGAGCCTGACCTGGTTGGGTTCGATGCCGCAGCCATTGTCGGTGACGCGCAGATAATCGATGCCACCGCCTTTGATCTCAACGGTGATGGAAGTAGCCCCTGCGTCGATCGAGTTCTCCATGAGTTCCTTCACGACGGAACTCGGACGCTCGACGACCTCTCCCGCGGCGATCCGGCCGACGGTGGCAGCGTCAAGTATGCGTATCGGCATGATGATCTCCTTTGATAGCGTATGACTACCGTCCTTTTATCGTTCAGGTCGGTCAAATACGCTTTGCCTTCTCGTTCAACTCGAAGAGCTTGTTCAATGCGTCCAGCGGCGTCATGCTGACCACGTCGAGCGCCGCGATCTCCTGCGTCAGCGCCAGCGGTTTGAAGTCCAGCATGTCCAGCTGTCTGTCCTTCGTTCTGTGGCCGTCCAGTATGTTCTTGCCGAGGCCTCCCCGCTGTTCATCGTCCACCTCAAGCTTCGCCATGATCTGTCGCGCCCGGGCGATCAGCGATTTGGGCAGCCCGGCCAGCCGCGCGACAGAGACGCCAAAGCTGCGATCGGCGCCGCCCCGGACGATCTTCCTCAGGAATATGACGTCTTCGCCCTGCTCCCGCGCGGTGATGCGGAAATTGACGACCCCTGGCAGTTTGCCTTCCAGCTCCGAAAGTTCGTGGTAATGGGTGGCGAACAGCGTGCGCGCGCCGCACTTGTCCGAAGCGATGTATTCGACTGCGGCCCAGGCGATGGACAGGCCGTCGAACGTCGATGTTCCGCGTCCCACCTCGTCAAGGATCAACAGGCTCTTTGGCGTGGCATACTTCAGGATCGTGGCCATCTCGCTCATCTCGACCATAAAGGTGGACTGGCCGCCATACAGGTCGTCTGACGCGCCGATGCGCGTGAATATCCTGTCGGTCAGAGCTATGTCAGCGGATTCAGCCGGCACGAAGCAACCCATGTGCGCCATCAACACGATCAGCGCGACCTGACGCATATAGGTAGACTTGCCGGCCATGTTGGGCCCGGTGATGATCATCACGCGCTCGTCCTGTGTGAGCGACGTATCGTTTGGCACGAAGCGCTCCCGGCCGATGGCATCCTCTACGACCGGATGTCTCCCGTTCACGATGTGATATCGCCCTTCTTCATTTATCGAGGGCCGCACATAATCGTGCTCGGCCGACACCTGCGCAAGCGACAGCAGAGCGTCCAGCGCCTTCAAAGACGCCACCGTGTATTGCAGCTGCGCGAGCGCAGCCTTCAGCTGCTCACGGATCTCCGTGAACAGCTGGTATTCCAGCCGCACGGCATTCTCCTCCGCGCCGACGATCCGGCCCTCAAGGTTCTTGAGCTCCTCGGTGATGAAGCGTTCGGCGTTCGCCAGCGTCTGCTTTCGCACGTAATCATATGGGACCAGCTCGTAAAAGGACTTCGTGACCTCGATGTAATAACCGAACACGCGATTGTAGCCGACCTTCAGGTTCTTGATGCCCGTGCGCTCCCGTTCACGCGTTTCGAGCGCCGCGATGTAGCCCTTGCCATTCTCGGAAATACTGCGCAACTCATCGAGTTCCGCGTTGTACCCCCGCTGGATGATGCCGCCGTCCTTCACCGATATCGGCGCATCCGGTGAGATCGCCCTCGTGAGCGTATCGAGCAGCTCCGGCATCGGATCGAGCCTGTCCAGCAGTCGCCGCAGCATCGGCGCATCGAATCCCTCGCCCAGCTCGCGCAGCCTTGGGATCGCATTCAGCGTGCGCGCGAGAGACAGGCACTCCCGGGCATTCACGGCGTCATACGCGATCCGGCTCAGCAGACGTTCCACGTCGTAAACGCCGTCGAAGACCTCGCGCATCGCGTCTGCGGTCATAGGCTCACGGATCAGCTGCTCCACGGCATCCAGCCGCTCGTCGATGGCGGTCATTTCCTTTAACGGGCGCTCGATCCAGGCGCGCAGCAGCCGGCTGCCCATGGCCGTGCGCGTCTTGTCAAGGATCCACAGAAGCGATCCACGCCGTCGCTTTCCGATGACTGTCTCCGTGAGCTCCAGGTTTCGAAGCGCGACTTTGTCCAGCGCAAGATAACGCTCGGCCTCGTAGGCACGCGCCTCGGTGATATGGGAAAGGGCATTTTTTTGTGTCTGCGTCAGATACGAAAGCAGCGCGCCCGCCGCGCTCACAGCAAGGCGCTGATCGTTAAAGCCCATGTCGTCCGCGGATCTTCCAAAGTGAGCCGCCATGGCCTTCGACGCCACGGCTAAGGTGAAGCTCTCCTCCTCGGTGGTCTCCGCGCGGCGCGCCCATTCCGGTTCGATGGCAGACAGAGCCGAAGCGTCATTGACGATGATCTCGCTGGGGTCAAGGCGCGCCAACTCATCTGACAAGCCTGCCCGCGCATCGGACAACTGGTACAGGCAGAACTCCCCGGTGGATACATCGCAGAACGACAGGCCGGCCTGATTCCTGCGCAGGCAGACCGCCATGATATAATTTGAGCGGCGGTCTTCCAGCATGCTCGACTCTATGACCGTGCCCGGTGTGACCACTCGGATCACCTCACGCCGGACCAGTCCCTTTGCCAGGGCAGGATCTTCCATCTGCTCACAGATGGCTACCCTGTAGCCCTTTTCGATCAGCTTTTGCAGATAGGTATCCACGGCGTGAAAGGGCACCCCGCACATCGGCGCGCGCTCGGACAGACCGCAGTCCTTTCCCGTCAGCGTCAGTTCGAGTTCCTTCGAAACGAGCTTTGCGTCATCAAAGAACATCTCATAGAAGTCTCCGAGACGGAAAAATAGGATCGTTCCGGGATACTGCTCCTTGATGTCGAGATACTGTTGCATCATCGGCGTGACCGGCAAGGGAATCACCTCTCGAAATACACATCTGTGGCCTGAACCATATCCAGCCTTATCTTCGGATCGTCAGCGCGGATCAATGAGGCCGCCTGTCAGTGGCAGCCCGAACAGCTCGAGCAGTCGCCGCCGCAGCCGGGCTCATCCATGCGTCCGGTCACGATGAACTGAAGCACCTGGTTGATCTGTCCGATCAGGCCGTTGAACTCATTCCTGGCCTCAGTGAGGGCGACCACATCGTCGATCATCTGAAGCCGCTCCTGGCAGGCGTCCATGCCGTCCGATAGCCGCTTCATGGCAACGGGATCCGGGTCCTCTGACTGCATCATCGCCTGGAGCGACGCGCGCTTTTCCAGAAACTCAGCCATGCCCGCAGCGGCTTCAGGGTTCTGCATCGCGCGCTCCTCCGCCGCCTTCATTCGGTTGTAGACCTCGCACTCGAGCAGAGCTTCTCCCAATTCACGGGTCTTTTCAAATACCTTATCCATGTTTTCCTCCGATCCTTACCTAAACGATCCTGCCGCGCAGGGTATTGCGGCCCGCCGATGTGATCTCGACGTTCACGAACCGTCCGATCAGATCCGCGCCGCCGGGAAAGTTCACCATGTGTCCCCTGGGCGTCTTGCCGCCCACGGCGTTCTGGTCCCTCGTGGAGACGGATTCCACCAGCACCTGCTCCACGCGGCCGACCTGCTCTGTCAGCACTTCAAAGGAGATGGCCTGCTGCAGATCGATCAGCCGCTGGATGCGCTCAGATTTGACCTCATACGGCGTTTCGTCCGGGTATTCGGCGGCACGGGTGCCTTTTCTTGGAGAAAAGACGAACGTATACGCTGCATCGAAGCGCACCTGCCGGACGAGCGACAGGGTCTCTTCGAACTGTTCCAGCGTTTCTCCCGGAAAGCCTACGATGATATCGCTTGTCAACCCGATCCGTGGACAGGACTCACGCAGTTTTTTCACCAGGTCGAGGTAATGGTCGCGCGTGTAGCGACGGTTCATGCGCCGCAGCACTTCATCGCTGCCCGCCTGTACCGGCAGGTGCAGCTGCGGCATCAGGTGGTCAAGCTCGCCGAAGGCACGGATCAGTTCATCAGACAGGTCCTTCGGATGGCTGGTCATAAAGCGGATGCGTGGGATCCCAAGTCTGTCGATGCGGTAGAGAAGCTCTGCAAATTCAGCACCGCCGCCCCGGTAGGAATTGACGTTCTGCCCGAGCAGCATGATCTCCTGTACGCCCTGGTCCTGAAGGCGAACGCATTCGGCGATCACATCCTCCGGTCTGCGCGAGCGCTCCCTTCCGCGCACATATGGCACGATGCAGTAGGTGCAGAAATTGTCGCAGCCGTACATGATGTTCACGAACCCCATGTGCTTTGACCGACGTACCTCCGGCAGCCCCTCCACCACTTCGCCGTCGATGTCCATGATCTCGACCACCGGCCGCTTTTCAGTGAGCACGCGCCAGACATATTCCGGTAGCTTATACATATTGTGGGTGCCGTACACAAGGTCGATGAAGGGATATCGGGCCTTCATCATGGCTGCCATGCCGCTCTCCTGAGTCATACAGCCGCCGACGCAGATCATGAGCTCCGGCTTGTCCTTCTTGAGCTCCTTCAGCCAAATGACGTTGCCGAGCGCCTTGTTCTCCGCGTTTTCACGAACGCAGCAGGTATTGTAGAGTATGAGATCCGCCTGTTCACGCACAGGCTCATGGGTCATGCCCATCTCCTGCAGCATGCCCGCGATGGATTCTGAATCGCGCTCATTCATCTGGCATCCCATGGAGACGATGTGATAGCTGTGGGGCCTTTGCGTCATCGCCGCCACCAGCTTCATGAATTCGCGCTGCCTGAGCATCTCTCGCTCGGGAACGATCGGCCTGTCTTTCATTGCAAACCTCATTTCGATCGATTCAAAAGAACACAATCCTCCGGCAGATGGGACGCGTCGACCGGTAAGATCTGATATTCACTATCATCGCGCGCCTCAGCGCGCCTCACATAGACCGGTCCACCCGCCGGCGGACCGAGCTTTTTGAGCCATCCGGCCACAGGTGCGGCCGCATCCACACAAAGCACGCTTTCATCGCCCGACCGGCGCCTCCGCCAGATCTCGCGCAGTATGCGGCGCGCGATGAACTCGTGGGAAGGCACATACCCCTCACCGCCGCAGTCCGTGCATTTGTGCAAGAGCTTTAAGGCCAACGGCCTGCGCTGTTTCTTGCGGGTGAGCTCCACGAGCCCAAGTCCGGTCATCCCGACCACCGTGAGACGGTTGTGATCTGTGACCGCAAGTTCTCTCAGCCGCTCGACCAGCGCTTCACGATGTGACGGATCCGCCATATCGATGAAGTCGACGATGATGATGCCGCCGATGTCCCGTAGGCGGAGTTGACGGACGATCTCAGTCGCCGCCTCGCAGTTGATCCCGTACAGGGTCTCTTCGACGTCCCGCTTGCCGGTGAATCGCCCGGTATTGACATCGATCACGGTCATGGCCTCCGTGGCCTCGATGACGAGCGAACCGCCGTTGTCCAGCCACACATGCTTCTTGAGCGCCTTGTCCAGCTGATGATCGACGCGATACAGATCGAACAGCGCGATCCGGCCTTCGTTTTGCCGCATGACGGACAGAAAACCAGGCGCGGTCGCCGACACTTCGCTTCGCAGCGATTCAAAAGTCTCGCGATCCTCGACCAGCAGCGCATCTGTGTCTCCGTCCAGCATCTCACGGGCACACCGCGCGATCAGATCCCTGTTCGAGTAGAGACAACGCGGCGCCGCAGTATGCTCAGAGCGGTCCCGGATCATCTCCCAGTGTGCCAGCAACCGGTCGTATTCGGCCTCCAGCACTTCGGCATCGGTGTGCGCAGCCGCCGTACGCGCGATGGCTCCGATGCCGCTTTTTTCCACAAGCGCACGAACGACGTTCGTGAGCCTCATACGCTCGTCGTCCTCGTTGATCTTCTTTGAAACAGCTGCCTGCCGGGTGCCAGGAAGCAGTGCCAGATATCGGCCTGGCAGCGTGATCTGCCCGGTCAGGCGATGCCCCTTTTGCCCGGACTGCGGCTTGTCGACCTGGACCAGGACCGTCTCCCCGGGATGTACGAGCTTTTTGATGCGCCCTGCCCCGCTTTGCGCCCCTGCGGGCATATCCGCTGCCGCAAGAAAGCCGTTGCGCTCGAGGCCTATGTCAACAAAGGCTGCGTTGAGGCCGGGCACCGTGCTCTCGACCCGGCCCAGATAGATCGAACCGGCAACATCGCTGCCGTCCGGTCCCTCTATGTGCAATTCACAGAGCCTTCCGTCCTCGATGACCGCAAGCCGTGTCTCGCCCAGAAGCGATTCGATCAGTATCTCCCGTCTCATAGCGTCATAAGGGGGGCTGGCTGCCCGCCATCGTCCACACCCAACAGCAACGTCCTGTGTATGGCGACCTCCGGCATCTGGACCTCAGCCATGTCCGCCAAGGTCTTCATCAGCAGATCCGGCTTCAACGTGCTCTGCTCGGTCAGCATGAGCCTGGCATAAAGTCCGCCATCGATCCGCTTGATATCGACAGCCATCGGCCTTATGTCCACGGTCTTTTCTCCGGACTTTGTCTTCCTGACCGCCATCACGGACGGCGATCCCATAAAAGCGGGGATCGCGTCGAGCACCGGATCGGCCGACGTGTCCTGCAGCCGGATGATGTAATCCGACATGCGGACCTGGGCCATCGGCGCCGGATGCCTGTCCTCGACCATGCGCACTTCCAACACCGGAAGATCATCCGGCAGCGCGGCACGCATGGCTTCCTCCGTGCGCTTTCGGCCCATCGGCGCGGCGAGCTTGATGTCGATCACTTCGTATTCGCTGGTCCAGCCGAGCGCCAGCGCCGAGCCAAAGGACATAATCGGATGCGGATTGAAGCCCTGCGACCATGCTATGGGCAGCCCGGTCCGGTTGACCGCACGCTGAAAGAACCGCTGCAGGTCAAGATGTGATATAAAGCGCAGCCTCGGCTGCTTGCCGAAGCGGATCAATGCTCTCATGGCCATCCTCCGGTACGATCTGATGATTGGCAGCCCTGTTTCCCGCGGTTCGTCCAATCACTTCGGGGCCGCCGCTTCCACGCAGGCACCCGGATACCGCTTGACGCCGCAGCCCACGCAGCCCTTTCTGCAGTCCGGCGTGCGCTCCGCGCGCAGGGCTCTGTGCCATTCCGCAAGCATATAGCGTCTGGTCACGCCGCAGTCCAGATGATCCCATGGGAACACCTCGTCTTCAGGCCTCGTGCGCGTTGCGTAGAAGTCCGGATCCAGTCCGCACGACTCGAAGGCCTTGAGCCACAGATCGTATCGGAACTGATCCGACCATCCGTCGAACCGGCATCCCATGCGCCAGGCGCGCTCCAGCGCTTCTCCAAGCCTGCGATCGCCGCGCGCGAAAACGGCTTCGATATAGCTCACGTCAGGCGCGTGATACTTGAAGTCCACGCCCTTCAACTGGCACAATGCCTGTTTGAGCATCTGCTGCCTGTGCACCACCGTCTCGTAATCGAGCTGTGGCGCCCACTGGAATGGCGTATCGTTCTTTGGCACGAACACGGATGCCGATACGGTGATCCTCAGCCCCGGCGCACGGCGCTCCTTCGGCACGGAGAAATAGCAGCGCCGCACCTTGGCGGCAAGATCAGCGATGCCGAGGACGTCCTCGTCGGTCTCGGTCGGCAGCCCGAGCATGAAGTACAGTTTGACCGATGACCATCCCTGCTCAAACGCATCGGTCACGGAGCGCATCAGGTCTTCCTCGGTGACGCCCTTGTTGATCACATCACGCAGCCGCTGCGTGCCCGCCTCCGGCGCGAGCGTCAGCGCGGTCTTTTTGACCTTTTGCGTTTCCTTCAACGTATCGGTCAGCACATTGTCGATGCGCTGTGATGGCAGTGCGATGCGCACGCGCTTCGCCGCAAAGCGCTCCACCATGCTGTGCGCAAGCTCCGGCAGGCAGGAGTAATCGCCGGAGGACAGACTCATCAGCGATATCTCGTCGTATCCGGTCGATGCTACCAGCTTTTCCGCCATGTCCATCAGCCTGTCGAGGCTCCGTTCGCGCACGGGCCGATAGATCATGCCCGCCTGGCAAAAGCGGCAGCCGCGCGTACAGCCGCGAAAGATCTCCAGCATGATGCGGTTGTGCACGATCTCGCCATACGGCACGATCAGCTTCTCAGGGTATACCGCATCGTCCAGATCCGTCACCATGGCCTTCATGACCACATCCGGCGCGCCGCTGCCCGCCTTTGGCCGGACATCGCGCACGGTACCGTCGTCGTTGTAGGATACATCGTACAGCGAAGGCACGTAGATGCCCGGAATGTCAACGCACATGCGCAGGAACGCCTCTCGCGGCAGTCCTTTGCGCTTCCATTCCCTGTAGGCATCGATGACCTGAAGCGTCTCGACCTCGCCGTCGCCCAGCGCCACAAGATCGACGAACGGCGCCAGCGGCTCGGGGTTGAAGGCACACGGCCCGCCGCAGATCACGAAGGGACCGCTCTTTCGATCCTCACGCCTGACAGGCAAGCCGGCCAGGTCCAGTGCCTCAAGGATATTGGTAAAACTCATCTCGTACTGGAGGGTCACGCCGAGAAGATCGAATTCAGCGACCGGCGTGCGCGATTCCAGCGTGAACAAGGGGATCCCGTTCTCCCGCATCAGATCCGCCATATCCACCCATGGCGAGAACACGCGCTCGCACCAGGCGTCTTCCCGCGCATTGATGGCGTGATACAGTATCTTCATGCCCAGATGCGACATGCCAACTTCATAGGTATCCGGAAAGAGGAATGCATACCGCACATCAACGGTCTCCGGGCGCTTCATCACAGCATTGAATTCACCGCCCATGTATCTGACCGGCTTTTGTACAGACATAAACAGCTTTTCGATGCGATCGGATAGGGACAACATGGCGCCTCCAATGAAAATCGATACTTCAACGCATCTACTGTAACACGAATCGTGTCTTTATTCAACGGTGAAATGTTAAACAATGCCGCAACCCCGGAAAATCAACCTCAATTGACTTGACGCATCGCAGAAAACCGAATAAACTGTTGATTCAATGGATGGGAGTGAATAATTATGCAGAAGATGCCCTTCGTATCCTATGAAAAGCTCAAGGAGATCACCGCGGTATACCCCACCCCATTCCACCTCTATGACGAGGCGGGTATCCGGCGCACGGCTCGTGATCTGAAAAAGGCCTTTTCCTGGAACAACGGTTTTCGCGAGTACTTTGCCGTCAAAGCCTGCCCCAACCCCTTTATCCTGAAGCTGCTCAAGGAAGAGGGCTGCGGCGTGGATTGCGCCTCTATGGCCGAGCTCAAGCTGGCCGAGGCGATCGGGTTTTCCGGCAGTGACATCATGTTTTCCTCCAACCAGACCCCTGCGGCGGACTATGAATATGCGAGAAAGCTCGATGCCATCATCAATCTGGATGACATCACCCATATCGACTTCCTCAAGCGCCACGGCGGCATTCCGGAGCGCATCTGCCTGCGCTACAACCCCGGCGGAGAGCTGCTGATCGGTTCCGTTTACATGGGGCAGCCCAGCGGATCCAAATTCGGCATGACCAAGCAGCAGATCTTCCATGCCGTAGAGCATCTGATGGCGCTGGGCGTCAAGCAGTTCGGACTGCATGCGCTTCTCGCCTCCAACGCTGCCGACAACAATTACTATCCCGCCAACGCCATGATCCTCTTCGAACTGGCTATCGAACTGCATCAGAAGCTGGGCGCCGAATTCTTCATGGTGAACCTGTCCGGCGGCGTCGGCATTCCCTATCAGCCCGATCAAACCATGCCGGATATCGCGCGGATCGGTCGATCCATCGAGGAATCATTCGATGTGATGACCTCGGCTCGCCTTGGCGACGTGGCCCTGTCGACGGAGCTTGGCCGCTTCATGACAGGCCCTCACGGTTGCCTCGTGGCCACCGCCATCCATAAAAAACACATCTACAAGGAGTACATCGGGCTCGACGCCTGCGCCGTCGACCTGATGCGCCCCGCGATGTACGACGCCTATCATCACATCACGGTGGCCGGCAAGGAGGATGCCCTGTGCGACCATATGTACGATGTGGTCGGCTCCCTCTGCGAGAACAACGACAAGTTCGCTGTCGACCGCGCGCTGCCGGAGATCCATGACGGCGACCTGATCGTCATCCACGACACAGGTGCCCACGGCTACTCCATGGGCTACAACTACAACGGCAAGCTCAAATCCGCTGAGATCCTTCTGCATCCGGACGGAAGCTTCGATATGATCCGCCGTCCCGAGACCGTGCGCGACTATTTTGCCACCTTCGACTTCTGTGACATCCTCAAGGACGCGAAGCTCGATTGATCCACCATAAAACAGACCGCATCCGTTCCGGAATGCGGTCTGTTTTATGTTTTCTTTGCCTCGATCAGTCGTAAACGACGAGCGCGGTGGCGATGTTGATGCCCTGATCGGAGCAGCGTTCGAGGTCCGTGCACATATCAGTGAATATGACGCCGCCCAGGGGATCGCAGCTCTCCTCCATCAGGCGGTCGATGTGATGCTGCGTGAATTTGTCGCGCATATCATCGACCCTCTGCTCGAGCGCTTCCGCTCTGGGCAACAGATCGAACCGCTCTTCGCTGAACACCTTCATCGAAACGTCGATGGTCTCGAGCACAGCGTTGCCCATGATCCTGAGCTCCTCCGTCGCGTCTGCCGACATCTGGACCTTCGCCGCCTTGAGCCTGGCTCCGAACTGGATGATATTCTCCGCGTGATCGCCGATGCGCTCGATATTCGACACGACGAGGACCATGCGGGAGAGGCGGAACACGTCGTGCGGGGAAAGCTGCAGCGCACGAAGCTCGACCAGCTTGTCTTCGATCGCGTGGTTCAGGAAATCGATCGTGGATTCGATCGCTTCGACCTTCTCATAGAGCTCTTCGTATTCCGAGTTGAAGAAGTAGCTCAACGCGTCAGACAGATTGTCTCGCGCGAGATTGCCCATACGATTGATCTCAAGCATCGCCTGCCGGAGCGCGACGGCCGGGATGCTCCACTGCGCATTACCGAGATACACGAGCTTTTTCTCGCTGAGCTGCAGCGCTTCGTTGGGCAGCATCGGCAGTGTGCGCATCGACAGAGCCACGATCCATTTCGAGAACGGCAGCAGGACCGCCACGGCGAACAGCGCAAAGATCGTATGGGTGTTGGCGACCTGACGCGCGATGTTCCCGGGCGAGAGCTTCTGGATCATCGTCAGTACGCCGGGGAACACCCCGATCACCAGACACAGCAGCGCCGCTCTGATCACGTTGAAGTACAGGTTCAGGAGCGCAGTACGCTTGCCGTTTCGATCCGTCGTCAGGGAAGCCAGCAGGTTTGGCGTCACCGAGCCGATCGCCGCGCCTATGACGAGGTACACGCAGGTGTGGTAGTTCAGCAGTCCCTCTACCGCGAAGGCCTGGAAGATCACGATGGACGATGAGGAGCTCTGCAGCAGCGCCGTGAAGGCGATGCCGAACACCACGGCGATCACCGGATGGTCCAGTTCGGAGAGCAGCGCGATGAAGCGCGGGCTTTGGGACAACGAGCTTATGGATGATTTGATCATGCCGATGCCGACGAACAGCATGCCGAAGCCCAGGATCACGCTGCCGATGTGCCGGATCACCGGCTTCTTGAGGAACAGCGCGATGACCGCGCCGACGAAGAGTATCGCGGGCGCAAAGGCCGTCAGATTGAATGCCGTGATCTGCGCCGTGATGGTGGTACCGATGTTCGCGCCCATGATGACGCCGATGGCCTGCGTGAGATTCATGAGCCCTGAATTCACGAAGCCGATCACCATCATGTCCGTAGCCGACGAGCTTTGGATCAGCATCGTGACGATGATGCCGATCACCACTGCCATCACAGGATTCGTGGTCACTTTTTCAAGGATCGTCCGAAGATGGTCTCCTGCCGCGCTCTTCAGTCCCGAGGACATCACCGTCATGCCGTACAGGAAAAGCCCGATCCCGCCTGTCATTGACAGGAATTCCCAGATACTCATACCAGTCCTTATCCCCCCGTTCATAAGTATTAGTTATTTTTATTTGTATCAAGCATTTTTTTATACTATACACCAAATGCGCGTCTTTGTCAATCAGCTGTTTATCAAGGTTCTGTTGCGTTGGCGTATATCGAAGCCCTCCGCGCGCCATCGCATGGACAGGTGCACATCCGGGCCGATCACATCGCCTTGCGGGATTTGATCGCGCGGCCTTATCCACAATGTCCATTATGTCAAAGAGCCCCCGCTCATCGAACGGAGGCTCTTTGAATGATTGTTTACTTGGCAGCGGCCTTTGCCTTCTCCGCCAGCACCGCGAACGCAGCGGGATCGGAGATCGCAAGCTCTGCGAGCATCTTGCGGTTGATATCGATGCCGGCCACCTTCAGGCCGTTCATCAACCGGGAATAGCTCAGGCCGTTGATGCGGGCCGCCGCATTGATGCGGGCGATCCACAGGCGGCGGAACTCGCGCTTCTTCAGCTTGCGGCCGATATATGCGTAGCGCAGGGAACGGCGAACCTGTTCGCTGGCTGCACGATACTGCTTGCTCTTGGCGCCAAAGTAACCCTTCGCAAGCTTCATGATCTTACGCTTTTTCTTCTGTGCGTTGACTGCACGCTTCACTCTTGCCATTCTTGATTCGCCTCCTTACTTGTACGGAATCAGCTTTTTCATGGTCTTGCCTTCGGTGGTGGTCAGATAGGCCGCCTTGCGAAGGTTGCGGGTGCGCTTGGTGGGCTTCTTGGTCAGGATGTGACGCTTGAAGGCCTGTGCGCGCTTGACCTTGCCGCTCTTGGTGAGATTAAAACGCTTTGCGGCGCCCTTGTGCGTCTTCTG
>JAFRMB010000052.1 GCA_017430945.1 Clostridia bacterium | reverse complement strand
GCCTACCTCCTGGTTGTAAACCATGTGCTTTCACTATTTGTAAACTATGTTACTGCTCTATACAATGCATGGCGTCCGCATGACCCGTTCGTTGAAGTCGGACGCCAATTATGGCGTCCCTACGGCGGGTGATCGCGAACTTCGCCGCATACCGGCGACCATCGGTCGGTATCCGAACGGATCGGGACGCGGACGCCAATTATGGCGTCCCTACGGCAGGGTAACGGGTAAGCCGCTCCGTACCGGCGACCATCGGTCGGCATCCCGCAGGGACGCCATTCATGGTGTTCGCATGACTCCCTCAGTCTGCTTCGCAGCCAGCTCCCTCGAGGAGGGAGCCGGGAAGACCGGACTGTATCCACCCGCCGGGACGCCATAATTGGCGTCCGCATGACTCCCTCAGTCTGCTTCGCAGCCAGCTCCCATGAGGAGGGAGCCGGGAAGATCAGACTGTATCCACCCGCCGGGACGCCATTCATGGTGTCCGTCGCGATCCCGCGCGAGGGCCGGGTCGCAGCGAAGAACAACAGGACCGGCCATGGACGGTCGCTTAAGCATGCCGGCAGAACGACAGAATGATGAGGAATCGAGGTGGTCCGCCATGTCCAGGCTGGAGACCATATCCCGGGAGATCTTCGCCCAGGTGCGCACGACCATCGTGCTGAACATGCGCTTCATGGACATGGCGGTGTTCCGCTTAAAGCCCGCGCCGGCGCCGGTGACGCTGGCCACGGACGGGGAATACCTGTTCTTTCATCCCATGTGGCTTATGAAGCGCTACCGAGGCGAGGCCAACGCGGTCACGCGGGACTATCTGCACGTGCTGCTGCACTGCGTGTTCCGGCACCCGTTCGTCAACACGCTTGTGGACCGGCGGCTGTGGGACCTGGCCTGCGACATCGCGGTGGAGGGCCTGATCTGCGAGCTGGACCAGCCCCACTTCGCGACGAGATCGGAAGTCCAGCGCCGTGCGGTGGCGGACGGCCTGCGGAAGGTCGTCAAGCCGCTGACGGCGGAAAAACTGTATCATCATTTTCAGACCCACGCTCCCGATCCGGCGTGGGAGCAGCTGTTCCGCGCGGACGATCACGAGATCTGGCACAGCCCGGCCAAGGCGCAGCAGATGTCTAGGCAGGCGCAAAGCCAGGATCAGCAGGGAAACCGCCGGCAACCGTCTGGCGGGCCGGGCGACGACGATCAAAAGGCCAAAAGACCCGACGATCCCTCCGGCGGCGGCAGCGGCGGTCAGGGCGGGGCGGACGACGACGCCCGCGATCAGGATCATTCCGGGCAAGGCAGCGGCGACGGCCAGGGCGGGGCGGACGACGATGCCCGCGATCAGGATCATTCCGGGCAAGGCAGCGGCGGTCAGGGCGCGCCGAACGACGATGCCCGGGATCGGGGCGGCTCCGGACACGGCGAAGGCGCAGGCGCCGGCGAGCAGCGCTTCGATCCCAGATCCGGCGGCTCCGGCGGCGAAGAGGACGGCCCGCGGTTTGACGCCTCGGCGCGTCAGGCGCTGGAAAACGAGTGGCGGGACATCTCGGAGCACGTGCAGATGGACCTGGAGACCTTCGCCAGGCAGCAGGGCCTTCAGGCCGGCGGCATGCAGCAGTTGCTGGCCGAGCTGAACCGGGAGAAGTACGACTACGAGGCGTTTTTGAAGAAGTTCGCCGTGATGGGCGAGGTCATGAAGATCAACGACGACGAATTCGACTACATCTTCTACACCTACGGCCTGAAGCTGTTCAAAAACATGCCGCTGATCGAGCCGCTGGAGTACAAGGAGGTCAGGCGCGTCCGGGAGTTCGTGATCGCCATCGACACCTCCGGCTCCACCTCGGGCGAGCTGGTGAACAGATTCCTCACCAAGACCTACAACATCCTGATGAGCACGGAGAGCTTCTTTTCCAAGGTGAACATCCACATCGTGCAGTGCGACGCGCAGGTACAGGAGGCCGTGAAGATCACGAAGCGGGAGGCGTTCGAGGATTACCTCAAGCACATGACCATCCGCGGCCTGGGCGGCACGGACTTCCGGCCCGTGTTCGCTTACGTGGACCAGTTGGTGAAGCAGCGGGAGTTTCAGCACCTCAAGGGCATGATCTACTTCACCGACGGCTGCGGCACCTTCCCCGAGCGCAAGCCGGAATACACCACGGCCTTCGTGTTCGTGCAGGATGAATACAACAACCTGGACGTCCCGCCCTGGGCGATCCGGCTGATACTGGAGAAGGATGAGGTATGAACGACAAATCCCTGTTATCTGAATTGAAGGACATGTTCGTACTGGGCCGGGACATGCCCGCGGCGCGCTGGCGGCAGCGGATGGAGGGCAAAGCGTTTCAGGCACTGGCGAACCGGCTGGTGTGGCAGTCGGACGGCGCGCGCTTTATGCCCGGGGACAGCTTTGTGCCCGAAGGCCCGGTGAGCCTCGCCCATCCGGTGGAGCTGGACGCGGAGGAGATCCTGCGCTGGCGCGCAAGATTGTCAGAACGCGAGATCACACAGCCCTTCCGCCAGATGCGGGAGAGCGTGGTGCTGGCGGACGGACAGCTGCCGGGAAAGGCGCGGCAGGTGCAGTCGGCGGGAGAGCGCTATAGGATGCTGGACCGCTACTGCCATTATCACCTGCCGCTGAGCGACGTCCAGGACCTGAAATCAGAGGGCTTCCAGTTCATCGTGCGGCACCGGTTTGACCGGGACCGGTGGCGCAAGGCGGAGATCCAGGTGGTGAACATCGTCACCCCCGCGGGCATCCTCTACGAGTGCCGGCCGGACGCGAAGATAGAGAAGCTGTCCGCGGAGGACGACGTCAGCCTCATCCTCGGCCCGTTCTATCCCTTCGAGGGCGTCCGCCTGCGCACGCTGAACCACGCGGCGGCGGCGCTGGAGGAACAGTTGATCCCGGAGATGGCCGAACGGGACGCGCTGGACATGCTGCTGCCCCATCTGCCGGGCATGCCGGTGAAGCGCATGAAGCGATTGCTCGGCCTGTGCGACGGGGAGGGCAAAACCGCCGCGATGCTCAGTCGGCTCATCGCCCTGGAGGAGGTGGCGCGGTCATGATCTGGTATGTCGGATTCGACGGCCCGATCCTCGGACGGGGCAAGAGCTGCTTCAAGGACGGCGCGGTGGTGGGTCTGCACCGCGGGCTGACGGTTTGGGAGGCGCTGGTGGTGGGCACGAAGCTCTACCGCGTGGGCGTGGGCATCGAGCGGGGAAACGTCACGTCGCTGCGCTGCAACTGCCCCTACGCGAAGGAGGGCCATCGCTGCAAGCACATGGCGGCGCTGTTCTACGCGCTGGAGGCGAAGGGGCAGGAGGTCCTGAAGGACGACGATCCGGCGCTGTCCGAGCGGCTGGAAGCGCTGTCCTCCGACGAGGCAGAGACCCTGCTCCAGCTGGCCATCGACGTGAACAGCACCCGCTGCACGGCGCTTTTGCTGAACCACAGGGCCGCCGGCGACGCGCCGGAATTTTCACTGGACGAATTCACGCTGGACGACCTGCCCGCGGACGCGCTGGCGGGGAGGATGCAGGACAAACAGGGGGACAACGGGGCGATGAAGCTGCTGTTCCCGGCAGAAGTTTTATGAGACAGCACACCGAGACAGTGCCATCCCGTAGGGGCGATCTCCCGATCGCCCGGCAAGCCTCGGCGGGCGCTTGACCGGCAGCGTATCGGGAAAGACCGATTACCTGATCGCCAACGATCAGAACGGCAGCCTGGCCAAGCTGCAGAAGGTGCGCCAGCTGGGCGTGAAGATCATCATTGATGAAACTGAATTCCTGGAGCTGGCGGGGCTGGATTGGCGGTATGAGACCACATGTTGTAGTATTTGGGAAGAAAGCACATCATCGAAAGGAGCCATGACCTATGGACCATGAACGGGATATAAAGACCGAACCGGAGGCAGGCATAGAGTTCTCCACCACGGAACTGGAATACCTCGCCGCGATCCATCAACTCCTTCAGGAGCAGGCGCAGGAAGCGGAGCCGAAGCCCGTGCGCATCATCGACGTGGCGAACAAGCTGGGCAAAAACAGGAGTACGGTGTGGTCGGGCATAAAACGCCTTGAGGCCAGGGGCATCGTCGAAACAGAACCGAAGAAGGGCACGATCACGCTGCCGAACGACGCAAAGGAGTAACCCATGAACATCAAGCAGGCCAAGGAGCAGATCAAGCAGGCGGTGGACGCTTACCGCGTGAAGAATGAATTCGGCGAGCCGGTGATCCCGGTGGAGCGTCAGCGGCCCATCTTCCTGATGGGCGCGCCGGGCATCGGCAAGACGGCCATCATGGAGCAGATCGCCCAGGAGCTGGGCATCGGTCTGGTGAGCTATTCAATGACCCATCACACCCGCCAGAGCGCGCTGGGCCTGCCGTTCATCGTGCACAAGACCTACCGCGGTCGTGAATACGACGTGTCGGAGTACACCATGAGTGAGATCATCGCCTCAGTGTATGACCGCATCGAGCAGGACGGCGCGGAGGAGGGAATCCTCTTCCTGGACGAGATCAACTGCGTGTCGGAAACGTTGGCCCCGTCGATGCTGCAATTCCTGCAATACAAGACCTTCGGGCGGCACAGCGTGCCCGAGGGCTGGACGGTGGTCACCGCGGGCAACCCGCCGGAGTACAACGATTCCGTGCGGGAGTTCGACATCGTCACCTGGGACCGCCTCAAGCGCATCGACGTGGAGCCGGATTTCGACGCCTGGAAGGAGTATGCCATTTCCCACGGCGTGCACCGCGCGGTGCTGACGTACCTGGAGATCAAGCGCAGCGACTTCTACCAGGTGGAGACCACGGTGGACGGCAAGCGGTTCGTCACGGCCCGCGGCTGGGTGGACCTTTCCGACATGATGAAGCTGTACGAGCAGCGGGGCTACGCCGTGAACGAGCAGCTGATCCGCCAATATCTCCAGAGCCCCACCGTCGCCAAGAGCTTCGCGGTGTACTACGACCTGTTCAGGAAGTACCGCAGCGACTATCAGGTGGACGACATCCTCTCGGGCACGGCGAGGAAGAGCATCGAGGACCGGGCGGCGAAGGCGAAGTTCGACGAGCGCCTTTCCCTGCTGGGCCTGCTGCTGGACGCGGTGAACGGCTACTTCCAGGCGGTATCGCAGACCGAGGCCATGATGAAGACGCTGATGAACGACATCCGCGCCATGCGCGTGCAGCTGAGCCGGGTGGACGCCGGGGGCGCCGCGGAGCTCCTCCAGAAGCGGGCCGGGCAGCTCGAGAGCGCCGCGCAGGCGGGCCGCCGGGCCAACTCCATGTCCGAGGACGACGCTCGCGCGGACCGCAGCGCCGCCCGGGTCATGACGGAGATGGCGGCCGGCGTGCGTGCGTCCGACGTGGAGACCGGCGCGGCGGCGATCCAGGTCATCAAGCGCCGCTTCGACGACGAGAACGCCCGCCTGAAGAAGGCCGCGTCAGCCACCCGGGAGCGGCTGGACAACATGTTCGCCTTCTGCGAGAAGGTGTTCCCCGAGGGCCAGGAGCTGCTGATCCTCGTCACCGAACTCACTCTCAACCCCGCCGCCGCCCGCTTCATCGGCAAATACGGCTGCGACGCCTACTTCAGGAACAACAAGAACCTGCTGTTCTACGAGCGGCAGACGGAGATCATTCGGAGCATTGACGAATTGAATCTGGATGAGTGAAGGAAGAGACAGAACAGAAAGCAGTATAAACCATTCAAAGCCTGCGGAAGAACGAAGGCACACTTCTTCTTCCGCAGGTACTTTTTTTGCGGCGCCCCGCGCATTGCGCAAAGGCGCGCGGGTGTGGTAGAATAAGAAAGGGCCGGGGTGGCCTGAGGCGATATGAAGGAGCGGTCGACATGCGGGGAAAGAGCAGGCGCGGCAGGGCGCGCCTTCTGTGGATCGTCCCGCCGGCGCTGATCGCGGCGCTGGCGATCGGGTTCCTGATCTACGCGTCCGACTATCATCGCGCCGACCGGCACGCTCTCGACAGCCTCGCATCGGACGCGCGCGTCCGCGTCTCGCGGACGGATCAAGGCTGGTTCTTCGACGGGCCGTCGCAGACCGACGCGCTGGTGTTCTATCCGGGCGCGAAGGTGGAGGAGACGGCATACGCGCCGCTGCTGCACGGCCTCGCGGGGGCGGGACTGGACGTCTTCCTCGTCAGGATGCCGCTGCGCTTCGCGTTCTTCGGGATCGACAGGGCCGACGCGGAGATGAAGGCGCACGACTACGCCCGATGGTTCGTGGGCGGACACTCGCTGGGCGGCGCCATGGCGGCCGAATTCGCGGCGAAAAACGGCGACAGGGTCGCGGGCGTGATCCTGCTGGGGGCGTATACGGCGGCGGCCCTGGACGAGCGCCAGCTCGAGCTGGTCATCTGCGGAACGGAGGACGGGCTCGCGACGCCTGATGACATCGCGAAGGGCCGCGCGAAGGCGCCCGCGCGGTATATCGAGCACGCCATCCGGGGCGGCAACCACGCCGGGTTCGGGAATTACGGCGCGCAGTCCGGCGACGGCGCGGCTTCGATCTCCGCCGATGCGCAGCAGGCCGAGACCATCCGCGTCATCATGGAGGTGCTGGCCGACCCGGGCGCGCCGCCGGCGCTATCGGAATGACGGCGCGGCACGCGGACAGGACAGGGAAAGGGGCAAAGCTGTGCAATTCATCATTCGGGCGTACGACGGCGAGGGCATGCTCGACAGGCGGCTGGCGGTGCGCCCGCGCCATCTCGAGAACATGGCCGCCGTGAACGGGAAGGTCATCTGCGCGGGCGGCCTGCTGGATGAGGCGGGGAACATGAAGGGTTCGGCGCTGGTCATGGAGTTTGAGGACCGCGCCGCCCTGGACGCCTACCTCGGATCGGAGCCGTACATCGCGGAGGGCGTCTGGGAGCGGGTCGAAGTGGAGAGGATGAACGTGGTCATCCTGAACGGCGAGAAGGTCGGGAAGTAGCCGCTGCCCGGATGGGTACGCAGAGAGGAGACCATCATGAAGACATTGATCGCATTTTTCAGCGCGGAGGGCACCACGGCGAAGGTGGCCCGGGAGCTGGCCGCCATGACGGGCGCGGACCTGTTCGAGATCCGGCCGGAGACGCCCTACAGCGCGGCGGATCTGAGGTGGACCAACCCGCTGGCCCGCTGCAACCGCGAGAAGTTCGGGCGCAAGGACGTGCCGGTGGCGGGGAAGGTCGGGGACTTCGACCGGTACGACACCGTGCTGATCGGCTTTCCCATTTGGTACGGCGCCGCGCCGAACGTCGTGAACACGTTCTGCAAGGGCTACAAGTGGGACGGCAAGCGGGTGTGCGCCTTCGCTACCTCGGGCGGCAGCGGCATCGGCAGGACGGCTGAAAAGCTCGCGCCGTACGTGGCGGGAGCGGCATCGGTCGACGCGAAGCTCGTCCGCAGCGCGGCGGACGTGAAGGGCTGGCTCGGGCTGTGACGCGCAAAGACAGCAGATCGCGGACTACGTCGATCGACGGGAGCGGCATTATGGTCGAGATATGGGATCGGAAGGCCAGCGGCGTCCTTCACGAGGAGACGCTGCTGCTGCGCGCCTGCCGGGCCGGCGCCTACGGCAGCCGGGTGCGGTATGACGGCGGCGACGTGTGTCAGGCCCATTTCACCTATCTGAGCGGGCGCCCGGACCGGGTCCTGTTTGAGGAGCGGCCGGAGCTGTTCTTCGACAGGCTGCTGGTCTGCATGAGCCCGGAATGGGAGCGCTTCATCCAGCAGCAGCCGGCGCTCGACGCGGTCCTGCTTAGACGGCTGATGGACCCCATGTGCAGGCCATCGGCGAAGACGCTGCCCGCGCTGCCCGCCGGGTACCGCATCGGGCCGTTCGACGCGGACGCCTTCAGCGCGCATCCGTACGGGCACGGATCGGTCTACGGCAGCTACGAGGCGTTCGCGGCGCGCGGCTCGGGCGCCGTCGCGTGGTTCGGCGACAGGATCGTCGCCTCCGCGTCGAGCCACCTGACCTTCGGAGATGACGTCGAACTCGACGTCACCACCGATGCAGGGCACCGCAGGAAGGGGCTCGCGGATCACTGCGTCCGGGCGATGATAGACGACTGCGCCGCAAGAGGGCTGACCGTCCACTGGGACGCGAAGAACACGCCGTCGATGAACATGGCGCAAGGCCACGGCTTCACGCTGCGGCAGGAATACGCGGTGTACATCCTGAAGCCGTGACGGGCGCTCGGGCGGGCGGCGCCGCACGATGGACAGGGGGGACAGGAGATGACCGGTGTGCTGGTTTTGCTGGAGGGGCTCGTCATGTCGTTCTGGCTGCTGCTCGTCTGCGTCGTGGGCATCAAGGACGGACCGGTGGGGCTGGTCGTGTTCTATGAACAGGATGTGCGGGCGCGCGTGGTCGAGCTGGGGCTCACGACGGAGGAGACGATCAGGAGGCGGTCGCTGATCACCGCCGCCGCCCTGTTCGTGCCCGTGCTCACGGTCGTGCCTGCGATGGTATACGGCCTGAACGGGGCGTCGGGCTTCCGGCAGGGCTTCGTCCAGATGACGGGCATCTACCTGATCATGGGGCTGTTCGACAGGCTGTTCATCGACGGGTACTGGGTCGGGCATACAAAGGCGTGGGACATCCCCGGCACGGAGGATCTGAAGCCCTATATCCCGGCGAAGAGCGCCGCGGGCAAATGGGCGGGGACGGTCATCGGGTTCCCGATCCTCGCGGCGATCCTGGCGGGGATCGGCCGTCTTTGCGGGATGTAGAGCCGGGGGGGCGTCGCGAGGGGCGGCGATCATGGCGCCCGCACGACTCCCCCAGTCTGCTACGCAGCCAGCCCCCTCGGGGAGGGGGCCAAGCGGGGAAGGATCCTGTGATGAGCGAGTTGATGCATTCCGATCCCGTAGGGATGCCATATTTTGACGCCCGGGCGACTCCCCCAGTCTGCTGCGCAGCCAGCCCCCTCGGGGAGGGGGCCAAGCGGGGAAGGATCCTGTGATGAGCAAGTTGATGCATTCCGATCCCGTAGGGACACCATTCATGGTGTCCGCACCCGCCGTCGATCTGCCTCGCAACGAAACGGAAGACATGGTGCCGGACCGGTCAGCCCCTTGTCTCTCCTTTCAGGGGAGGTGGCCCGCAGGGCCGGAGGGGTCGCGTCTCCTGCTTCCCCATAGGAACACCATTCTTTGACGCCCGGGCGACTCCCCAGTCTGCTGCGCAGCCAGCCCCATCGGCGAGGGGGCCAAGCGGAGAAGGATCCTGTGATGAGCGAGTTGATGCATTCCGATCCCGCAGGGACACCATTCATGGTGTCCGCACCCGCCATCGACCTGCCTCGCAACGAAACGGAAGACATGGTGCCGGGCCGGTCATCCCCCTTGCCTCTCCTTTCAGGGGAGGTGGCCCGCAGGGCCGGAGGGGTCGCGTCTCCTGCTTCCCCGTAGGGACACCATTCTTTGACGTCCGGGCGACTCCCCCAGTCTGCTACGCAGCCAGCCCCCTCGGGGAGGAGGCCAGGACAATAGCATAGCCGTTTTTCGTGCAAAAAAACAAGCCAGCTCCCAGGGGAGAGGGCCAAGCGGGGAAGAACAACGAACAAGTGGGAAAGAACAGCGAACAAATGGGATAGTACTGCGAATGCCTCCCTCGCCGAGGGAGGTGGCGGTCCGCAGGGCCGACGGAGGGAGTCTGCTGCCGGGCGCATACCGGCCGGCGCCCGGCATGCGCCCGGCGGGAGCGGCAACGCGCTCCCAGCCGTACAGATGTCCGCCGGATCGAGCGCCCGGCATGCGCCCGGCGGGAGCGGCCACTCGCTCCCGGCGTACAGATGTCCGCCGGATCGAGCGCCCGGCGGGAGCGGGCGACAAACGATGATCCTGTTGACGAACGACGCGATCCCTGACGGGACCGGCACAGCAGCCGGACCGGATACCGACGACAAAGAAACGGAGGATGATCCCATGCTGTACAATGAAGCCTGCGGAGAAAAGCTGTCGCGCCTGGGCCTGGGCTGTATGCGGCTGCCGCTGACGGCGGACCAGGCCATCGACGAGGCGGAGCTCGGCCGGATGGTGGACTATGCCATCGCGCAGGGCGTGAACTACTTCGACACCGCCTGGCCCTATCACGGCGGTATGAGCGAGATCGTCATCGGCAGGGCGCTGAAAAAGCACCCCCGGGACAGCTGGTTCCTGGCGAACAAGTATCCGGGCCATCAGATCGCGGCCAGCTACGAACCCGCCGCGATCTTCGAGGAGCAGCTGAAGAAGTGCGGCGTGGATCACTTCGACTTCTATTTGCTGCACAACGTCTATGAGAATTCCATCGGGGTGTACATGGACCCGAAGTGGGGCATCCTGGACTACTTCAAAGAGCAGAAGCGCCTCGGGCGCATCCGGCACCTGGGTTTTTCCAGTCACGCCCGTCCGGACACGCTGGAGCGGTTCCTCGACTACGCCGGCGACAGCATGGAGTTCTGCCAGATCCAGCTGAACTACCTCGACTGGAGCCTGCAGGACGCGCAGGCGAAGTACGAGCTGCTGACCGCCCGGAACATCCCCGTCTGGGTGATGGAGCCGCTGCGCGGCGGCAGGCTGGCGGCGCTGGACGAGGCGGCCGAGGCCAGGCTGAGGGCACTGCGGCCGGACGAAAGCACCCCGGCGTGGAGCTTCCGCTGGCTGCAGCGGCTGCCCAATGTGAAGATGGTGCTGTCCGGCATGTCGACGTTCGACCAGATGGTCGACAACGTGGCGACCTTCTCCGGCGGGCAGCCGCAGAGCCCGGATGAGTCGGCGCTGCTGGAGCAGATCGCCGAGGACCTTAAGGACGCGCTGCCCTGCACCCGCTGCCGCTACTGCTGCGACGGGTGCCCGATGGGGCTGGACATCCCGATGCTGATCCACGCCTACAACGACGTGAAGTTCGCCAGGGCGATCACGGTCGCCATGCAGTTCGACGCGCTGCCGGAGGACAAGCGGCCCTCCGCCTGCATCGGCTGCGGGGCGTGCGCCGCGGTGTGTCCGCAGAAGATCGACATCCCCGCAGCGCTCAGGGAACTGTCCGGGATGATCGCCGAAATGCCGAGCTGGGCAGAGCTGTGCCGCCAGCGCGAAGAGGCGGCCCGGCGGCTGAAGGAGGGGCGGCAGGCGCCCTGACCCGGGGCGGTCCCCTCTGACCGATCGAAGACGCACAAAGAGCCCATGGCCGCGATCGTCCAGGCGGCCATGGGCGCTCTTTCGGTGCCGGCCGGGGACGCCGTTTCAGGGCCGGTTCGTGTTTAAAAGATCGAGATAGAAGGCCTCGTCCTCGGGCTTGAAGACGTTGAAGACGACCCTTTCGATGCCCGAGCCGTCGGCCAGGCATCGCCGCACGGTCTCGACGGCGATCTGCGCGCCGCGCTTCTGCGGAAAGCCGAATACGCCGGTGCTGATGCAGCAGAAGGCGATCGAGCGCAGCCCGTTGGCCGCGGCCAGCTCCATGCAGGCGCGATAACAGCTTTCAAGCTCGCGGATGTTTCGCGGGGTCACGATGCCGTTACGGCAGATGGTGCCCACGGTGTGGATGACATACCGGCTGGGCAGGTTGTAGGCGGGGGTGATCTTCGCCCGGCCGGCGGGCTCCGGGAAGCCCTGCGCTTCCATCATCTCCGCGCACTTCAGGCGGAGCTGTACGCCCGCATAGGTGTGGATACAGTTGTCGATGCAGTCGTGATTGGGCTGGTAGCAGCCGGTCATGCCGCTGTTGGCGGCGTTGACGATGGCATCCGCCTTCAGGCGGGTGATGTCGCCGCGCCAGACGCACAGACCGTCCCGGACGGGGATCAGACGATCCGCATCCACGACGCCCTTCGCCTGCACGCGCTCCCGGAGGTATTCGTCCTGGACCGCCAGGAAGGCCGCATCGGCGGGCCCGGGCCCGCGGACGTTCATGAGCGCCCGCAGCAGCTGCCTTTGAGACTGCGGGTCCGCCGGTATGCGCTGCGCATAGCCGCCCTCGTCCAGCAGGCGGCGGATGAGATAGAGCCGCTATTCTTCGTGTGTCATGCCGCGCTCCTTTCGGCGAAGCGCGCCCGTCGGGGCGGCGCCTTCGCAGTGTCGCTGCCGGTATTATAATACAGTACAGGCGTGAAGACAAGCCGGCCGGAACCGATCCGCCGGCCGCCTTTCTGCGCGCGACACGCGGGAGGGACGCATTGCACAGAGCCCGGAAATGTGATATGCTGATGGAGCGGCAGGGAAGACCCGGGCCGCAAAGGAGCGATGCATATGAAGATCGAAGACCGCAGACAGATCGGAGCGACGGACCCGCGCACCGGCGATATCGACAGGCTGCGCCGGGCGATCCGCCGTGCCGACGCCGTGCTGATCGGCGCGGGCGCGGGCCTGTCCACAGCGGCCGGCTTCGTGTACGCCGGCGCGCGCTTTGAACGGTATTTTTCGGATTTCGAAGAGAAGTACGGCTTCCATGACATGTACTCCGGGGGATTCCATCCCTATGAAACGCAGGAGGCGTTCTGGGCCTACTGGAGCCGGTACATCTGGATCAACCGCTACATGGACGCGCCGAAGCCGGTGTACGACGACCTCTGCGCGCTGGTGCGGGACAGGGATCACTTCGCGCTGACCACCAACGTGGATCACTGCTTCCAGAAGGCGGGCCTCAAAAGGGACCGGCTGTTCTACACCCAGGGCGACTACGGCCTGTTCCAGTGCAGCGAGCCCTGCTGCGACGTGACCTGGGACAACGAGGCGGCCATCCGGGAAATGGTGCTGGCGCAGGGCTTCTCCATCGGCGCTGACAACGCGCTCATCGCGCCGGAGGGCGCGGCGCCCGCGATGGCCGTCCCGACGGGGCTGCTGCCGAAGTGCCCGAACTGCGGAAGGCCGCTGACGATGAACCTGCGGTCCGACGACCGCTTCGTCGAGGACGCGGGCTGGCACGCCGCAGCCGAGCGCTATCGCAATTTCACGCAGCGGCACGCAACGGATCGCATCGTGTATCTTGAGATCGGGGTGGGGTGGAACACGCCCGGCATCATCAAATTCAACTTCTGGAGCCTCGCCGGCGAAAACCCGAACGCGACCTATGCCTGCCTCAATTTCGACGACGTGCGGATCCCGCGCGAGCTCGCGGGGCGCAGCATCGGCATCGCCGGGGATTCGGCGCAGGTCATCGCGGCGCTTTTGCGCGATGCGCCGGCCGGCGCCTGAACGGGGCGGGAGATCCGGCGGCGCCCAGACGCCGCCGCGATCGATGATCGGGAGACCTCGACCTGGACCACCGGATCGCCGGTGGTCCTTTTCTGTCGAAGCGCGGTACTTCATCGGAAGAGATGCGGTCTGAATAATTTAGTAAATTTACAACAGATAAGATAAGCGGATGGTCAAGAGAAATGGTTCGCATACGAAAATCGGGCCAAATGGTCAATCGTATCACAACATGCTGCACGATATGCTCAAATCATGATCCGGATTCGTGCATTATGCATAAAATCATAGTGAATCATTCTACATGACGGTATTAAATTTAGTATTGAATTTAGTGAATCCGAGTGCTATAATCGTAGCATGATCGATGGGTGCAGAAGGAGGAGTGCGGGTGGATTTCATCATTTCAAGGGAACAGCTGGACCGGTGGTGCAGCGTCAAGCCGGAAGAGATCAAAAAGATGACGGACCTGAACGCGGATCTGCGGGTGCGCTCCGACACGGAGACTTTCTACCGCGAGGTCGCGGACCTGATGGCGGAGGAGCTCATCGAGCACAACGCAAAGGGCATCCCCACGAAGTGGATCGTGCCGGCGGGGCCGATCGACCAGTGGAAGTATTTCATCGAGCGCGCGCATCGCGAGCGGATCAGCATGAAGGATCTGTGGATATTCATGATGGACGAATACCTCGACTGGGAGGCGCGTCCCATCCCGGAGGACGCCCCCTATGGGAGCCTGCACGCCGTGATGAAAAAGCAGGTGTTCTCGCGGATCGATCCGGAGCTCATGTGTCCGCCCGAACAGATCATCTTCCCGGATCCCAGGGATCTGGATCGCTATGACGAGATGGTGGCCGACATGGGCGGCATCGACACCATATGGGCGGGCATCGGCTGCAAGGGCCTCATCGCCTTCTGCGAAGCGCCGCATTCCCGCTATTACCGCATCAGCCAGGAGGAATTCAAAAACTCAAAGACGCGCATCGTCGAACTGAACGAGGACACGCTGGTCGCGCTCTCCGTGCGGCGGTTCGGCGGCTACTACGACAAGATCCCGCCCAAGGCGGTGACGGTGGGCATGAAATCCATACTGGCCTCCCGAAGGATCGTATGCATGATGCGATGCGGAGAGTGGAAGCAGACGGCGCTGCGTGTGATGCTGTTCTGCAGGGAAACGACGCTGGAATATCCGGTGACCTTCGCGATGAAGTATATCCCGGAAAAGATCGTGTTCTGTGACGAGGAGACCCTGGAACACCCGCTGAGCAAGGAGTGAGCGGATGGAGCGCGACGCAAGGGACGTCCAGGCCGTGGTGTTCAACAAGCACGGCATAGGGCACATGGCCAGGGTGGAGCGCTTCCCGCAGCCGGGCGAGACGGTCCGTGCGCTGGAATGGCACTTCGGCGAGGACGGCGGCAAGGGCACGAACGTCGCCGTGGCGCTGGCGCTGAACGGCGTGCGCACGGCGCTCATCACCAAGGTGGGGCAGGACGAGGGCGGCCGGCTGGGGCTTCAATGGCTCAAAGCCGTCGGGGTCGACTGCTCGCGCTACCTGATGAGCCCGGACATCGCCACGGACGTCGGGGTGGTCATCACCCGGGCGGACGGCGAGAACGTGGTGATCGGCAGCCCTGCGCATCCGTGCCACATGGATGCTTCGGAGCTCGATGAGGCGCTGGACGCCTTTCCCGGCGCGGGATACTTCATCGCCGGGTTCGAGTTCGACCAGGCGCTGGCCCTCGAGGGCTGCCGGCGCGCCAGAGCGCGCGGCATGACGGTGATGCTGAACCCGAGCCCCCTGAGCGATGCGCCGGTCGGGCAGCTGGATGCTGTGGATCATCTCTTCGTCAATCGGGTCGAAGCGCAGCGGCTGGCCGGCCACGCCGGCGCGCCTGGCGGGGTCGCGGAGCTTCTGCGCCGCAAATGCGGCTGCGGCTGCGTCGTGATGACGCTGGGCGCAGACGGCTGTATCGTCTGCGACGAAGACGGGGCGCGGCACTTTCCGCCCTACGAGGTGGCGTGCGTGGATTCCGTGGCCGCCGGGGACGCCTTCATGGCGGCCTTCGCCGCGGCGATCATCGGCGGGCAGAGCGCGGATGCTGCGGCAGACTGGGGCAACCGCTACGCGGCGGTGGTCGTCAGCCGCCCCGGCGCGATCCTCTCCTATCCCGGCTCCAAAGAGGCCAGGGCCATATCAGAAGGCCTGCACAGGCGACAGACCATTGGAGGGACATGACAGAATGTATTATGAAACGCTGATACTGGGCCTCGTCATGGGCTGTATATACAGTGCCACGGCGCTGGGCGTCAACATCATCTACGGCATCATGCAGATCGTCAACTGGGCCCACGGATCGATCCTGATGATCGCCATGTTCATCGTGTACGGCGCCACGGTGCTGCTGGGGATGAACCCCTACCTGACGCTGCTCATCGCGGTGCCGGTGATGTTCGCGTTCGGATACGCTTTCCAGGACATCGTGATCCGGCCGCTGTTCCTGCGAGAGCGCGCGGATTCCAACCCGGTGGGCCTGCTGCTGTGCACCGCGGGCCTCGGCATCGCGCTGGAGAACATCATGCTGATGATCTTCAAGTCCACGCCGCATTCGGTGTCCATGGACATCTCGCTGACCTACATCTCCATCGGCTTCGGCCGGAAGCTGAGCCTGGTGAAGCTGATCGGCGCGGGCATCGCGCTGCTGGTGTTCGCCATCATGTGGTTCTACATGAACCGCACCTATCCGGGCAAGGCGCTGCGCGCCACCGCCCAGGACAGGGAGGCGGCCCAGCTGATGGGCATCAACGTGCTCCGGTATTACAACATCGCCTTCGGCATCGGCTGTGCGCTGTGCGCGGTGGCCGGCGTCATATTCGCCACGTTCTATACCATCACCCCATCGGTGGGCACGACCATAGGCTCCAAGGCCTTCATCATATTGGTGCTGGGCGGCAAGGGCTCGGTCGGCGGCTGCCTGCTGGCGGGGCTCATCATCGGGGTGGTCGAGGCCTTCGGCGGGCTGTTCTTTGACTCTTACACGGGACAGATGCTCTGCTTCGTCATCTTTGCCCTGGTGCTTTTCCTGAAGCCGAACGGCCTGTTCGGCAAGAAAGTGTAGGAGGGGTAAGGGAATGAATACGTCGAAGAAGAGAGCGATCGGCAGGCTCGGCGCGCTGGCGGCGGTGCTGGCCCTGGTGCTTTTGCTGGCGGAATACCTGAACAGCTACTATCTCCAGATCATCATCTACATCTTCATGTTCGCCTACTTCGCCTCGGCGTGGAACATACTGAGCGGCTTCGCCGGGCAGTTCTCGCTGGGACACGCGATATTCATCGGTATCGGCGCCTACACCTCAACGATCCTCTATGTGCAGTACGGCATCTCGCCGTGGATCGGCATGCTGGCGGGCGGGCTGCTGGCGGCGCTGGTGGGCGTCATCATGGGCTTCCCGTGTTTCAAGCTGAAGAGCACCTACTTCACCCTCACGACCATCGCGCTGGCGAACATACTGCTGTTGCTGGTGCAGAACACCCGAAAACTCGGCTCGATCAAGATCAACGGCGCCCGGGGCATACAGATCACCGCGGTGCCCGGCAATGATTTCCTGGCCATGCAGTTCGTCGACAAGAAGTACTATCTGTACGTCATCCTCGGCATGCTGGTGGTGCTGCTGGCGGTCTGCCAGTGGATCAAGAGCAGCAAGATGGGCTACCAGCTGGCGGCGGTGGCGAACAACCAGGACGCCGCGGAGTCCCTGTGCGTCAACTCCCGGGCCCTGAAGCTGAAGGCCATGGCGATCAGCGCCTTCTTCTGTGCCGCGGGCGGCACGTTCTACGCCCAGGTGATCCTGTTCTGCAACCCGGCCCGTCTGTTCGCGGAGTCGCTGTCCGACAAGCTGGCCATCGTGGCCATGCTGGGCGGCAAGGCGACGGTGTTCGGCCCCACGGTGGGCGCGGTGATCGTCGAGAGCATATCGCAGTTCGCGTCCGCGAGGTTCGCGGGCACGCAGGGCCTGAACCTGGCCATCTACGGCATCATGCTGATCGTCTGCATCCGCTTCTTCCCGGACGGCATACTGCCGATCCTTCAGAAGCTGGTGCGGCGGCTGGGCGCCAGGCTGCGCTCAAAGAGGGAGGCGGCAAAATGAGCGAGATCCTGAAGATCGAACACCTGTCCAAGCATTTCGGCGGCCTGAAGGCGGTCAACGATGTGAACATGACGGTGGAAAAGGGCGAGATCCATGCCCTCATCGGGCCCAACGGCGCGGGCAAGACCACGCTGTTCAACCTGGTGTCCGGCTTCCTGACGCCCACGAGCGGCCGCGTGATCTTCGACGGACATGACGTGACCGGCGCCAAGCCCTATCGCCTGTGCAGCAAGGGACTGGTGCGCACCTACCAGATCGTGCAGCCCTTCCGGGGCATGAGCGCGCTGGACAACGTGATGGTCGGCGGCTTCACCCACACGAACAAGGTGTCCGTCGCCCGCGAGAAGGCGCTGCGGGCGCTGAAGATCGCGAAGCTGGAGAACAAGGCGGATGTCCAGGCCAGGAGCCTGAACCTGTGCGAGCAAAAGCGGCTGGAGGTGGCCCGCGCGCTGGCCACCGAGCCCAAGCTCATCATGCTGGACGAGGTCATGGCCGGCCTGAACCCCTCGGAGGTCACCGAGGTCATGGACATCGTGACGGGCATCAAGGACCTGGGCATCACCGTGGTCATCATCGAGCACATCATGCAGGCCGTGATGAGCATCTCCGACAACATCACCGTCATCTCCTTCGGCGAGAAGATCGCCGAGGGCAAGCCGGACGAGATCGCCCGGAACGAGGATGTCATCGCCGTTTACCTGGGATCCGACTATGCCATCTGACGCGTTTTATCTGCCGAGGCAGATGAAATAATAGAAAGGAGAAAGAACCATGAAGAAACTGCTGGCTGTACTTCTCGTACTCACCATGGTACTGGCACTGGCCACCTGTGCGGTCGCCGAGGAGGAAAAGGTGATCAAGCTGGGCGTGCTGTTCCCGTACACCGGCTCCGCGGCAGCGGTCGCCGAGGATGCCCAGAAGGGCATCGAGTTCGCTGTCTCCGAGATCAATGATCGCGGCGGCATCCAGTCGATGGGCGGCGCGAAGATCGAACTGTACTACGGCGATACCCAGTCCAACGAGGAAGCCGCCGCCACCGAAGCCGAGCGCCTGATCACCAATATCGGCGTCTCCGCGCTGATGGGCTGCTACCAGTCCGCCATCACCGCCAGCGTGCAGACCGTCTGCGAGCGCTACCATGTGCCGCTGGCCATCACCTGCTCCACGAGTGACATGCTCACCGAGGGCGCGCATCCCTACTCCGTGACCATCCACGAGCAGAACTCCGACACCACGAAGACCCACGCCAAGTTCATCGCGGACATGAACGAGAAGGAGCCCGGCTGCATCAAGACGGCCGCCATCCTGTATCAGAACGACGACTGGGGCCAGTCCCTGAGCGACGGCTGGTATGACGCGCTGGAGGAGATCGGCGTCGAGATCATCATCGACGAGGTGTTCGCAGCGGACGTCACCGATCTGACCACCGTGGTCACCAAGCTGATCGACAAGCAGCCCGACGTGGTGCTGAACGCCTGCTACTTCCAGTCCATGGTCCTGCTCACCCAGACCTTCGTGGGCATGGGCTTCGAGCCGAAGGCGATGCTGTGCTCCTCCTCCGGCGAGACCGACAACGACTTCATCCCCACGGTCGGCAACAACGCGGACGGCTTCTTCACCGTTTCCGGCTGGGGCGAGGATGTGCTGCTGTCCATGCCTGACAAGACCTGGATCGGCGAGAAGTACAAGGAGCTGTACGAGGGCGAGCACTACACCGCCGAGTCCGCTGCCGGCTGGGCCGCGGCCATGGTGATCTGCGAGGGCCTCGAGGCCGCGGGCACCGACGAGTCCGAGGCGCTGAACGCCGCCATCCGCGCGCTGAAGATCCCCCGCGATACCTGGTGGAACATCTATCCCTACGAGCTGGAGTTCGATCAGGAGACCGGCAAGAACTTCAACGCCATCCCCGTCATGGGCCAGTTCCAGGATACCAAGATCAAGCTGATCTACCCCGAGTTCATCCAGGCGGAGGGCACCGAGCTGGTGTTCCCCGGCTCTCAGCTTTCGCCGATCAACAAGTGATCGCGCAGGGGCGCTGACCTGACGCTCCCGGCCGCCGCGGCGGCCGGGAGCCCCCCACTCCGATCGAGAAAGGAAATGCCTATGCATCTGTTGGAATTGAAGAACGTCTCCGTGGCATACGACGCCATCATGGCGCTCCAGGACTGTTCGATCTACATCGACGAGGGCGAGATGATCAGCATCGTGGGTTCCAATGGCGCCGGGAAGACGACGACGTGCCGGGCGATCTCTGGCGTGCTTGACATCAAGGGCGGCGAGATCTTCTTCGATGGCAAGGACATCACAAAGGTCCCGGGCTATGAACGCGTCGAGCTGGGCATTATCCAGTGTCCGGAGGGCCGCCACCTGTTCCCGGACATGTCCGTGATGGAGAACCTCCAAATGGGCGCCTACTGCAAGCGTGGCCGCGCCGATGCGGAAAAGAATCTGGCCTATGTGCTGGACCTGTTCCCGCTGCTGGGTGAGCGCAGCGGCCAGGCGGCGCGCACCCTGTCCGGCGGCGAGCAGCAGATGCTGGCCATCGGCAGATCGCTGATGTCCGATCCCCGGCTTCTGATCCTGGACGAGCCCAGCCTGGGCCTGTCGCCCGTGAACGTGCAGCTGATCTTCAACAAGCTCGATGAGATCCGCGCAAGGGGCACCACGGTGCTGCTGGTCGAACAGAACGTCGAGAAATCGCTGCGCAATTCCGACCGGGGCTACGCGCTGGAGAACGGGCGCATCGTGTTGTCCGGCACGGGCGAGGAGCTGCTTGGCAACAGCGAGCTGCGGCGCGTCTACCTGGGCATGTGATGCGCGGGGGACCGGCCGATCTTAAAGCCCGCCGTCTTTACAGGTTCTGTCCGGTGTGATACTCTTTGGTAAAATGTGGAACAGCGAGGTTTGAGCATGAACCTTAAGGAGATCGCGAGGGAAACGGGAGTATCGCAGTCGACGGTTTCGATGGTGCTTCACGACAGAGCCGGCATCGGCCGCGAGACGAAGATGCGCGTGCGCGCGGCGCTCGAGGCCAACGGCTATGTCATCAGAGCGGACAGCCAAAGCGCGGCGCCGAAACACCCGAGGGCGCTGTTCATCAAGTACAAGCGCACATCGATCATGGTGGACGGCAACCCGGAATACACCGCCAAGCTGATGGACGAGGTCAGCCGCTGCTGCAGCGAAAACAACTACGAGCTCGTGTTCCAGGTCGCCACGGCGGATACGCTGCCGGAGGTGTTCCAGCGGGCCGACAGAGAGCCGTTCGTGGGCATCATCCTGCTCGGCACGGAGTTCACGGACGAGGATCGCCCGCTGCTCAAGCAGGTCCGCAAGCCCATCGTGATCATCGACAACGATCTCGTCAAGCTGCCGATCACCAGCGTATGTACCCACACCTGGAACTCTATGCGCCGCAAGGTGGACTATCTGGTCAGCCGGGGCCACACGCGCATCGGTTATCTCAGGAACATGCGGGAGACGAGCATCTGTCAGCAGTGCTTCCGCGGCTACAGGACCGCCATGGCCGAGCACGGCCTGCAGGTGCGGGATGAGGACATCTTCTTCGTGGAGCCCAGCTTCGAGGGCGCCTACGAGAGCATGAAAAAGCTTCTGGCGCGCGGCATATCGCTGCCTTCCGCGCTGGTATCGAATACGGACTGCCTTTCACTCGGCGCCATGCGCGCGCTTCAGGAATACGGCGTGAAGATCCCTCAAAACGTCTCCATGATCGGCGCCGACAACATCTCCAGCTGCACGCTCTATTCGCCGCAGCTGACCACCTGCGACGTCTATCCCAAAGACATCGGCAAGTGGGCGGTGATGCTCCTGAAGGATCAGGTGGAGGATCCCGACGTGCCGGTCATAAGGCTCCGCGTGGAGACCCGGATCATCGAACGGGAGAGCGTCTGCGACATCTCCGAGTACGTGCCGTTCGAGAGCAGCGGCGTGGAAACGGCCATGGGATGAGCGCGTTGGGTGGGTGGCGGTCGGCCCGAGGGGGCCATGGGAGGTCCAACAGTTGAACGACCGTTCATTCGCCGCAAGCGGCATCGTGTTCACTTCGATCTCGGCGCTGATCTATGGCATGCTGCCCATCATGACCAACCTGTCCTTTCGAGAAGGCAGCAACGCCGAGACGTTCAATCTGTTCAAGAGCGCCTGGGCCATTCCCGTACTTGGCGCGGTCCTCATCATCAAGCGACAATCGATCAGGCTCCCGAGGCGGCTCGCCTGCCGGATGGTACTGGCAGGCATCATGGGGAAGGGGATCACCTCGCTCCTCCTGTATGCCAGCTACAACACCATTTCCAGCGGCATGGCGACGACGCTGCACTTTCTGTACCCGATTTTCGCTGCGATGTTGGGAAGGCTGGTCCTGAAGCGCGCTCTGCCGAGGTACAAGTGGCTGGCGCTGGTGGTTGCGACGCTTTCGGTGGCGCTGCTCGTGGATCCCGCAGGCGGCGGGAGCCCCTCCGGCATCGTCTGTGCGGCGGCCTCCGGCGCGGTATATGCCGCTTACATCCTGATGGTGGACGCCACGGGCATCGCGGTCCTGGACCCGCTGGTGTTCGCGTTCTACCTGGCCGTCAGCGGCTCAGGGTTTTCCCTGGCCTACGGGCTGTGTACCGGGACGCTGCGCTTCGGGCTGTCCGCCGGGGCACACCTGTACATGGCGCTGGCCGCGGTGAGCACGTCCATCGCCGCTGCTGCGCTGCTCCAGCAGGGGATACGCCGGCTGGGCGGGACGACCGCGGCGATATTCAGCCTGTTCGAGCCGGTGAGCAGCTGCGTGTTCGGCGCGCTGTTCCTGGGCGAGCGCATGTCGGCGCGGGCCGTGGGCGGGATCGCACTGATCCTGGGAGCGGTGCTCTATATGATCGTATGTGACTTGAGGACCCAGCGGGCGAGGTTGGCAGATCGATGAGCAAAGTCATGCTGACGGGCCGGCAGCGCCGGCAGGTCGTATGGATGTGCGCGGCGTTCCAGCTGTGCATGGGCATGCACAGCGCCCTGAAGGGCATCGTGCTCCCGATGATCATACAGGCGCACAGCATCAGTTACACGCTCAGCGGCGTGCTTCTGACGTCGAGCACCGTGGGTTATCTGTCGGGATCGCTGCTGTGCGAGCGGCTGGGCGCGTCGCTCGGACGCATGCGGGTGCTGCTCATGTCGCTGGGCGTCATGGCTGGCACGTCGGTGCTGATCGCACTGAACGGCGTCGTCGTCGCCTACATCCCGCTGTTCATGGTCAGCGGCATCTGCTACGGCGCCGTCGAATGTCTGACCACGGCAGTCATACAGTACTGGTGTCCCGAGGACGCGGACGCGATGATCTCCACCGCCTTCAGCGCCTACTGCCCCGGAGCCGCGCTGGGCGCGGTGCTGACAGGGCTGCTGTGGCTTTCGGGCGCGTCCTGGCAGCTCAGTTACTGGGCGTGCGGCGGGATGTGTCTGGGATGCCTGATCGTCTGCGGCCGGGCGCATCTGCCGGACGACCGCGGCGGCCGGCAGGCCGGCTACAGCCTCCGGGGCATCGGAGCGCTCAGAGGCTATCCGCTGTTTTTGCTGGGCTGCGCGGGCATGTTCCTGTTCTCCGGGGCGGAGAACGCCAGCTATTCCTGGCTGCCCACGTTCTTCAAGGCCGGCGCGGACCAGAGCTTCTGGACCACCTGCCTGCTGTCGGCGGAGCTCTACGCGGCGATATTCCTGGGGCGGCTGATATTCGCGCGGCTGACGAAGCGCGTCAACAGCACCGTGCTTGCGGTCGGATCGTGCCTCGCGGCGATGCTGGTGCTCTGGAGCCTCGGCCGCATCCGCACCTATCCGGCGGCGATCGCGATATTCGGCTTTGCGATGTCCTCGATCTATCCGCTTCTGATCTCCACGGTGAGCCGCCTGTGCACCCTCCCGATGACTTACTCGGCGCTGTTCCTGGCTGTGGGCATCGGCAACCTGAGCGTCAACAGCTCCATGGGCGGCATCGCAGATCGCTTTGGGGTCGGCGGGAGCCTGCGCTTTTGCGGTGTGCTCCTGCTGCTGGTGGCGGCCGTGGCGGCCGTAGTCGGCGCCAGGGGCTCGAAAGAGAGGCGGAGCGGCCATGCTGCCTGAGGGATTGTTCTTTGACTTCGACGGCGTGATCGCGGATACGGAGCTGCCGTGGCTCGAGTGCATCGCGCGGTTCTGCCGCGCCCGGGGGCAGGACATCGCGCCACAGGCGCTGCTGCCGTTCCTCGGGGACGGAGACGAGGGGATGCTGCGGTTCGTGTCGGCGCGTTGCGGGCTTCCGGCGCAGGCCATACTGGCGGCGCTGCGCCCCGATTTTGCCGAGGCCACGCGGTCGCTGGGCATGCGGCCCGGCATCGCCGGTTGTCTGGACTGGGCCGCGCGCGCGGGGCTGCGCCTGGCGCTGGTCTCCAATTCCGACGACGCCTACATAGACCGCTGGCTGCGGCGGCTGGGCATCGCGGGACGGTTCCACGCGGTCGTCACGCGCTCGTCGGGGCTGCAGCTCAAGCCGTCGCCGGAGATGTACGCCTTCGCGGCGCGGAAGCTGGGGGTCGATCCGGCCCGCGTGGTCTGCATAGAGGATTCGCCCATGGGTGTGCGCGCGGCACTGGCGGCGGGGCTGATGGCCGCGGCCTACCCCAACGATCGACTGGAGACCGGCGTGGCGGAAACGGGCGTGCCGATCGTCGATCCGGCGCGCGAGGCACCGGAGGCGATGCTCCGGCGCGTGGCGGGCCATTACGCGGCGTCCCGAAGCGGCGGAGGCTGACGCCGCAGGCATGGAATGGAGGTATACGATCGCCGTCGTCGGGCGGCAAAACGACCGGAAGGGGAGAGAGGACATGAAGATCGCATTGTTGTCGCTGTTGTTTCGCAGATACCACTTGGAGAAGGTGTTCGAGGTCGCGTCCGAGCAGGGCTATGACGGCGTCGAGATCTGGGGCGGCCGCCCGCAGGCCTATCCGTACGATATGGACGAGGCGCGGTGCGAGGACGTGCTGCGCATGAAGGAACAGTACCGGCTGGAGGTGCCGATGTACACGCCCGAGGTGCTGGGCTATCCCTTCAACATCGCCACCACTGACGAGAAGGAGCGGCTGGAGACCATCGACTATCTGACGCGCGCGCTGGACGTGGCCAAGGCCATCGGCGCGCCGCGCATCCAGCTGGCCACCGGGCATGCGGGCCACGGCACCAATCGCCGCCAGAACCGGCAGAACGTGATGTATGTGCTCAAGACCCTGGCGGAGCACGCCGACAAGGTCGGGGTCGACATCATCGTCGAGGCGGTGACGCTGATGGAGAGCAACGTCATCATCTTCCTGGACGACCTGGTGGAGCTGATCGAGGACATCGGCAGCCCCCGCATCAAGGGCATGCTGGACACCGTGACGCCCACGGTCCACCACGAGACCTTCGCCGATTACTTCGAGAAGCTGGGCGACCGCATGGCCTACATCCACTTCATCGACAGCGACGGACGGGACCAGCACCACTTCCCGATCGGCGAGGGCAACATCCCCTTCGACGCGCTGATGTCCATCATTCGAAAATACCACTATGACGGCTGGCTCAGCTCCGAGCTGGTGTCCCCCTATGCGCGGGATCCCGAGCTGTTCGCCGCTCATGAGATCCGCAGCATCCGCCGGGTGCTGGAGCTGAAGTAAAGGACGGGAGGCGAGCGCATGAGAAAGCTTCAATGGGATCAGTTCGGCATCATGAACATGAACTACCTGTTCTATACCCTGGACTACTTCCTGGACGCCGCGCAGTCGATGGGCGTCAGCAACATCAACCTGTGGACGGCCAACCCGCACGTGCACCTGGACGACGCCACCGACGACGAGTTCCGCGCCATCGGCGAAAAGCTTCGCGTCCGTGGGCTCAAGTGCTTCTGCGTGTGCCCGGAGCAGGTGGTCTACCCCTTCAACATCGCCGCCGAGGACGTGTTGATCCGCGATCGCTCCATCGCCTCGATGAAGCGGGCCATCGACCTGTGCGGGATCCTGGGCACGGATCTGCTGCACGTGTGCCCGGGCTGGGGCTTCTACGACAAGCCAGACGGGCTGAAGATCGCCTGGGATCTGGCGAGGGACGCCATGATCGAGATCGGCCGCGTGGCGGGAGACAGGGGCGTCACCCTGGCGCTTGAGCCGCTGCAGATCGTCGAGTCCAACCTGGTGGGGGACATCCCCAGCGCGAAGCGGATGCTGGACGAGGTCGACCTGCCGAACATGAAGCTGTTGGTGGATACCTGCCATATGGCTGTCAAGGGCGAGGACCTGGACGACTACTTCGACACCTTCGGCAGAGATATCGTGCACATCCACCTGAACGAATCCGGCCAGGTGCCGTGGAGCTACGGCAACCTGCCGCTGGACACCTACGTGTCCCAGCTGGAAAAGCACGACTTTGAGGGAACGATCACGCTGGAGGTCTGCGCGCGCAGGCACTACATCGATCCCAATCCGAGCGTGCGCAAGGGCGTCGAGACGGTGAAGGCCGCCATCGGCATGGAGGTATGAGCATGAAGACCATCAAAGAGGTGTTCGGGACTTCGAAGCCTATCATCGCGCTGCTGCACCTGCGGGAGCTGCCCGGAGACGCCCACTTTCCCCGGGGCGGCAGCATGGAGGCGGTCACGGAACAGGCGCGGACGGAGCTGAAGGACCTGCAGGACGGCGGCGTCGACGCCATACTGTTCTCCAATGAATTCAGCATGCCCTATCAGGACCGCCTGACCCATGTCACCACTGCGGCCATGGCCTACGTCATCGGCCGGCTGAAGGACGACATCACCGTACCGTACGGCGTGCACGCCATCAGCGATCCGCTGGCGACCATCGATCTTGCGGCGGCGGTGGGGGCGCAGTTCGTGCGCCACGTGTTCACCGGAGGCTATTCCGGCGAAACGGGCCTGCGCGTGCGCGACCCCTCTGTCTATGCGCGGCGCAAGCGCGAGCTGGACCTGGACGACCTGCTGATGTTCTATATGATCAACGCCGAATCCGACGGCGACCTCAGCGGCAGGAGCATGGACGTCATCGCCAAGGCGACGGTGTTCAAATGCAGGCCCGACGGCATCTGCATGTCCGGTCTGCACGCCGGCCATGCGGCAGACACGGGCTTCCTGGACATGATTCGCGAGGCGGTGCCCGGCACCGCGGTGTTCAGCAACACCGGCACCAATCGCGAAAACGTGGCCGAGAAGCTGCGGCACTGCGACGGCGCGTTCGTGGGCACGACGTTCAAGAAGGACGGCGTCTTCGAGAATTACACGGATCCCGCGCGGGTCAGGGATTTCATGGATGAGGTGCGCGCCTTCCGCGGCGACGACTGACGGGAGAGGATCACATGGCGGCAAAGTACTTTCTCGGTGTGGACATCGGTACCTACGAGAGCAAGGGCGTCATCATCGACGGCGAATGCGGTGTCGTGGCGATCCACGCAGAGCGCCACGGCCTCGAGAATCCCAGGGAGAACTACTTCGAACACGATGCGGAGGCGGTCTGGTGGGGCGACTTCTGCAAGATCACGCACGCGCTGCTGGCAAAGTCCGGGCTTAAAAACACGGACATCGCCGCCGTGGGCGCCAGCACGCTGGGCGCGGACCTGGTGCCCGTTGACGAGCACTGCATGCCGATGCGCAAGGCCATACTCTACGGCATCGACGCCCGGGCGGATCGGGAGATCGCTGCGCTGAACGCGAAGTACGGGCTCGAAAGGGTGCTGGCATTCAACGGCCGCGCGCTCTGCTCCAACGATGTGCCGCCGAAGATCCTGTGGCTCAGGAACAACGAACCGGAGATATGGAAGCGGGCGCACAAGCTCCTGACGGGCTCCTCCTTCATCACGGCGAAGCTGACCGGGGAATATGTGATCGACCGCTTCCTGGCCTACGGCGCGTTCACGCCGCTCTACGACACGCGGGACGGATCCGTGGACATGGAATACTGCGGGGAGTTCTGCCGGCCGGACCAGCTGGCGCGGGTCTGCGACACCACGGACGTGGTGGGCAGCGTGACGGCCGAGGCCGCGCGGCAGACGGGGCTGCTGGAGGGAACGCCCGTGATCGCCGGCGCGGACGATTCCGGGGCCGAGGCCATCAGCACCGGCATCCTCGAAACGGGGGACATGATGGTGCAGATCGGATCCTCCATCTACCTCATCGGCCTGTGTGACCGCATCGTGAAGGATACGCGCATCTGGAGCGGCGGCTTCATCATCCCCGGCACCTACAGCGTCCAAGGTGGCACCAACAACGCGGGCACGCTGACGCGCTGGTACCGCGACAATATCTTTTTCGATCTGGCGGCGGCGGAGGCGAAGGGCGGACCCAACGCCTATGCGGCGATGCTCGAGGGCATCGAGGCCATCCCACCGGGATCGGATGGGCTGATCACGCTGCCCTACTTCGCGGGGGAACGCACGCCCAAGAACGATCCCCGGGCCAGGGGGATGCTGTTCGGAATGACGCTGCGGCATACGCGGCACCACATGTACCGCTCGGCGCTCGAATCGGTGGGCTATTCCCTGGCGGAGCACTTTGAGATCTTCCGGGAGAACGACGTGGACATCCGCACGATCTACGCCGTGGGCGGCGGCACCAAGGCGCCGGTCTGGATGCAGATCATATCGGACATCCTGGGCATCGAGATCGTGACCGCGGACGTAACGGTGGGCGCCTGCTTCGGCGACGCCGCCATGGCCGCGATCGGCGTGGGTCACTTCCGGGGCTTCCCAGAGCTCAGGAAGTATATACGGGTCGCCCGGCGGTACCGGCCCGATATGGAAAAGCACCTTCAGTATCAGCCGTTCGTACAGATGTTCCGCGAGCTCTATGATGGGAACAAGGCGTTGATGCACCGGCTGTGAGCCGCATCGGCGGACAGTAGGCCGCAGGGGCTGCGAAGGCATCCCGGCTGAACGTCTCGGATCGACATACGGTGCCTGGAACGTGTAAAGGGGCTGTCTCAAATGACGCATTCGCGCCATGAGAGACAGCCCCTTCATGCACGCGGTCGGGCGCCAAAGGGTGCTTTGTATGATGCGCCCGTGACGACGACGGCGGCGGGGATGCCGAACATTGGCGCCCGGGCGACCCTGAGTGGCACCTGCGTGTGGTTTTGAGGACACCATGAATGGCGTCCCTACAGGAGCGCGTGCGTTCGACCTGGCCGCACGGGCGCCATGATCGGCCCCCGCATCCACGGTCACACTTTGCGGCGCACGGATACGCCATGGCCGGAAGACGGACGGGGTCCCGTGACCGGGCGATAGAAACCGTCATTGTATTTGATGAAAACCGCCCGCGGGGCGAATACCAGGCTGATCCACCCGTAAAATGGGCGTGACAGAGGCCGCCGGGATATGGTATAATGGCTTTGACGAATGACGGAGCGGCATCGTGAGACAGAAGGCCTGCGATCCTGAGGACCCGGGGACGGGTCCGACGGACATCATGCACAGGCGAAGACAGGCAGGGGCCTCCGGCACGGGTCCCTCTGCCACATGCGGAGCGCTCCGGCTGCGCGTGCACCGGCCCGTGCCGCCCGGGCGCTCGGCGCGGTCCTCCGCCACACCGGACGATGCTGAAGATCTTCTGATACCAAAAACCAAAGGGAGGCTTGCAAAATGACCATAGTGACCATCTGCGTGGGCTCCTCCTGCCACATCCACGGCTCGGAGGAGATCATCGCGCGCCTGGACGCCGCCATCAAGGCCCACGGCATGGAGGACGAGATCATCCCGGTGGGCGGCTTCTGCTTTGAAAAGTGCAATCGCTACGGCGTGACCCTTCAGGTGGACGACGACGTGTTCACCGGGATCACCCCGGAGACCTTCGACGCCTTCTTCAACGAAAAAATACTTCCACGCGCAAAAATGGAGGGATGAATGCCATGCCGAACTGCCTGACGCTCAAAAAGTCCAACTGCAAGAACTGCCACAAGTGCATCCGGCACTGCCCCGTGAAGTCCATACGCTTCTCGGCGGGGCAGGCCCACATCATCTCCGACGAGTGCATCCTCTGCGGCCATTGCCTGGTGGTCTGTCCCCAGAACGCCAAGCAGATCGTCAGCGAGCTGGAAAAGGTGCAGGTGATGCTGCGCAGCGGCGAGACCGTGATCGCCAGCGTCGCGCCGTCCTTCGCCGCCAATTGGCGGGGCATCGGCATCGGCGGCATCCGCGAGGCATTGAAGCGGCTGGGCTTCGCGGACGCCGAGGAGACCGCCATCGGCGCCACGATGGTGAAGCGGGAATACGATCGGATGCTCGCGGAAGAGGATCGGGACATCGTCATCTCCTCCTGCTGCCACAGTGTGAACCTGTTGATCCGCAAGTATTTCCCGGAGCAGCTCCGGTACCTGGCCGATGTGCTCACGCCCATGCAGGCCCATTGCACGGACATCAAGCGCCGCCATCCCGGGGCCAGGACCGTGTTCATCGGTCCCTGCGTGGCCAAGAAGGACGAGGCCGAGGCCTACGAGGGCATCGTGGACGCGGTGCTGACGTTCGAGGAGCTGACAGACTGGCTGGGGCGGGAGCGTATCGCGCTCACGCCCGTTCCGGAGGACAACGACGAAAGCCGCGCCCGTTTCTTCCCGACCACCGGCGGCATATTGAAGACCATGGCGATGGACGCGCCCGGCTACAGCTACATGGCCATCGACGGCGTGGAGAACTGCATCGCGGCCCTTCGGGACATCGCCGACGGGAACGTGCACAAGTGCTTCATCGAGATGTCGGCCTGCGTGGGCAGCTGCGTGGGCGGGCCGGTGATGGACGCGCACAAGGGCAGCCCCGTCAGCGACTACATGGCCATCTCGACCTATGCCGGAGACCGGGATTTCCCGGTGGCGCAGCCGGATGTCGCCGCCATGAAGCAGTATTACGCGCCCATCGACCTGAACGCGGCCATGCCCACCGAGGCGCAGATCTCGGAGATCCTGGATCAGATGGGCAAGCACCGGCCCCAGGACGAACTGAACTGCGGCACCTGCGGCTACAACACCTGCCGGGAGAAGGCCGTGGCCGTCTTCCAGGGCAAGGCGGAGATCTCGATGTGCCTGCCCTACCTGATGGAGCGGGCGGAGAGCTTCTCCGCGGACATCGTGCGCAACATCCCCAGCCCGCTGCTGGTGCTGAACGAGCGGCTGGAGGTACAGCAGGTGAACGTGGCAGCGCTTCGGATGTTCAAGCTCTACACGCCCTCCGACATCCTGGGCGACCAGTTGGACCGGGTGCTGGATCCCTCCATCTGTCAACAGGTGCTGAAGACCGGACGGGGCGTGTTCAACCAGCACATGTACCTGGCGGAATACCGCCGCTTCGTGAAGCAGACGGTGGTGCCCCTCGAGCAGGGGAGACTGCTGCTGTGCATCCTGCACGACGTGACCGACGAGGAGGAGATCCGCCAGCGCCGCGAGGAGATCCAGCAGGAGACCGCCGAAGTGGCGGACAAGGTGGTGGCCAAGCAGATGCGCATCGTGCAGGAGATCGCGTCGCTGCTGGGCGAGACCGCCGCCGAGACCAAGGCCGCCCTGGCCAAGCTGAAGGAGTCGATCCGCGATGAATGACCTGTGCGCAGACATCAGCTACAAGAGCATCAACCACGTGGGGGAACAGCTCTGCGGCGACCACGTGGACATCGTGTCCCAGCCGGACGGATCCAGGGTGATCGTGCTGGCGGACGGGCTGGGCAGCGGCGTGAAGGCCAGCATACTCTCCACGCTCACCTCGAAGATCATCTCCACGATGATCGCCAGGGGCCTGTCCGTGGAGGAGTGCGTCGACACCATCGCCCAGGCGCTGCCGGTGGACCAGGCGCGTGGCGTGGCCTACTCCACGTTCACCATCATGCACCTGCTGCGCAATCAGACGGCGGAGCTGATCCAGTACGACAACCCCCACGTCATCATGATCCGCGACGGACGGGTGAGCGACTACCAGAAGATCGAGATCAACCTGGAGGGCAAGCGCATCTACCGGTCGACGATCCGCCTCCAGGAGGGAGACGTGTTCGTGGCCATGAGCGACGGCTGTCCTCACGCGGGCATCGGACAGGCTTACAACTTCGGCTGGAAGCGGGAGGACATCGCCGACTTCATGGCGGACATGTCCATGGCGGGGCACACGGCCAAGGCGCTGTGCGCGCTGCTGATCGAGGAGTGCGACAATCTCTACGGCCACAAGCCCGGCGACGATGCCACGGCCTGTGTGGTGCGCATCCGGCAGCGCACGCCCATGAACATACTCTTTGGGCCGCCTGCCAGCCGGGATGAGAATGACCGGATGATGGGCCTGTTCTTCTCCAAGGAGGGCAAGCACATCGTGTGCGGCGGCACCACCGCCTCCATCGCCGCCAAGTTCCTGGGCAAGCCCGTCGAGGCGGACCTGCGGCTGGACCGCACCAGCAAGGTGCCGCCCATCTCCCGCATCGAGGGCGTGGACCTGGTCACGGAAGGCGTGGTGACCATGAACCGGGTGCTTTCGATCGCTCAGGAGTATCTGAAGGGCGAGGACGACTATAACGACTGGGGCTTTGGCCGGGACGGCGCTTCGCAGATCTGCCAGCTGCTGTTCGAGGAGGGCACCGACATCAATTTCTTCGTGGGCAGGGCCATGAACCCGGCCCACCAGGGCTCGGACACGCCCATCAGCTTCAACATCAAGATGAGCATCGTAGAGGAGCTTTCCGAGTGCCTGCGGCGCATGGGCAAGCGGGTGAAGATCAGCTATTTCTGATCCCTGACCGAGGCAGACACCAATTATGGTGGTGGGATATCGCACAGATCTGTCGTATAGGCGTCCGGCGCCAGCCGGACCGAGGGCGAGCGATCCGGAGGATTCGCTGCCCGATGCCCGCGGCTGCACGAATGTGCAATGACGCGGGGCCGTAGGGACGCCATACTTTGGCGTCCGGGCAACTCCCCCAGTCTGCTTCGCAGCCAGCCCCCTCGGGGAGGGGGCCAAGTGGGAAAGGATCCCGTGGTGATCGGAGGTAAAGCGCAGCCGTGAAACGGCAAGCCTCGCCCGTTGCCGCAGGCTTGGCGAAGCGTTCAACCCGCGCTTGCCACAGGCAGTAGCGCGGGGCGCAGCGACCAATGGTCGCCGGTACGGGACGGAATACGCGATCACCTGCCGTAGGGACGCCATAATTGGCGTCCGCGTAATCGTGCCGGATACCGGGATACGACGTCCGAACGGCGAAGAAGGATGGCGACCAATGGTCGCCGGTACGGGACGGAATACGCGATCACCTGCCGTAGGGACGCCATAATTGGCGTCCGCGTAATCGTGCCGGATGCCGGGATACGGCGTCCGAACGGCGAAGAAGGATGGCGACCAATGGTCGCCGGTACGGGGGAAACACGTCCATCGCAGCGGCGAGCATCGCTCGCCACGGATCATGGCGTCCCCGCGGGGGCGACGGAACACCGTGAAAGGCGTATCCTGTCCTTACCACGGACCGGAGACAGACGATTTGAACACCGGCTCACGATGAGCGGGCGCAGGGAGGCCACGCCATCGACCACGCAGAACAGAGGTGCAGAATGCTCCAAAACCCGATCTTTGTGACCGTGTTGGTCGGTTTCATGACGTCTCTGGGCGGATGGATATTCCTGTACATCGGCCTGACGGACCTGCGTGACGCCCGGAAACGGCAGGAGGCGGAGCGCCGCCGCGCCACCGCCAAAGTCGTGGATGTCGTCGCTCACAAGCATACCGTTCGCAACACGCGCCGGAGATTGCCCCGCAAGATAAGCGTCACCGTATGGAAGCCCGTCTTGGAATTCGACGTTGAAGACAGGACCTATCGCGTGGAGAGCCCCGAGCCCTTCGAAAAGGGCGAGCTGCCCGTGGGGAGCAGCGAGGAGGTGCTCTACGACCCCGAAGACCCGACGCACTTCCATCTCGAACGCATCGGCAGACTCGACTTCCACAAAGCCTGGTTCTGTGTGGGCATCGGGATCGCGACGCTCGTGTTCGCCGCCTTTGCCACGAGGGAGATCTGCGGCAGCCTGTGGTGACGCGGCAGGCATCTGCCGGTACATGACCGTCGGACCCCGCCTGTACCCCGAAGATGATCGCATCGCTCTGGCGCGGGATCCTTATCCTATCGGTCTGCCGCCTGCGCAGCGGAATCAGCTGTTTCACGGCGTGACAGATCGCTCTTGCGGTCCATCACCAGGAGCAGCGTGGACAGAAGGATCGACATGATCCCCGCGACGGTCCGCGGCGTGAGCGCTTCCCGAAATACGAGCACGCCGAGGATCACGCCGGTCAGCGGTTCAAAGGTGCTGAGCAGCGCCGCCTTGACCTCACCGCACAGGAACACGCCGAGTTGAAACAGGGCCAGCGCCAGCACCGTGGCAAACAGTCCGAGCCCGCATATGGCCATCCAGCCCTGCCAGGGGATATCAAGGCTGATTCGATCGACCGACATCGCAAAGACCGATATCTCGACGGCAGAGAGGAGCGAGATCCAGAACGTGATCGTCATGACATGGAGCCGCTGCAAACCGTTCCTTCCGAGCAAGAGGATGTAGAATGCGTAAGCGGACCCGGACGCGACGGCCAGCGCCATGCCGGAAGCGCTCTCAGCCTGACCCGGCTTACAGAAGCAGGTGATCCCCGCCAGACAGATCAAAAGACATATGATCTGCCGGGCATGGAGCCGGTCATGAAAGACGACTGCCCCGACCAGCATCACGATGACCGGATAGGTGAAGTGCAGCGTCGTCGCCAGACCCGAGCTGATGGACCGATACGACGCATAGAGCAGCACCGGGGTGGCAGCATAAAAGACGGAGAGTCCCAACAGTTTTTGAAACTCCGGACGGGTGATGCGAAAATGAGCGTTCGGGATCATGCGTATGATCCCGGCGCTTCCCGCAGCGCCGACCAGGAATCTGCCGAACGCCACGGTATAAGCGTTGCAGCCATAGGCATACGCCGTCTTTGTAAAAAGCGGCATCGTGCCGAAGAACACCGCGGAGAGGATGGCGAACACCGCTCCGAGCCTTTTGTCGATCTTATTCGGTTCCATTTCTGTACCATCTTTCCGGCCGATCTTTGTTTTCGGGCGTGGCAAGCGCCAAACGGGAAACGGGCCTTCGGTGCCGCATACAGGCGATCCCTGAGGGCAGCCGCGTCAGCGTCAGATGCGGATCATGAATCGAACGCGCCGCGGCATGAAATGCCGCAGGGAACGCGTTCATCCCTGCGGCGTCGGCCAAATCCTATTTTTCAGGCGCGGTGAAGGCGACAGGCGTCGCGCCGGCCACGGCGTCCGCGCCGGTCAGGTAGAGCACCTCGAACAGATCCTCAACATGCAGCGTCCGGATGCTGTAGGTGTTGACGAACTTGTCGCCCTCGGTGGTGTATTCGACGGTGTACAGCGTTTCGTTGGGGGTATGCAGATAGTAGCCGAATACCTCGGCCTGGACCTGCTCACCGGGCTTCAGGCCGTCGGGCACCAGGTTCTCGCCCCTGGACTTGTAGACGTACAGTTCGGTGATCTCTTTGTCCATGGCGTTCTCCAGCGTGTAGGTCCGGGTGACGATCTCGTCCTCGCCGGGCGCTTCCACTTCCTCCACCTGCTGCGCAGAGCCGTCGGGGTTGGTGAAGGATACGACCGTCGCGCCGGAGACCGCGTCCGTGCCCTTCAGGTACAGCACGTTGAACAGGTCTTCCACGTGCAGCGTGCGGATGACGTAGGTCTCGCCGTCGGCCACGAATTCCACCGTGTACAGGGTCTGGTTCGGGGTGCGCAGGTAGCGGCCGGAGACGTTCACCTGCACCTGCTCGCCGGGCTTCAGGCCGTCGGGCACCAGGTTCTGTCCCCTGGACTCGTAGACATACAGCGAGGTGATGGGCGTCTCCATGGAATTCTGCAGGGTGTAGATGCGGTGCACGATCTCGTCGTCGGCAGGCGTTTCCGCCATGGCGGCACAGGCGCCAAACAGGCAAACGATGGCGAGCAACAGGGCGATGTTCTTCCGGATCATCATGATTACCTCCTGAATTAACTTTTTCTGCGTTGATTATAGCAGAAGATTTGTATATAGTAAAATACAGGATTTATCAATTTGATATCTGTGTTTTATATATTACGGAGGGTCACATGGATCTTCAGACGCTGCGCTTTTTTATCGCGACTGCCGATGCGGGCAGCTTTTCCGCGGCAGCCGAGGCGCTGTGCTACGCACAGTCCAACCTGTCCAGCCGCATCAAGCAACTGGAGACAGAGCTGGGCGAAAGGTTGTTTTACCGATACAAGCGGGGCGTCACACTGACCGCCAAGGGGAGCCTGTTTTACGATTATGCGCGGCGGATCATCGACCTTTCTGAAGAATCCGTCCAGGTCATGCAGGATATGGAGCGCGCGCATGGCCGCATTTCCATCGGCGCGCTGGAGGCCGTGGCGCTCAGGTATCTTCCCGACCTGTTTTCCCGATATCATAATAAGTATCCCGATGTCGTGCTCTCACTGCAGACCGACATGAACGACTTCTTTATGAACAGGGTCCTGAAGAGGGACCTTGACGGGGCATTTATCGCCGGCGGCATGATGGATCCCGATCTGGCTTCCATCCCTTTTGGACATGAGGAATTGCTGCTGGTGGGAAGCGCCGGGGAACGGTCGGGCCCCACAGAGGAGATCCTTGAGAGCGCGAACCTCATCACCTTTCCGGAAGGCAGCATCTTCCGGCATCGCTTTGAATTGCTGCTTTCATCCTTGTCCATGAATTACATGGATCGCCTCAACACCATGAATTCACTGGGCGCCAATATCATCAATATCTGTTCCGGACTCGGACTGGGCTACCTGCCGAGATCCATCGTAACGCCTTACATCGAAAAGGGATTGATGCAGTCTTACGCCTTGAACGATCCTTATTCGGAGCTTGAGATCGTGTTCATCCATCGCAGGGACCACGTCATGGACGCCGCCTTCCGATTCTTTTTGGATGAACTCGATCCGACCGGATCGTGATCCCGGCTGCCGGATCCGGACCCGGTATGAGCGGCGCGAAGCCGTGTTTGCCGGCAGGGCAGCAGCGCTTCGGCCGTTCCCGTCGCGTCACCGGTACACAGGCGGGGCGCGGGGCCGCGCGCCAGGGCGGTCCGGCGCGACATTTCGTGCGCGGAAATGTATGATTGGGGCCGGGCCCCTTTTCTTTTTGCCGGATCGGTGGTATACTGTGAACATCAAGCGGCGCACGGTCGCCGCAGGAAGGGAGTGTATCGGCATGAACGGTCTTTGGAGCCTTTTGACGTCCAACATACCGGAGCTGATCCTGCTGCTGGTGGGCATCGGTCTTCTGGTATTCGAGATGTACATCCCGGGCTTCGGCGTCCCGGGCGTGCTGGGCATCGGCACGCTGGCGCTGGGCTTCATACTGCTCGGGCCCACGTTGGAGCAGGGACTGCTGCTGTTTTTGATCCTGGCGGCGATCCTGTGCGTGGCGCTGACCATCTGCCTGCTCACCGCCTCGAAGGGGCGGCTGGCGCGATCGAAGCTGGCGCTTCAGGACGTGGCCATACCGACGGACGCCGCCGAGAACAACGATCTGAAGTTCTTCATCGGCAAGGAGGGCACGTGCCACACGGCGCTTCGGCCGGCGGGCATCGGCGAGTTCGACGGCGTGCGCCTGAGCGTGGTGTCCGACGGCGAATTCATCGCCCAGGGCAAGCCGATCCGCGTGCTGTCGGTATCCGGCAACCGCATCGTCGTCACACAGATCGGCGAGTGAACCGCAGGCCGACGGCCTGACACCCAATGAAACAGGAGGAATGAACATGTACTTCAACGTATTTTCCGCTATCGTACCGGTGGTCATCATCGTGCTGGTCATCACGCTGTTCTCGCTCTTCCCGCTGGGGCTGTGGTTCTCGGCGCTGATGAGCGGTGTGCACATCAACATATTCAACCTGGTGGGCATGAAGTTCCGCCGCGTCAGCCCCCGTCGCATCGTGCCGCCGATGATCAAGGCCCGCAAGGCCGGCATCAACGTGAGCATGAACGAGCTGGAGACGCTGTACATGGCCGGCGGCAACGTGGACCGTGTGGTGGACGCGCTGATCGCCGCGCAGTCCGCGCAGATCGAGCTGGGCTTCGACCAGTCCAAGGCGATCGACCTGGCCGGCCGCAACGTGCTGGAGGCCGTGAAGATGTCCGTCAACCCGAAGGTCATCGAGACCCCGGTCATCGCCGCCATCGCCAAGGACGGCATCGAGCTTCGCGCCAAGGCCCGCGTGACCGTGCGCGCCAACATCGCCCGCCTGGTCGGCGGCGCCGGCGAGGAGACCATCATCGCCCGCGTCGGCGAGGGCATCGTCACCACCGTCGGCTCCTCCGAGAGCCCCAAGGACGTGCTGGAGAACCCTGACCTGATCCGCCGCACCGTGCTGACGACGGGCCTCG
>JAFRMB010000051.1 GCA_017430945.1 Clostridia bacterium | reverse complement strand
GAGCGCTGTTTATTGCTGTTCGGATTGTTTCAGACCGCGATGCTCATTTCAGCTTAAAGAAATAAGTCAGCTCCGGTTCCTCGTCCGGCGCGGCGTTAAAGATCGTGTTCATTTCGCCGATCATGCGTCCGATGTTCAGCGTCTGCTGGTACATGCTTTCGCGGGTGCACCAGACGGCGTCGTTTTCCACGGCTTTCAGCTCGCTCATCATGGGGTTCAGCGAAAGGAACTCGTCCATGGTCGCCACTTCGCCGCCAATGGTGCTGTTGTAAATGACGATGTCGGCGTCGCGCGCGGTTTTGAAAAAGGTCTCCATCTCCACGTTGACCGTAGCCATGGCGTTCTCGTCCCCGCCCAGATCGGAAAAGACGTAATTGCCGCCGGCCAGCTCGATCATGCGGCTGACGTAATCGCCGCTTTTGCGCGCTACTGCATAACCGGAGGTGCTGATGCGGAAGAAGGCCACGGTCTTGCCGGTAGGCTCGGAGCCGGAGGCGGCCTCCATGAAGGCGACCTGTTCTTTGAACAGCTCCTCGGCTTTATCCTCTTCGCCCAGCAGCGCGCCGTAAAGCTTGATCCATTCGGTGCGTCCCAGGGGATGGGTCTCATAACTGGAACGGTCGATAAGCACTGGCACCCCAAGAGTTTCCAGCTGCGCTTTCACGTCGGAGGCGTGACCGATCATGCCCGATTCGATGGCCAGGGGACAGTTCTCTTTGAGTATCAGCTCGTAATCGGGCTGGGAGTACTTGCCCGCGTAGATGATATCTCCCTTTTCCATGGCCTTGCGCGCGTTGTCGATGTACCATCCGTCGGCATCGGTGCCGGAAAGACGAATCGCGTCCAGTCGGTCCAGACCGTCGAAAAGGCACATCACGGCAGTGGCTGCGAGATAGATGTTCTCAACCGGCTGCTGCAGTACGGCTATATCGTCGGCTATTTTTGCCGGAGCCTCCGCTCCTTCAGGGACGATAAGAAAACGCCCGCCGTCATGGATGGAAATGAGCTTCAGTCCGCCTTCGTATTCCTCGATGGAAAACTCATGGGCGAATGAAAGCTCCGTTTCCGAAACGGGCTCCATACCGATGCCGCCTGCGGGTTGATTGTTCCCGCAGGCAGCAATGGATACGAGCATTAAGATTGACAGGATTGCACAAAGGATGCGTTTCATATCAGTTGGCCGGGTTGAGCGTCGCGCCGTCAAAATGCAGCGTATAGTCGATAAGATGCGGTTCGCTCATGGCAGTGGTGAGCGCGGAAACAGCCATATCCTCGTCAAGGGTAACGGGGATCTCAAAGGTGGAGTTCCCCTCGGTGTTCACCGGGTCGTACTGCGTCTCGCCGATGGTCATGTACTCGTAGTGAGGGCTGGACCAAATGACGGTGGCGACAGCCTGACCGCCGCTGACGGTGATCTTGGCCGGACTTTCCACGCTGGCTTTGCCGGAGCCGCCGGCCAGAGTCACTTCGCAGGTATATTCGCCGTCCGCGATAGTGGGAACGGGATTGGTGACCGATACCTTATGGTCGTACCAGACGCCCTTGGTCCCGATCAGCGCGCAGTCGAATTCCTCGTCCAGATAGGGCACGGGGATATCGAAGCCGTAGACTTCTTCGCTCACGCCGTCAGCATAGGTCACGGTATCGGTGGTGGGTTCCAGCAGCACAGCGCCATCGGCCTGAGCTTCCTCGGCAGTGCCCGGGAACAGATTGACGATCTTCGTTCCTGGCAGGGCGATGTGGATAGTCATCTGTCCGTCCGCCACGGTGAGCACACCTTTGCCGTTATGGGCCTCGTTCACGTGGAACATGGTGCTGTCGGTATTGAAATCGGCGGAATATACGCCGTCCGGGATGGGAGCTTCGGCGTTCCCCTCATCCGCCTTCTGTCCACAGGCAGCGAACAGAAGGCAGATGGAGACGATCAGCAAAACGATAGCGAAATTCTTTTTCATTCTTTAGCCCCTTAATTGATTATTTGATAGAGTCGATTGCGGTCTGAGTATGCGCAGCATAGATTGCTTGGACTTCAGCCAGGCGTCCGAGACCGGCGATCTGGGTATCAACGCTGTCGAAATTGCCGGAGGCGTTGAACATGCTGAGCCAGGATTCAGGATCCTCGGGATCAGCCATATCGTTGTTGGCATGATCGCCGGCAACGACCATCAGGGGACGGAGCACGACGTTCTTGTAACCGGCGGCGGCAACGGCGTCGATCACCGCTTCGCAGGCGGTCTCTTCGGGCTCGCCCTCAACGGTGCCGATGAAGACGTTCTTGTAGCCGAGGGCGTCCATCTGGGCCTGCATCTGGGAGTAGGTAACCTTCGCGGTGTGGGCGGTGCCGTGGCCCATTAATACGAAAGCGGTGCCGGCAGCTTCCGCTTCATCGAGAGAGGCAAAACCGGCGTCTTTGACGGCAGCGGCGACGACTGCTTCGGCAACGGCCTGCTTGTCCGCATTGATCACGGAAGCGTCAGCGCCGACTTCACCCAGCAGCGGCTCGGCGATGACGACCTTGGCGAACTTGTCGGCATATTCGTCGACGGCGGCTTTCAGTTCATCGTATTCGGCGCCGTGCATCAGGTGGGTGGGCTGGATGACCAGGTTCTCAACGCCGTTGGCGACAGCGCGGTCCAGTGCCTGCACCATGTTGTCGATCTTCTCGCCGTCACGGGCCTGGACATGGTTGATGATGATCTGGGCGGTGAAAGCGCGTCTCACGGACCAATCCGGGAAAGCGGCGGCCAGAGCGTCTTCGATGCCCTTGATGTCCTGAGCGCGGCTGTCGTT
>JAFRMB010000050.1 GCA_017430945.1 Clostridia bacterium | reverse complement strand
GCTGTCAAGGCCGGGTAGTATTTTCCGGTTGCGCAGGGTTGGCACTTAACTTTGCTGTTCCCTGCCGGAAAATCTCCACCCTTTTACCTTGACAGCTCTCTACCCTAGTAAGTGTTACCCATGCTTGACGCCAATAGAATGTGCTTTGACCACATTTAAAACACGCGCTTTACAAACAGGTATCATTTGTGCTATAATCCTAACGGTAATCAAATATAGGAGGTAATCCCATGAAGAAACTGACCGCACTGATCCTCGTGCTCATGCTGGCACTGTCCTGCTGCGCCTTTGCGGAGGGCGGCGACATCACGCTGGATGTCATCATCTGCCAGTATGGCCCCAACACCAATGACTGGTTCCTTGGTACCGGCATGAACGGCACGAACTTCGTCGACAAGTTCGAAGCTGAGAACCCCGGCATCAAACTGAATCTTCAGGTCGTCTCCTGGAACGACGTGTATACCGAGGTCAGCACCCGGATCTCCAACAACAACGCGCCTGACATCCTGAACATCGACGTGTTCGCCAACTACGCGACCGAGGGCCTGCTGCTGCCCGTGAAGGACTACTGCCCCGAGGAGCTGTTCAACGACTTCTTCCCGTCCTTCATCGCACAGTCCGTCATCGACGATACCGTGTGGGCCGTGCCGGATCTGGCTTCCGCCCGTGCGCTGTATGTGAACACCGACATCCTGGACGAGGTCGGCATCGAGATCCCCACCACCTGGGCCGAGCTCGAGGATGCCTGCCAGGCCATCCTGGACTTCTATGATGGCGAGATCTATCCCTGGGGCATCGACATGACCACCGACGAAGGCCAAGCAGCGTTCTCCTACTATGTGTGGAACAACGACGGCGGCTTCGTGGATGCAGACGGCAACGTCGCGCTGAACAGCGACAAGAACGTCGAAGCCATCGAGTTCGCGATCGGACTGGTCAACAAGGGCTACACCAACCCCAATCCCGCCACCCAGACCCGCTACGATCTGCAGGATATGTTCGGCGCCAAGAAGCTGGCCATGCTGATCGCACCCAACCAGCTGCCGGATTACCTGCAGCGGAAGGAATATGAGGGCGTGAACTTCACCACCGCCGCCCTGCCTGTGAACGAGGGCGCGCAGCCCGGCGCCACCGGCGTCATGGACCGCGTGATGGCCTTCCGCGATGATTCGTATCCCGATCAGGCGGCCCGCAACGAGGCCATCGGCAAGTTCCTTACCTTCTTCTACGCCCCCGAGAACTATGTCGGCTGGGTCTCTATGGAAGGCTTCCTGCCCGCCGTCAATTCCTCTGTCGCGGCGCTGGTCGAAGCCAATCCGTCCTTCGAGGCGTGGCTGGCCGTGCTGGATTCCTGCAAGTTCTATCCCACTGCCATCGACAACTGGGATGCCATCAAGCAGGGCGTCATCGACGTCGAGCAGCAGGCGCTGACCGGCGGCGACGTCAAGACCCTTCTCGACGAACTGCAGGCCAAGATCGTCGGCTGAGCGGCTGACTGACGAGCGTCGTCATGCGCCTGTCGCCCGTTCCTTACGGGTGGCAGGCGCAGTCATGACCGGATTAGAGGAGCGTTGGACCAATGAATCAGATCCCCGTAAGACATAAATGGGAACCATACGTATGGCTGCTTCCGAGCCTTTTGCTCATGTGCATATTCGTGGTGTTTCCGATCATCATCGTGTTCAAGCTTTCTCTGAGCGATATTTCAAAGGCCGGCGTCGTCGGAAGCTTCAATCATTTCGCCAACTTCAGGGCAGCCTTCAGGGATCCGGCCTTTCCCACGGTCATGAAGAATACCCTCATTTGGGTGGTGTCCGTGGTCGGGCTTTCCACGCTGCTCGGTTTCATCACGGCCATGGTGCTCAATGCACCGTTCCATGGCAGAAAGATCGCCCGCTCCATCGTGGTGTTCCCGTGGGCCACTTCGCTCGTCATACAGGCATCCATCTGGAATTACATCATCAAGTATGAGTACGGCAATCTCAACAACGTCCTGCTGAACCTCGGCATATTGCGCCAGGCGATCAACTGGCGCATGACCTATCAGATCGAATTCATCTGGGAATGCGGTGTGGGCATATTCGTCACCATCCCGTTCGTCGCGTTCACCGTCCTGGCTGGACTTCAGTCGATCGACAAGGCCTACTATGAAGCGGCTACCGTCGACGGCGCGGGATTCTGGAAGAAGTTGCGGCATGTGACGATCCCGCTGGTCAAGCCATCGTTGACGGTGTCCACCGTACTGAACATCATCTATGTGTTCAACTCATTCCCGATCATATATACCATCACGAAGGGCGCTCCTGCCAACAAGACGGACACCCTTGTGACTTTTCTTTACATGCGCGCGTTTTACGACAATCAAAAAGGCGCGGCCACGGCCATGTCTGTCATCGGCTTTGCCATACTCTGCGTCGCAGCCGGCGCCTATATGATGATCGCGATGCGAAAGGAGGATGCGCTGTGAGATCCTCCACAGATATCCGACGGGTCAATCGACTGGCACTGTGCGCTTGTGTGATCGCCTACATCTTCACGATCGCATGTACGTGCCTGTTGCCGATCTACGGTTTTTCGGTTTCGATCTTTACGAAAAAGTCCGGAAACACGTTCGTGGGCGACGAGAAATACGTCGCTGTTCGCGCGGAGGTCGAAGCGGCGGCGCAGGCCCGGGCTGCGGACACCGGGTCGATGCCTGAGATCGTCGAGAGCGTTACCGAGCGCGTCAATTCCAAAGGAGAAAAGACATCCATGGTCGCCTTCGAGGTTCGGGAGACCATGAAGCGCAGCGGCCTGGCATTCATCACATCGGGTCTCGCCTCAGGAAGGATCCTTCTGGGCATCCTGCTGTGCGCCGTGGCTTCACTTTTGTGTGCGTTCATCGGCGTTGCCGGGAGTTTTGACCGCGAATGGACTGCTGTCGATACCTTTCACAGGTCGATCCGCAGATTGGCGGGCTGGCTTGCACTCTTAGCGATACTGCTCGTGCCCGTGTTCGTGATGTCGAACAACCTTGCGCTCACGCGTTACATACGGCTGGCGGCAGACGGCACGCCTGTGCCCGGAACGGATGATCTGCTGGCAAAGCTGGACCGGTTCATATACGATGGAACGGCCGGCGACGACGTGCTGAAGCTCATGAGCAACATCAGTTACACATCCTACTGGCCGGTATGGATCGCACTTCCGATGCTGGCGCTACAGCTGTTTGGCTGCATCGTCATTTCCGAAGGGCGCCCCGCAAGGACGCTGCAGCGCGGCGCGCTTTACGCGTTCGTCGCAGCGCTTTGCCTGTTGATCCTCTATCCGTACTACGTGATGTTCATAACGGCCTTCCGTTCCAACGCAGAGACGACGGACATGTACTTCCAGAACATGCTGCCCGTGAAGTGGGTGTGGAGCAACATGCGTGACATCATCAACCGCGGCGTGCTGCGCTTCCTGGGCAATTCACTGGCGCTTTCATTGGGCGCGACAGCGGTCGCACTAATGTGCGGCATACCGGCTGCATATGCCATGGCGCGTATGAGCTTCAAAGGCAAGAAAGCATTTTTGGGCTTCGTCATCATGAGTCAAATGTTCTCGCCCGTCGTGCTGCTGGTCGGCATATCGAATCTCATGAACACACTGCATCTGAACGACACGGTATGGGGCCTCATGCTGATCAATGCCGCATTCAACCAGGCCTTTGCGATATGGTTGCTGCGCGGGACGTTCATTTCGATATCGCCTGAAATGGAGCAGGCAGCGCACATCGACGGCTGCAACACCGTGACCGCGATGCTGCGCGTTCTGCTGCCGATGGCAGCCCCCGGCGTCGTGACGACATTGATCTTCGTCTTCATCAACGCCTGGAACGAGTATACCATTTCGACGGTCCTGATCTCCACCAACGCGAACAAGCCCATCACGGTCGGCATCACGCAGTTCAGCTCTTTCAATATGATCGAGTGGCAATACCTGTTCGCCGCGGCACTGGTGGCTACGATGCCTGTGGTGATCCTGTTCATGTGCATCGAGAAACATCTTGCAGCCGGTCTGACAGCGGGCGGCGTCAAGGGTTGATGATGGATGCGCTTGTCGTGGCGCTCGTATCGCGCCGATTTATAACTTGAAATTCGGCGATCATTCGTTTATAATACCATTGTTGTGCGCACGTTTTTCGTCGATGCGCTGCGATCAGAGCAATGTACGGAGTCGATACCGTGTTTGATTTTTTCAGAAATCTCTTTAAAAGGCCGGATAAGTGGATCGCTTTGGATGTCGAGCTCGACGGCATGCATCCGAGCCGGATCATACAGCTGTCCTATATCATCATAGAAGGGCGAAGGATCCGGGGCAAGAATTTCTATTTTGCCGCCAAAGCCATCAACCGATACGCACGCAAAGTCCACGGACTCAGCGTATACCAGCTGAAGAAGCTGTCAGGCGGTCGCGGCTTCGTGGATCACATGGACGAGATCTACAATGATTTCAAGAATTGCAAGCTCATCATCGGGCACGACGTGGCCGGCGACATCAAGTATCTCCGGCGCGAGTTCCAGCGCTACGGCATCGCACTGCCCGAATACAGGTTCTTTTGCACGCTCAAGCATTATACGGAAGAGGCGCACATCCCGCTCAAGCAGAATCCGAATGTGCTGAAGCCGCCGCGGCTGGAGGAATTGTGCGACCACTTCGGTCTCACGGAGACGTTCATCGCCGACAAATGCCGAAAGTGGTATGGGGGCGGGGAACACTATCATGACGCGCGATTCGACGCCGCCGCCGCGTACCTGTGTATGGTGGTCGGAGAAAAAATGGGTTAAAGAAGATCCTGCCCGATCTTAAGGGCAGGATCTCTTTGTCGTGGCGGCGATATGGCGCAATGCATGATGGGGTGTGCGGCGCTCAAAATGCAAGCGCGATCGCTGTGATAAATGCAACGGCGAGGCATACAGCCAGTATGAGCGTCAGACATCCGCTGCGTGCTGCAGGCGATCGCCTGTTTCCTCCGGTGGCGGCGTGACCGAAAATGCGCTGTGCCTTGCGGGTGCGGCCGCTCCTGGTGGTGGGGATGCCGGTCTTGCGCGCAATGGCGCGCTTGGCACGCGATATTAGGCTCATCCTTCTTCTGGACATAAAGCTTCCCTCCATCCATGTGGATCCGAGTTCGTTCGGGATGCCTGGCAGATCCGGTCTTAAGCATGACCCTGCACTTTGGGACAACGAATGAAGACCCGCTTCTGTCAGGATCTGTCAGTGATCCGCGTGCAGGGGCCGAATCCGGCGGAGACGGAGACAGCCTGGGCTCAGCCGAGATCGATGTATCGACAGGCTGCCAGCGCGGCGGTGGCGCCGTCCGCAACGGCGGTCGTCAACTGCCGCACGCCCTTGGCACGGCAGTCACCCGCCACGTACAGGCCGGGCGTACGGGTCTGACAGCGCTCGTCAGAATCGAAATAGCCCCAGTCGTTCAGGTCGGCTAGCTGTGAGAAAGCGTCGTTCTCGGGGATCAGTCCGATGGCCACGAACAGCCCGTCGCAGTGTACGACCTGTTGTGCGCCAGTGCTGCGGTCCTGGATCTCAAGGCCCGTGAGCACGCCGCCCTCCGTGACCAAACGGTCGATCCTCGTGTCGCAGATCACCCGGACATTGCCTCTGGAGGCAAGGACATCCTGGAGTTTCTGTTCGCCGGTGAGCTTCGGCAGATCCTGCAGGATGATGACCTCACGGCACTTTTCAGCGAGCAGTATGGCTTCCTGGAGCGCCGAGTTGCCCCCGCCGGCGACACAAACGGTGCGACCTGAATAGAAGTCGCCGTCGCAAACGGCGCAGAAGGAGATGCCCTCCCCGACGAGCTCGTTCTCGCCCTCAAGGCCTAGCATCCGGTGCTTGACGCCCGTAGCCACTACGACGGTGCGCCCTTCGAAGTCATGCCCCTCTTCGGTGTTGACCACCTTGTGGTCGCCATGATCCTCGATGCCCGAAACGGTCTCGAATTCGATCTCGGCACCCTGGGCCAGAATCTGGTCGAGCATGCGGTCCGCAAATTCGTTGCCGCTCATTTGAAGCGTTCCCGGATAGTTTTCCACCTTGGGGGAGTGGGTGATCTGGCCGCCGAAGCCCTGTTTTTCGATGACGAGCGCGGACTTGCCGTTGCGCTGTGCGTACAGTGCGGCGGTCATGCCTGCGGGCCCGCCGCCGACGACGATGATGTCGTGCATGGCTAATACCTCTTTCATTTGTCCGGATGCAGCATGGCATCCTAAGGATCGTTTCTTTCGGAATGAGATCATCAAAAACGCGGGCTGCTGCGCATTCACTGCGCGGCAGCCCGCCGATATCACTTACTGCCGACGCATCAGCCATCCTTTGATATCGCTGACGCCGCGGTACTTTTCGAAGGTGCCGCTTCCGAGTAGCACGAGCGTCGGGGCCTGTTTGACACCGTATTGCTCGACGAGCGCCTTGTTCTCATTTGCGTTGACCGCGGTGTACACGATACCGGCACGGTCGAGCAGGGCCATGGCCGCCTTGCAGTTGGGACAGGTGGGCGTCTTGAACAGGATGGCGCCGGCGGTCCCGGCCGCAGCCGGGGCGGCGATCGCCGAGGGCTCTGCTGCGGGAGCCGGTGCAGACACAGGCGCAGTCTGGTCGGTCTCAGGCATCATCAGTGGCTGCGCGGGTTCACAGCAGGGACGCTCAAAGGCAGCTTCCATGGCCACGTCGGCATAGGTGGTGGTGACGGCGGGATTCGGACCCTTGTGTTTCAGGGTGGAGTGGCCGATGTCATAGACCTTGCGATCCTTGAACTCCTGTGCCTTGCCGTCGTTCCAGTTCTGGACCGGGCGATAGTAGCCGGTGATGCGGCTGTAGACCTCGGTCTTCTGTCCGCAGATGGGGCATGTGAACTGTTCGCCGGTCAAATAGCCGTGACTGCGACATACCGAGTAGGTCGGAGACAGGGTATAGTAGGGCAGTTTGTAATTCTCGGCGATCTTCCGCACCAGGTTTGCGGCGGCTTTCCAATCGGGGAGCGTCTCACCCAGGAAGGCGTGGAACACGGTGCCGGAGGTATACAGCGTCTGAAGGTCGTCCTGGATATCCAGCGCGGAGAACACGTCCTCAGTGAAGCCAACGGGAAGGTGCGAGGAATTCGTGTAGTAGGGCGTTCCGTTCATATTGGCGGTGATGATGTCCGGATAGAGTTCCCTGTCGTGCTTGGCGAAGCGATAGGTCGTGGATTCGGCCGGGGTCGCCTCCAGGTTGTAAAGATCGCCGTACTGCTCCTGATAGTCGGAGAGCCGCTCGCGCATATGGTTCAGGACGTCGCGGGTGAAAGCCTGCGTGCGCGGGCTGCTGAGGTCTTCCCTGAGCCAGTTCGCGTTAAGCCCAACTTCGTTCATGCCGATCAGGCCGATGGTCGAGAAGTGGTTGTTGAAGTGGCCCAGATAGCGCTTGGTGTAGGGGTAGAGGCCCATGTCCAGGAGCTTCGTGATGACCGTGCGTTTGGTCTTCAGGGAACGTGCGGAGAGGTCCATCAGGTTGTCGAGACGCTTGTAGAAGTCCTTCTCGTCCTTGGCAAGATAGGCGATGCGGGGCATATTGATGGTCACGACGCCGATAGAACCGGTGGATTCGCCGCTGCCGAAGAAGCCGCCGGACTTCTTCCTGAGCTCGCGCAGATCCAGGCGCAGCCGGCAGCACATGGAACGAACGTCGCTTGGCTCCATGTCCGAATTGATGTAGTTGGAGAAGTAGGGGGTGCCGTACTTCGCGGTCATCTCGAACAGCAGCTTGTTGTTCTCGGTCTCAGACCAGTCGAAGTTGCGGGTGATCGAGTAGGTGGGGATCGGATACTGGAAGCCGCGGCCGTTGGCGTCGCCTTCGATCATGATCTCGATGAACGCCTTGTTCACCATGTCCATTTCCTTCTGGCAGTCGCCGTAGGTGAAATCCATCTCCTTGCCGCCGATGATCGCAGGCAGGTTTTTGAGGTCATTGGGGACCACCCAGTCCAGGGTCACGTTGGAGAACGGCGCCTGGGTGCCCCAGCGGCTGGGCGTGTTCACGCCATAGATGAATGACTGGACGCACTGCTTGACTTCCTTTTGAGACAGGTTGTCGACCTTGACGAAGGGCGCAAGGTAGGTATCGAAGGAGGAGAATGCCTGCGCGCCGGCCCATTCGTTCTGCATGATGCCCAGGAAGTTGACCATCTGATTGCACAGCGTGGAGAGATGGTTGGCGGGAGATGAGGTGATCTTTCCGGGAACGCCGCCGAGGCCCTCCTGTATCAGCTGTTTAAGGCTCCAGCCGGCGCAGTAGCCGGTGAGCATGGACAGATCGTGCAGATGGATCGCCGCGCTGCGGTGCGCTTCGGCGACCTCTTCGTCATAGACCTCGCTCAGCCAGTAATTCGCGGTGATCGCGCCGGAGTTCGAAAGGATCAGGCCGCCCACGGAATAGGTGACCGTCGAATTCTCCTTGACGCGCCAGTTGTTGATCTGGAGATAGTTGTCGACCAGATCCTTGTAATTCAGCAGCGTGGAGTTGATGTTGCGGACCTTTTCGCGCTGCTTGCGATACAGGATATACGCCTTGGCGACATCCGCATAACCGGATTCGGACAGCACTTTTTCAACGCTGTCCTGGATGTCTTCGACGGTGATCTTGTCGTCTTTGATCTTGTGCTCGAAATCAGATGTCACATGTAGCGCGAGCAGCTCGATCACGCTGGGATGATACTGGCGGCCGGTGGCGTCGAAAGCCTTTGTGATGGCGCCCGTGATCTTGGATATCGCGAAATCAGATAGAGCTCCGTCGCGCTTGACAACTCTGTACATTAAAAAATCCCCCTCATCGTGGATCATATTGATACGTTGCGATCGTCTCGCTGACTGATCGAACGCATCTAAAGTACCACAAAATATGGGGTATGTCAACCGTTTTCACATCAATATATTGTGTTCAACCTATGACGAAAACTTCATAGATTATTATTTGGATATTTTCTTTTGACAATATTGTGACAGGACATGGAAGCCTTGATTGTGACGGCTTCAGTCGACGCCGCGAAGGGCGCTCTGCGGTATCGTGAGACGCGCGATCCGAAGGCATTCGTCGAGCTTTTCCCTGCTCGGGGCGTGAAGATTTCCATATGGCACGGTGTCTCGATCTGAAAACACCTGAAGGAAATACTTCTTCGCTCCTGCGATCCAGGCGCCGATGGCTTCAAAATCGCATACTTCGTGGAGCTCATCGACCACGGTCGTCCGGAATTCACAGTCGACAGCCCCATCAAGGAGGATGCGCACGCTCTCGCGCACAGGCGCAAGATCGACGGAAGAGAGCCCGACCGTCATGGCATACTTATCCGGGCTGTTTTTGATGTCCATGGCGACATACTCTACGAGACCTTCGCCGATGAGGGTCCTGAGCATATCTGGGTGTGCGCCGTTGGTGTCCAGCTTGACGGCAAAGCCCATATCGTGGATGCGGCGAATGAGTTGTGGCAGGTCAGGATGGAGGCATGGTTCGCCGCCCGTTATCGCGACGCCGTCGAGAAGTCCGGTGCGTTTCTGAAGGAAGGTGAAGAGCGCGTCGTCATCCATGGCCGGCGGAAGTGTTCCGTCGACGAGCTCATAGTTGTGACAGAATGGGCAGCGATAGTCGCATCCACCCAGGAACACCGTACAGGCGACGCGTCCGGGGAAATCAAGGAGCGTCATCTTCTGAAGTCCGTGTATGAGCATAAGCTGTTCCTTTCATTTGTCATGATCCCGGAACGGGATCCTGAAGGATGAAGATGGCCTTGGCAGATATCACACAGCCGATAGTACGTGCGCATTGCGCAGCGCGGCATCCGCAATGCCGTCGTTGACTGAATAAGCGTGCTTCTCGAGGTCGTCATGATCGACGGAGGAGAGCGCCTGACGCTTCAGCGCGTCGATCACGTCAGAGCAGATGCCTTCGATCACATCCTGCTTGGCTTCAGCCATGGCACTTTCATTGTCCGTCGAGATCAGATATTCCAGGAGCTCTGCCAGCAGATCCAGCTCCGGCAGCGCCCGCATGGCTCGGAAGCTCCACTTGTAATAGGGCATGTAGACGCGGTTCAGCAGGAAGATGACGTGCATCGCGCTCCGGGCAAAATCGATGCAAGCCAGCTGCGCGGCGCCGGTCTCACCGTGCTTCAGGCAACGGCCGTAGTTGTACTGGCCGGCCTGCGCCATCAGCAGGAGCTGCCCTGCGAGCTTTTTTCGGCGCACGTCCTCGGGATAGTACGCAAGGCCCGCGCGGATGTGGCCCAGTGCGCCGTTTCCGTCATAAAAGACTTCGCCGTTGACCGCCTCGGCCAGCGCGTGTTCCGGCAGCGAGAGCCACTGGCCCAAAGACAGGCATCCGTCCGACGAACCGATCAGATCCGACAACACTTCAGACAGCCGAAGCACTCCTCGGCGAGCGCCCCCGACTGGCGTCGTCAGGCTGCGGCGCAGCCCCATGAACGCGCGTGGCAGCTTTGCATATGCACGCTCGAGCAAGAAGGCCGTGCGCCTGTCCAGCACGTCTTCATCGGGCAGGAGCAGCATGAAGCCCGGTTCGAAGTCATGATCCTGCGACGTTGCGTCGTCGTAGCCGAAGCACTCTGAGCCCCTGCCGAACAGGCCAGCGGAGAGGTGCGGCAAGAGATCGGGGAACCGTTCGCGCAGCATGGGGAGACCTTGCTGTTCCCAATATGCCCGTGAGATATCAAGTCCCTTCATAGATGCGCTCGGCCTCCCGCTTCAGATGTTCCGCATCGAGGAAATAGCCGTAGTATTCAAATACCGGCGCGCACTTCTCGCACACGAAGGCATAGTATCCGTCATGCGGCACGCCGGGTGTCGAAAGCAGCTCGGATGCCTGATCCAAGAGTGCATATACGCGCGCTTCAGAGGCCTCCGGCCCTGACTCAGCCGCCACGCAATCCGCACGGTTCAGACAGGTGATGGCCTGCTCGAGCACGCCGTTGCGGACGTCTTTCATGCACGCCATCGCGCGGTCGAACAGCGTATATGCTTCATCATAGCGGCCTGTGGACGCACAGGCCAGCGCCATATTGTTATAGAGCCCGCCCAACAGCTGCGGTTCTGTATCTCCGGCTTCATATACGGCCTTTGCTTTTTCGAATAGCGGCAGCGCGTCCGTATGCATGTCAAAGGCACACATGGCTGTTGCGACGTTGACATATGTCGTGCCCGCGCTGACAGTGCCGGAAAACCCCAGGGCGTCCAGCAGGTCGAGCGCTGCATTCGCCGATGCCAATGCGCTTTCCCTGTCGCCGGTCTTGCGATAGTGGCCGATCATCTCATTGCGGATCATCAGCTCGCCGCGAAGATCGTGTCCCTGCCTGGCTTCTTCCAGCCAGTAGAGAAGATGCCGTTCGACGGCGGCGTAGTCGCGACGGCTCATATACTGATCCAGCTTTTCACGGATGCGCTGCTGGGGCACGGGCGTGATCACTCCCTGTGCAAGATCTGCATCCTCAGACGACAGCCAGGAGACCACGATAAACCTCCTCGAAAAGTGCGCGATGCGGCCCAGATGACGCGAAGAGTGCCGATACGCTATTGCCCGATCCTCGGGGATCGGTATCGATATTCTACCACGACCGCGAAGGCATGTCAATTCGGTGCGATCGTAATATACAGGCGTGCTCGGAGCCACATTCACGGTTCGAATAGTTTATTTGAAAACCCATTTCGGTCTTGTTTTACGGTCGCAAATGTGGTAGAATCAACCTGTACATAAAGTAGCTGCCCATGAAGACCGATGACGATGCGGATGTATGAACGCCGCGGTAGATTCTACGAACGGGGGGATTACAAGATGAAAGACAGAGTCATACTCATACTGGTTGACGGCATGCGGCCGGACGGCATGCTCGCCTGTGGACATCCATTTGTAAAAACGCTCCTGGATCAGTCGGCATCTGCGCTGGACGCGCAAACGGTGTTTCCTCCGGTGACGCTGCCTTGTCACGTGTCGCTCTTCTATGGTGTCGTTCCGGATCGCCATGGCGTGGTGACCAACACCTATGTTCCGCAAGCCAGACCCATCGAAGGTCTGTTCGAACGCCTGGACAGTGCGGGGAAGAGATGCTCGATGTTCTACTCTTGGGAGGAATTGAGGGACCTCTCAAGGCCCGGACATTTGAGCCGCAGCCTCTTCATCAGCCAGCATTTCGAGAGCGGCGCGGATGTCCGGCTCACCGATGCCGCGCTGATCGAGCTGAAGGAAAACGAGCCGGACTTCACCTTCCTGTACCTTGGTGAGACGGATTACGCCGGGCACGACTACGGATGGATGGGCGAGCGATATCTGAGCACCATCCACACCGCATTCGATTGTATCGAGCGGGTATGCCAACAGGCTGCACCGGACGATACGATCATCGTCACGGCGGATCACGGCGGACATGGCCGCAATCACGGTGACGATGTCCCTGAGGACATGACCATCCCGATCATCTGCAGGGGCAAGCGGTTCGCGCCCGGAAGCAAGCTGCAGGGTGCGTCGATCCTGGATATCGCGCCGACCATTTCGGACCTGCTCGGGGTCACGGCGGTGCGCGAATGGGAAGGCAAAGTGATCAAATGATCTCTGCATCGTATAAATTGCTGAACTGGAGATGATCTGCGTTGGAAGCAGCGCATGGCGTGAAGATCAGCGCGCGCGGATTGTGCGCGCTGTGCACGCTGGTCTATATGGTCTCCTACATCGCCAGAGTCAATCTTGGTGCGTCTGTGCTGGCGATCGTCCAGGATACAGGTTTCTCACCATCCCGACTTGCCGTCGCCCTGACTGGCAGCTTTATCACATACGGCGCTGGACAGCTGCTGAGCGGCTGGTTCGGAGACAGGCTCCAGCCGCGGCGATTGGTCTTTGCCGGGCTCATACTCACCGGCTCGATGAACGCGCTCATGGCTGTATGTGCGCGTCCCTGGCAGATGGCGATCGTCTGGTTCATCAACGGCTTTGCCCAGTCGCTCATGTGGCCGCCGCTCATACGACTGATGGTCAGCCTTTTGGATGAAAAGACGTACAGCCGTGGCATGGTCATCGTGGCATTGGGTTCGTCCATCGGAACGATCCTGGTCTATCTGACGGTTCCTCTGCTGATCCGTGCAAGCTGGCGCTGGGTATTCTTCCTTTCTGCGCTTTGCGCACTGATCACCGCAAAGGTCTGGCGAGAGCATTGCCCCAGGATCGGAACCTCGGTCACGCGCCCGAAGGGCGGCGGGATCTCGGTGCTCCTGAATCCTTTGGTCATAGCCATCATGCTGGCGATCGCGATGCAGGGCATGCTGCGCGACGGTGTAACGACCTGGCTGCCCAGCTTTGTGTCTGATACATTCGCGCTCAGCAACAGCGTGTCGATCATGACAGGCGTGCTGCTGCCGCTGTTCGGCATCGGATGTGTACAGGTCGCTGCGCGCATCTACAACATACATACCGACCCGGTCGCCTGTGCAGCCGGCATGTTTTCAGTCGGCGTGGCTGCCGCGGGATCGGTGATCATGGCATCCGGGCACTCTGCCGTCGTATCCGTGGTCGGACTTGCTGTACTCACCGGATGCATGCACGGGGTGAACCATCTGCTCATATCGATGGTCCCTGCGTTTTATCGGGATACCGGAGCCGTATCGACCGTTTCCGGCGCACTGAACGCATGCACCTACATCGGAAGCGCCATATCCACGTACGGCATCGCAAGCGTAACGGAGCATTACGGCTGGCCCGTGACCCTTAGGCTTTGGATGGCGATCGCAGCCGTCGGCGCCGTGCTGTGTTTTGCCTGCATCCGCCCGTGGCACAGGCGGTTCCATTAGTGTTCAAGCGGTGTGCTCTCTGCCGGAGCAACCCGCGACGATGACAGGTATGGAGAAATGATGGAGATCAGGAAGTCGACAGAGCGGGATCTGCCGCGCATGCTGGAGATCTACAGTTTTGCCCGTTCGTTTATGGCTGAGCACGGCAATCCCAACCAATGGGGGCCGACCAACTGGCCGCCGGAAGTCCTTCTGCGCAATGACATCGCCGAGGGGAACAGTTATGTATGCGTTCACGGCGATCGCGTGATCGGAACGTTCTGCTATGTCTATGGAAAGGATATCGAGCCGACCTATCTGCGGATAGAGGATGGGAGATGGCTCGATGACACCGCCTACGGCGTCGTCCACCGCGTTGCGGCAGATGGCTCCGAAAAGGGCATAGGATCGCGCTGTATCGAATGGGCTTATGAACAGTGCGGGCATCTGCGGATCGATACCCACGGTGACAACGTGGTCATGCAGCGGCTGCTCAGGAAGCTCGGCTTTGTCCACTGCGGCACGATCCATGTGCTCGAGGACGACTATCCGCGCCTCGCGTTCGAGAAGTCCGCGGTCGCCTGCTCCAAGGCAGACGGAGCGGTGTGACGCCGTAAAGAGTATTCCAAGGGCACACAAAAGGGGCTGCGACGGGATCGCAGCCCCTTTGTCATAGCAAAGGCATCATGATGTGTGGATCGGTGTGGCGCTCATGGTCTCAAGGACCTGATAGCGATCCATCTGAAGATGCTTTTTCATCACAAGCGCTTCCTCGATCGGGGTCTCGACGATGTCACCGCCACGAGTGCCGATGATGCAGTTGCCGCGCCCCTCCGCGAACGCCTTGACGGCAAAATAGCCCATGCGCGTCGCGGTCTCGCGGTCGCGTGCGTTTGGCGAACCACCGCGCTGGATATGGCCGAGGACCGTGACGCGAGGCTCGATGCCGATGGCTTCGTGGATCTGCTTGCCGATCTCAACGGCGCTGCCGACACCTTCGGCCACGACGATCATGAAATGCGTATTGCCCGCCAGGCGTGCATTGCGGATGCGCTCGACGACATCCTTCTCAAAGTCGAGTTCACGCTCCGGCACCAACACCGCGGTCGCGCCGATCGCAATGCCGACATACAGTGCCAGGAAGCCGGCGTTGCGCCCCATGACCTCTACGACCGAGCAGCGCTCGTGGCTTTGCATGGTGTCGCGCAGGCGGTCGATACAATCGATCGCCGTGTTGCAGGCCGTGTCAAAGCCGATCGTGTAGTTGGTGCACCCGATGTCATTGTCGATGGTGGCAGGGACGCCGACGACCGGGACACCCAGACGTGAAAGCTCCAAAGCCCCGCGGAAAGTACCGTCACCGCCGATGGCGACGATACCGTCGAGCCCGAGCATCTTGCATGTGGACACTGCGCGCTTGCGGCCTTTCTCAGTCAGAAAATCTTCGCTTCTGGCCGTATAAAGGATGGTGCCGCCGCGCGAGAGGATGTGTCCCACGCTTGCCGAGTCGAGCATCACAAAGTCGCTGGTGATCAGCCCCTGCCAGCCGCGACGGATGCCGATGCATTCCATACCGTACGCCACCGCGGTGCGTACGACGGCGCGGACGGCTGCGTTCATGCCCGGAGAATCGCCGCCGCTGGTCAACACACCGATGCGTCTGAATTTCTTCTCCATGGAAACGTCTCCTTTCGATCGCGTTTGCAGTAATCGTGTCGAAGCAAGGGTCGATACGCTCCGACAAGTCAGGTCCGAAAGTGTTTACACGATTATTATAACATCGCAAAGCCTGACAGGCAAGCGTTCACGACAATTTTGTGGCGACGTCAACGGTCTTTTTCGGAGCCGATGAATATGGTCTCTCCGTAGCCGATCAGTCCCGAGATGTTGTCGCGAATGGCGCGGGGAAACAGGTTCTTGCGCTGGATCTCACGGATGTCGATCCACTCGAGGCCGATCTGGAACCTGTCGGTCTCTGTGGGGGCCTTTTTGGGTTCGGGACCCAGCTTACAAAGGAATATAAAGTAGATCTTATGCGCGTTGGCGTCGTGACGACCGACGCTGATGCGTTCATAGATGCCGGACAGCCTGAGCGGCACGACGGAATACCCGGTCTCCTCCAGCAGCTCACGCTTCACGGTCTCGTTCAACATTTCACCGGTGTGCTGGCCGCCGCCGGGCAGGGCATAGTATTCTCCGAATTTCGAGATGCAGCGGTTGACAAGTATCTTGCCATCATTGACGACGATGGCCTTTGCGGAATTTCGAACGGGCACGGCTGAACACCTTCTCGTAATCGATACTGATGATATTATACGATGAATTAAGGAGATTTTCAATAAGTGCAGATGGGAAATATCGTTGCTTATGGCAAATACCGGCCATCGGCACGACGATCGTCGGATTTGGCACTCATACGAACGGTTCCCAATGATAAAGCGGAAGGAACCGGGACGATCTGTCCCGGTTCCTTCCGCCGTAATGCGATGGCATTGGGTATGCCGCGCAGCGCGATCATCTGTGATAAAGGCGCTTGGTCTCGTAGGCCGGTTCGCAGGTGAGATTGACGCCGAGCCTGCCGAAAACGCCCTCATCGACCTGAGAGAGGATGACTGTGGAATGGACCTCGCAGCCCTTGAGATTGGAAAGCTGCTCCATGGCCCGTTCGGCGTTCCCGTCTGTGACGGCGCAGATGGTCAGCGCGATCAGCACCTCGTCGGTATGGAGGCGGGGGTTCCGGTTTCCCATGTGCTCGACCTTGAGATGCTGTATCGGTTCGATGACCGTAGGGGAGATGAGCTTGATCTCATCGGGAATGCCCGCGAGGACTTTCAGCGCATTGAGCAGCGCTGCTGAGGATGCACCGAGCAGTGAAGAAGTCTTTCCGGTGACGATGCGACCGTCGTTGAGCTCGATGGCCACAGCTGGTTCGCCGGTGCGCTGTGCGACATCGAGCGCGGGCTGCACGGTGGTGCGACGGGAAAGATCCAGATCCAGCGTACGCATCAGCAGCTCGAGCTTCTGGATCTCCGTCTGGAGCGCGTGGCCCTGCTTGACGGCACAGGCTGTCTTGTAGTATCGGCGGATGATCTCCTGTCGGGATGCCTCGCGGCATACGTCGTCGTCGATGATGGAATAACCTGCCATATTGACGCCCATGTCGGTGGGACTCTTATATGGGCATTCACCGTAGATGCTTTCGAATATGGCGCGGAGGACCGGGAAGATCTCGATATCCCGGTTATAGTTGACGGTCGTCACGCCATACGCATCGAGGTGGAACGGGTCGATCATGTTCACGTCGTTCAGATCTGCGGTGGCGGCTTCGTAGGCCAGGTTTACCGGGTGCTTGAGCGGCAGGTTCCAGATGGGGAATGTTTCGAATTTGGCATAGCCGGCTTTGACGCCGCGCTTGTGTTCGTGATACAGCTGACTCAGGCAAGTGGCCATCTTTCCGCTTCCGGGACCGGGAGCGGTGACAACGACCAGAGACCGACTGGTCTGAACATAGTCGTTTCTGCCAAAGCCTTCGTCGGAAACGATCCCTGCAACATTGGAAGGATAGTCCGGGATACGGAACAGGCGGTATACCTTGAGGCCCATGCCCTCCAGACGCTGCTTGAACAGATCGGCAGCGGGCTGGCCGGTGTACTGCGTCAGCACGATGCTGCCGATATACAGGCCGAAATCCCGAAAGACGTCCACGAGTCGGATGACATCCATATCGTAGGTGATGCCGAGGTCGCCTCTCAGCTTGTTCTTTTCGATATCATTGGCATTGATCGCGATGATGATCTCCGCCTGATCCTTCAGCTCCATGAGCATTCGGATCTTGTTGTCAGGCGCAAAACCCGGCAGCACGCGGGAGGCGTGGTAGTCATCGAACAGCTTCCCGCCGAATTCAAGATAGAGCTTTCCGCCAAAAAACTCGATGCGCTCGCGTATGCGCGAAGACTGGAGCTGGATATAGCGCTGGCTGTCGAAACCGATTCTGTTCATGACCGTTCCTCCGTCAAGTGAGCGTGGCACATTCGGTTGGTTCAAAACACAATTCATATTATAACAAAGCCATGAACGGCAAGTCAATACCAATCACGGTGAACGACCAATCTTCACAAAACGATGTGCGGGCGACCCGTTCGTTCGGATCCGGCCCGAACGAACGAGCGATCGGCTTGAGGAAAGGAGCTGACTGCGGGGGATCGGTTTATGTTGTATGGATTCGTCCCGGAGATCTGAATAATACGGATCCGTGTCCACTCGAAGACGGTGCCTTCAAATTTTGGCATTTTTCTCTGGTAAAATCATTGTTCGCATGTTATAATGGTTTTGTGAGTGTATGAGTTCGGATCTGCTCATACCGCGAAACACAGCACGAACGCGCCAACGGTCCGGCAGCGTCACAGCACGAGGAGGATGACATGAGCATGAATGAGATCAGCAGCATCATTGTATCCGGACAGGCCCGCCTGGGCGTGGAGTTCGGATCCACGCGGATCAAGGCCGTCCTGGTCGATCCGGCAGGCAACCCGATCGCCACCGGCGGACACGATTGGGAGAACAAGTTTGAAAACGGCATTTGGACCTACGACCTGGCGGACGTATGGACCGGCCTCCAGCACAGCTACGCCGAGCTCGTGAAGGATGTACAGGCAAAATACGGCTGTGAGATCACGACGCTCGCGGCCATCGGCATTTCCGGCATGATGCACGGCTATATCGTCGTCGATGCGGACCGGAAGCAGCTCGTTCCTTTCCGCACCTGGCGGAATACCATCACCGAGCAGGCAGCCGGTCTGCTAACGCGCGAATTCAACTTCAACATCCCGCAGCGCTGGAGCATCGCCCATCTGTATCAGTCCATACTCAACGGCGAGCCCCACGTCAAAGACATCAGCTATCTGTCGACGCTTGCGGCGTATGTGCACTGGTTCCTGACGGGCGAGCAGGTCATCGGCATCGGCGAAGCGGCGGGCATGTTCCCGATCGATTCGACGGTCAACGACTACGACGCCGGCATGATAGAAAAATTCGACCGGCTCATCGCGGACAAGGGATTTGGCTGGAAGCTGCGCGACATCCTGCCGAAGGTATTGGTCGCGGGAGAAAAGGCGGGTGTGCTGAGCGCGGCCGGCGCGAAGATGATCGACCCGAGCGGGACTTTGAAGCCGGGCATCCCGCTTTGCCCGCCGGAAGGTGACGCCGGTACCGGCATGGTCGCCACAAACAGCGTACGGCAGCGCACAGGCAATGTCAGCGCCGGCACTTCCGTCTTTGCGATGATCGTTCTCGAGCGCGCGCTGAAGGCGGTCCACCCCGAGATCGATATGGTGACCACGCCGGCCGGCGCTCCGGTCGCCATGGTGCACTGCAACAACTGCACCAGTGACCTGAACGCGTGGGTGAAGCTGTTCGGTGAATTCGCCGAGGCGGCCGGCATCAAGCTGGACAACAACACGCTCTATGGCACGCTATACCGCAAGGCCATGGAAGCCGACGCGGATCTCGGCGGTCTGCTGGCCTACAATTACTTCTCCGGCGAACATGTCACCGGATTCAATGAGGGACGTCCGCTGTTCGCACGCATGCCTGACAGCCGTTTTTCGCTGGCCAATTTCATGCGCACCCACCTGAACAGCTCGCTGGCATCGCTGAAGATCGGCATGAACATACTGCTGAAGGATGAAGGCGTCGAGGTCGACAGCATCATGGGCCACGGCGGCCTGTTCAAGACCCGCGGCGTCGGCCAGAACATCCTCGCCGCAGCGCTGAACGCGCCAGTGTCCGTCATGGAGACGGCAGGCGAGGGCGGCCCCTGGGGCGTCGCACTGCTGGCCTCGTACATGGTCGACAAGCAGGCAGACGGGACACTGGATGACTATCTGGAGGAACGGGTGTTCGGCACCATGAGCCGCGAGACCGTAGATCCGGATCCGGCGGATGTCGCCGCATTCGACGCTTTCATCGAGCGCTACGAGGCCGGCCTGCCTATCGAGCGCGCTGCTGTGGATTCCCTGAAGCTCTGATGATTTGAACGTCAACATGGATAAGGCGATCTGAAGATTGAGCCGCGCATGAGCAAATGCCCGTGCGCGGCTCTTGACATGGAACATCCTGGGCAAAAGAACGGCATGGCCGATCGCATCGGTCATGCCGCGTTTTACTGATCAATGATCGGTTTGACAGAAGCGTTACTTCTTCATCGCTTCCTCGACCGCGACGGCCACGGCGACAGTGGCGCCGACCATCGGGTTGTTGCCCATGCCCAGGAAACCCATCATCTCGACGTGGGCAGGCACGGAAGAGGAACCGGCGAACTGTGCGTCGGAATGCATGCGGCCCATGGTGTCGGTCATGCCGTAGGAAGCGGGACCGGCGGCCATGTTGTCGGGATGCAGCGTGCGGCCGGTGCCGCCGCCGGAGGCCACGGAGAAGTACTTCTTGCCGGCTTCCCAGCGTTCCTTCTTGTAGGTGCCAGCGACGGGTTGCTGGAAGCGGGTGGGGTTGGTGGAGTTGCCGGTGATGGAAACATCGGCATTTTCGTGCCACATGATGGCCACGCCTTCACGCACGTCGTCGGCGCCGTAGCAGTTGACCTTGGCGCGATCACCGGTGGAGTAGGGGGTCTTGCTGACGACGGTCAGCGCGTGGTCCTCCTTGACGTCGGCGGACAGGTAGTCATACTTGGTCTGCACATAGGTGAAGCCATTGATGCGGGAAATGATCATGGCAGCATCCTTGCCCAGGCCATTCAGAATGACGCGCAGGGGCTTGGTGCGCACCTTGTTGGCGTTCAGCGCGATCTTGATGGCGCCTTCAGCAGCGGCGAAGGACTCGTGACCGGCGAGGAACGCGAAGCACTCGGTCTCTTCCTCCAGCAGGCGCGCGCCCAGATTGCCGTGTCCGATGCCGACCTGGCGCTGATCCGCGACAGAACCGGGGATGCAGAATGCCTGCAGGCCGACGCCGATGCAGCGGGCTGCTTCCGCGGCGGTCTTGACGCCTTCCTTCATGGCGATGGCGGCACCGAGCTCATAGGCCCACTTTGCGTTCTCGAAGCAAATGGGCTGTGTGCTCTCGACGATCTTGTAGGCATCCACGCCCTTGGCGGTGTTGAAAGCCTTCACCTCATCGAAATCCTTGAAGCCATACTTGTCCAGCACGGGCTGGATCTGGGGCATACGACCTTCATAATTCTCAAACAGAGCCATTCTTGCGCACCTCCTGCTTACTCATTGCGCGGGTCAATCCACTTGACCGCGCCGTCCTCGGCCTTGAAGCGGCCGTAGGTGCCGATATTCTTCTCATAGGCCTCGCCGGGATTGACACCGCTCTTGATGGCGTCCATCATCTTGCCCAGGGAGAGGAACTGATAGCCGCAGACCTGATCGTCCTTGTCCAGCGCGATCTTGATGACGTAGCCTTCGGTCATCTCCAGGTAGCGCACGCCCTTGGCCTTGGTGCCGTACATCGTGCCGACCATGGAACGCAGACCTTTGCCGAGGTCCTCAAGTCCGGCGCCGATGCGCAGACCGTCCTCGGAAAATGCGGACTGTGTGCGGCCGTAGACGATCTGCAGGAACAGCTCGCGCATCGCGGTGTTGATCGCGTCACAGACAAGGTCTGTGTTCAGGGCTTCCAG
>JAFRMB010000049.1 GCA_017430945.1 Clostridia bacterium | reverse complement strand
CTTCGGCTCGGCGATGTTCGCCGCGCGCAGCGGCATGCCCTGGCCGAATTCGGCATCGTAGCGCGTCTCGAAGGCCTCGATCTTCTCGTCCGGCACGCCGCAGGCCTGCAGCATGCCGCCGATCTCCCGCCGGGAGACCTCCAGCGGCTCGGGGATCTTCTCCTGGGCGTGGGTCTCGATCATGTCCCGCAGCTTTTCGTGCACGGTCTGGGCTACGTCGAAGCTCAGCTCCTCGTCCAGCGCGTCCTCCAGCACCGCCTGGAAACGCTCGCGCTGCCGGCCCGCGGGCACCGGCGCGTCGCAGTGGAACACCGCGTCGATGAAGCCCTCGTGCATCTCGTCGGCGTCGCGGGTGAAGTACAGCGCGCTGTAGATGTTCGCGGCGCGGTCGTCGAACGTCGGGAACATGAAGCCCAGCTCGGGCGCGCCGACGATCCAGTCCTCCTCGCGCGCGTGGAAGTCGTTGTCCTCGCTGAAATAGCTCAGCGCGGGCTTGGTCAGCTTCACCGGGCAAATACTGACCAGTATGTAGTTGAAGACCTCCTCGGAGATGACGTCCGACTTGTTTTCGTCGGTATGGCGGAAGGGCACGTCGTAGGCGTCGTGCATCAGCAGGATCAGGTAGTTGCCCTCGAGCTCCAGGCTGTCGATGATCTTCCGGCACAGCTTCTCCACCCCGGCGTCCACGGTCAGGGCGGTGTTGCGCAGGCCCATCAGCAGCTGGTGGGCCTCGTCCTCCATTACCTGGTCGGGGCGGAATTCGATGTCGATCAGGTTGCGGCCCGGCACGCCCGCCAGCGTGCGCTTGAACAGGGCCAGGTACTTTTCCTGCTCCTCCATCGGCAGGGACAGCAGCGAATGGTTAAAGGCGGAAACGACCTCCCGCTTTTCGTTGACATAGCAGCCCCGCACGCAGCTGATGGCGTTTTTGTCCGGATTGAACCGGCGTCGGATTTCAGCGATTTCTTTCCTGTTCATGATTTACCTTCCAGCTTTTCTGTATCTTGATTCGATCAGCAGGTTTGACACGCCGTTGTAGACGATCACGCCGCCGATGACCATCACCGCGGCCTTCATGGCGCTGAAGGAGAAGAACACCAGGAACAGGCCCGCCACGACGGTCAGCGCCGCCATGATCACCGGGCCAAGCCAGCTGCCGCCCCGCTTGCGCAAATCCAGCGCCTGGGCCAGGTTCAGCACGCCGTTGACGGCGATGACTACGCCGATAATCTTGGGCAGCAGCGTGATCACGCCGTGAGGCGCGGCGAAGACCACAATGCCCGCCACCAGGCTGATGATACCAATGGCCAGCGTGGTGTAATCGCCGCCGTGGATGTGGCGATCCCGATACCAGCTGACGCAGCAGATCACCGCGCCCAGCAGGAAGGCGACGCCCAGGATTTTTGCGGCCCACTCCAGCGTCTTGCCGGGCCAAATCAGCAGCAGCAGCCCCAGCACTACCATCAGCACCGAGAGCAGCACATTGTTGCGACTGTACCTCTCAAAGCGTTGCTTCATGTTCACATCAAGCACTTCCTTTCCGATTTCCAATTCTGCGGTTGACCGTCTCCACGGCCCGTCGCACGCGGTCCTTAAGCTTCGTCCTGGGCTGCACCGACTTTTCAAACTCGATCGGGTGGGTCAGGTACCAGGCCTGCACGTCGATGGGCTCGGCGCCATCGGGGCGCAGCCGGGTGTAGATGCCTTCGGCGTCCTGCCGCCAGGCCCGGGTGTTGTCGGCGAGCAGCAGCCTGAGGTATTCCTCCAGGAACTGCTTCAGCTCCGGCGAACGCACGGGGCCGCCCACCTCCACGCGGCGGTCCTGGTTGCGGGTCATGAAGTCGGCGGAGGACAGATACAGCTTCATCTCCGGCCCTTCGCCGAAGGCATAGATGCGGCTGTGCTCCAGGAACCGGCCTACCACCGAGGTGACGGTTATGTTCTCAGTCTTGCCGGGCACGCCGGGCGTCAGGCAGCAGATGCCGCGGATGATGAGGTCGATCTTCACCCCGGCGCAGCTGGCCTCGCTCAGCTTGTCGATCAGCTCGCGGTCGGTGACGGAGTTGGCCTTCACGCGGATGCGCCCCTGCGGGCCCTTCGCGATCTCGCCGTCGATCATCTCCATGATGCGGTTCTTCATCGAGTACGGGGCCACCAGCAGCTTTTCATACTCGCCGTCGCTGTTGCCGATCAGCATGTTCTCGAAGAAGTTCACCGCGTCGCGGGTGATGGCGGCGTCGGCGGTCATCATGCAGAAGTCGGTGTACAGCGTGCTGGTCTTCTCGTTGTAGTTGCCGGTGCCGATCTGGGCGATGTAGCCCAGTCCGCCGCGCTCGCGCCGGGTGATCAGGCACAGCTTCGCGTGGCACTTGAGGTTTTCAGGGCCGTAGATGATCCGGCAGCCCGCCTCCTCCAGCTCCACCGACCAGTCGATGTTGTTCTGCTCGTCGAACCGGGCCCGCAGCTCCATCAGCACCGTCACCTCCTTGCCGTTCTCGGCGGCGGCGCACAGGGCCTTGGCGATGGCGGAG